>CAZRMD010000046.1:0-17312 GCA_964601135.1 uncultured Actinomycetes bacterium | reverse complement strand
TGGATCTCGTCGACGAGAACATGAGCTTGATGCCATACCCGCGCGCGAGTACAAGGCCCTGATCGAGAACCTGCGGAAGGCATGCTGCATGTCGGACGCCGCATAAAGGCTAGATATCGCCCTCGTGTGGTGCTTCACAGGAATCCGCCCGGGCGTTCACCGGATGGACGCTGCGCGGAGGCAAGCTGCGCTATGCCACGGACTCCGTGTTCGTGCCGCGGCTCCATGACGGCGGCTCGAAGACCTTCATGGGCAAGACGGGCAACTTCACCGGCGACGACATCGTCGAAATGCTGGTCCCGCTGCGAGCCACCGCCGAGCGACTGAGCACCAGGCTGTTCGCGTTCTTTGCCTACCCGAATCCGGAGCCGGAGATCGTCCAGCACCTGGCCGATACGTTCCAGAAGTCGCGCTACAATGTCGGCGCCGTCGTCACGGAAATTTTCGGCATGGACGCGTTCTATTCGGAGAAGGCGTACCGGGCCCTGGTCAAGAGTCCGGCCGAGCTGGTGGCCCAGACGATCAAGGCCACCGGCGCGGACTCGAGAGGCTACATGCTCGCCGCCGCCGGCATGGCACCCATGGGGCAGGTCCTGTTCTATCCGCCCAACGTCGCCGGCTGGCCCGGCGGCACCGCCTGGATCAACAGCTCGACCCTGCTGGCGCGCATCAACTTTGCCAACGCCGCCGCCCAGCGCATGCATGCATCGTTACCCAGCCTGACGGCCGATCAACTGATGAGCACGCTGGTCGACGGCAACGTCACGAGCACAACGGCCAGCGGCATTCATGACTACGCACAGCAACATGCCGGTGACCAGGCGGGCCTGCAGTTCATGGTCATGGCGACGCCCGAATTTCAGTTGAACTAATGGAGATGAATTGCCATGTTTAGCCGCCGAGATTTCATGAAGCAGGGTCTGCTGCCGGTGATTGCCGGCTCCGCGGTGCCTTCCGTGTTCGCCAACGGACTCGCCGCGGCGGCCGCCGACTCGCCGAACGCGACGCCGAGCGACAAGATTCTCGTTCTCGTGCAGCTGGCCGGCGGCAACGATGGCCTCAACACGCTGATCCCGTTCCAGGACGGTGCCTATCACGACGCCCGACCAACGCTCCGCCAGGACCAGGGTGTCCTGAAACTGAACGATCAGCTGGGTCTGCATCCGAATCTCAAGGGGCTGAAAGCCAGCTGGGATGCCGGCCAGCTGGCGATCGTCCAGGGTGTGGGCTATCCAAATCCCAACCTGTCGCACTTCGCCTCGATGTCGATCTGGGAGACCGCCAACGTCCAGAGCGGCATCGGCGATGGCTGGCTTGGCCGGTACCTGAACTATCTCGACCAGGTTGGTGAGTCGCCGAACCACGCGCTGGAAGGCGTCAGCGCCGGGTCGCTGGTGCCACCGGAGATGCGGTCGAAGACTCCGGTAATGGCGTTGCAGTCGCTAAAGACGTTCCGTCTACAACCGGTCAACGAGCATGGCACGATCGTGGACGTCGAGAACCCGCTGATGAAGTTCTACGGCGCGTTCAAGACCGCCGGACCCGCGCCTTTCGGTGCGCTGCTCGACACGACGTTGCAGGAAGCGCTGCAGGCGTCGCACGCGTTACAGGCCACGGACGCCAGCTACCAGGCCAAGGCCACGTATCCGGCGAACAGCCCGATCGCCAGCTCGCTGAAGCTGGTGGCCGAGACGATCGTCTCCGGCCTGGGCGTGCGGGTGGCCCACGTGACGCTGGGCGGGTTCGACAACCATGCGCGGGAGAAGCCCGTTCATGACAAGCTGCTGAATGACCTCGACCAGGCGCTGGCCGCGTTCATGCAGGACCTTACGGGTCATGGCCTGAGCGATCGGATCCTGGTGATGACCTGGTCGGAATTCGGCCGGCGGGTCAAGGAGAACGGCAGTGCGGGCACCGACCATGGCACGGCCGCGCCCATGTTCCTGCTTGGTTCGCCGGTGAAGGGCGGCCTCTACGGCGAACAGCCGAGCCTCACCAATCTGGACAACGGCAACCTGAAGTTCACGACGGACTTCCGCTCGGTCTACGCCTCGGTGCTGCAGGGTTACCTCAACGCACCAGCGTCGGACCTGCTCGGTGGAAACTTCGAGATCCTGCCGCTGCTGAAGGCTTAGCCGCCGTACCCCCTTCCCGGCCCTCCCCACAAGGGGGGAGGGAGATAGCATCACGGCGTGCAGTTAGCGCCGGAGGCGATTGTCCGGCTCGACCTTGGACAGCTCTGGCTGGAGGACCTGAGCCGCACCATCCCCGTGCATGGATTCCTGATCAAGCATCCCCACGGGGCAGGGCTCGTCGACACCGGCTATGGAACGCCGCTGGAGTTGATCAAGGACTACCGCCCGGTGAACGCCTCGGTTTCCCAGGCGCTGCGCAAGCACGACGTCGATCCGGCCGACATCCAGTGGGTGATCAACAGCCACCTCCATTTCGACCACTGCGGCCAGAACGCGGTCTTTCCCCACGCGCCGTTCTACATCCAGCGAACGGAATTTGAAAGGCGGCGCAGCTATGAGACGCCGATGGCGTGGCTGGAGTTTGCCGGGGCGCGGTTCGAGTTGCTGAATGGTGAGACCGAGGTTGTTCCCGGCGTAAAGGTCCTGATGACGCCAGGCCACACGGCGGGGCACCAGGCGATCCAGATCGATACCACGGCAGGGCCGGCGGTGATCACGGGCGATGCCTGCTGGACCGTGGAGATGTTCCACGGGCAGCTACCGGTGGAGGCGCAGATGGAGAATGTGCCAACCGCGCTGCGATCGATCGAGACGTTGCGCGGGCTGCGGCCGGCCGCCGTCCACTTCTGCCACGACAACCGGACGTGGGCACGCAGGGCCTAATCCCCCCTCCCTAACGCCTCAAACGCTCGCATCGCACGTTCTGACGTCTCAAACGCTCGCTTCGCACGTTCCGACGTCTCAAACGCTCGCATCGCACGTCCGCGCGGCTCGCGTGGGGCGACGCCCCGGCGGCTCGCGTGGGGCGACGCCCCGGCGGCTCGCGTGGGCCGGCGGGCCCGACCCTCCCCACAAGGGTGAGGGAACTGATTTTGTGCCGGGTGCACCAAGAGCCGCCGCTGATTCCGTGACGGCGGTCCATTACGCCTGAGCCGCCTCTCATCGGACAATTCCGGCAATGAAAATCGATAGTGGCGATACCGCCTGGGTTTTAGCGTCCGCTGCGCTCGTGATGTTGATGACGCCGGCACTCGGGTTCTTCTACGGGGGCCTGGTCCGCCGGAAGAACGTGCTGTCGACGATAATGCACAGCTTTTTCATTCTCTGTCTGATCAGCGTCCAATGGGTGCTGTGGGGTTACAGCCTCGCCTTCGGCCCGGACAAGGGCCACATCATCGGCGGCCTGGAATGGGTCGGCTTGAACAACGTGGGCTTTACGCCGAATGCCGATTACGCCCCCACCATTCCTCATCAGGCCTACATGGTCTTTCAGATGATGTTCGCCGTCATCACCCCGGCGCTGATCAGCGGCGCCTTCGCCGAGCGGCAGCGCTTCAAGGCGTTCGTCTTGTTCTCTCTTCTTTGGGCCACGTTCGTCTATGACCCCATCGCCCACTGGGTCTGGGGCGCCGGCGGTTGGCTGCACAACCTGGGTGCCCTCGACTTCGCGGGCGGGACGGTCGTGCATATCAGCTCGGGCGTTTCTGCCCTGGTCGCCGCGCTCGTCCTCGGCAGGAGGCTCGGCTTCGGGCAGGGGAAGTTCGAGCCACACGACGCCACGATGACCGTGCTTGGCGCCTGCCTGCTTTGGTTCGGCTGGTTCGGTTTCAACGCCGGGAGCGCGGTCGCCGCGGGAAGTCTGGCGACCAGCGCCTTCGTGGTTACCAACACCGCAACCGCGATGGCAGCCCTGACCTGGATGACGGTGAGCTGGTGGCACAAGCGGCAGCCGAGCGTGCTGGGCGCCGCCGCCGGTGCCGTTGCCGGCCTGGTCGCCATCACCCCGGCCTCGGGTTTCGTCAACGTGATGGGGGCCATCGTTATCGGGTTCGGTGCAGGCCTCTTCTGCTACCTCGCCATCCAGCTGCGCGAGCGGATCCACGTCGATGACGCCCTCGACGTCTGGGCGGTTCATGGGATCGGCGGGACCTGGGGCGCACTCGGCACCGGCCTCTTCGCCACCGTGGCGATCAACTCCGCAGCCGCGAACGGCCTGTTCTACGGCAATCCGAAGCAGGCCCTGATCCAGCTGGTGGCCATCGGCGCCTCCTGGGGCTGGGCGGCGATCGGCACCTTCGTGATCCTCAAGATCATCAACATCTTCGTTCCCCTGCGGGTGCACGAAGAAGAAGAACTCCTCGGGCTCGACATCTCGCAACACGGTGAACCCGCCTACGCCGGCATCAACGCGAATTAAGAAGGAGGAAATCACATGGATCCGACAACTGTCATGGCGATTGTGTGCAGCGTCATCGTCTTCGCCGGTTGGCTGTTCCTGCCCCACTCCCCCACGACCGTGAAGCCGGTCGAAATCCGCGAGGAGCGAGTCAGCGAGGAACGGCAGCCTGTCCGGGTCTCGGCTTAGTCGCGCGCACGACCGACAGCTTCGCGGCGGTCTCGGTGCTGAGCGTTAGCGTCCGGGCCGCCCGAAGCCGCATCGTCTGACCGATTGCATCGACGTCCTCCACCACGATCCGCGTCCCAGGCTTGAGCCCGCGGTCGTGAAGGTATTGCAGCAGGGCCGGGGCTTCTCGCTGCGCGACTTCCGAGATCCGGGTGATCGTACCGGCTTCGCCGGCTTTGAGCGCTGATAGGCGCAGTTCGCTCGCCCGCATGGTGGCGTAGCCCGGGATTGGATTCCCGTGCGGACAGGTCTGGGGTCTTCGCAGGGCACGATAGAGCTTGTCCGCTACGACATCGGACACAGCGTGCTCCAGACGCTCCGCCTCCGTGTCGGCCGTGACCCAGTCGAGGCCGAGCGCATCGGTCAGCCAGCGCTCGACGATCCGGTGGCGCCGGACGATGGCGGCGGCCTGCGCGTCGCCACGGGTGGTGAGCTCGATATCCTTTCGGGGCGTGAGTCTGACCATCCCGTCCCGGCTCATGCGCCGCAAGGCCGCCGTCACGGTGGGCCGGCTAACGCCCAACCAGTCGGCCAGGCGGGCGCTGCGAACCACCTCGCCCTCCGCCCGGATGTAGTAGATCGCCTCCAGATAGTGGGCGATGACCTCCGAAGGCGGCTGATCCCGCGTGTTAGCCTGAGCTAATCCCGGTGTTCGCATCGACTAACATTAGCAAGTCATGAGTCACCTCGGAGCTGCCGGGCTGGGCGCCATCGCCGGCGCCACCATCTTCATCGGGCTCCCGATCGGCCGCATCCGCGGCGTGTCCCGGGCCGTGCAGGGCATGCTCAACGCCGTCGCCACCGGTGTGTTGATTTTTCTGTTATGGGACATCCTGAGCCACGCCTCGGCACCGGTGGAGACCGCCCTGGCCGCCATGCACCGCGGCGATCGGGCCTTCGTTGCCCTGGCAGCCATCTTCGCCGCCGGCATCGCCGTCGGGTTGCTGGTGCTGATCTACGTCAACGGCCGCCTCTTCGGCCGAACCAAGCAAGCGCCACCGGCGCCGCCAAAGACCCTGGCGATGATGATCGCCACTGGGCTGGGCCTGCACAACCTCTCCGAGGGGCTGGCGATCGGTCAGTCCGCGGCGACCGGCGCCGTCGCCTTCGCCCTGGTGCTGGTCATCGGATTCGCGCTCCACAACATCACCGAAGGCTTCGGCATCGCCGCACCGCTGGCAATGGATGCGGCCATGCCGTCGTGGCGTTTCCTGGCCCTGGCCGGCTTGATCGGTGGCGGCCCGACCTTCCTGGGGACGGTGATGGGGTACGCGTTTACGTCTACCTCTATCTATGTCCTGTTCCTGGCGCTGGCTGCCGGCGCGCTGCTGTACGTGATCAACGAGATGTTTCACATCGGACGGCGGGTCAACTCGCCCGTGGCCATGGGCTGGGGCTTGCTGCTCGGCTTCCTGCTGGCCTATGGCACCGATCTCTTCCTGACCTACACCGGGATGTGAAATACACTTAGCGACGCGTGATACCCCCTCCCCGCCCCTCCCCACAAGGGGGAGGGAGCTCCACGATCGTTTTCGAGAATGCCACGCTGCTCGATTGCACCGGGCGGGATCCACAGCCAAACACGCGCGTCGTCGTCGAAGACCAACGCATCACACGGATTGGCGCCAGGAGCGGACCGTCCGGTCCCCGAGATGCTCGAGTGATCGACTGCCAGGGCCGGACCCTGATGCCCGGGTTGCTCGACGCCCATGTGCATCTCGCCAGCCTGGACCTCGATCCCGTCGCTGAGGTCAGCCTGGCACCTGCCGTGATTGCCTTGCGCATCGCGCTGCAGATCGAAGACACCTTGCAGGCGGGATTCACGACCGTTCGCGATGCCGGCGGCCTCGACTGGGGGTTCAAAGATGCCGTAAATCGGGGATTGATCCGCGGCCCGCGCATATTCATCAGCGGGCCAGTCCTCTCGCAAACTGGCGGTCACGGCGACAATCAGCGGCCGCGCACCGCACGCGAGCCGTTCCACGCGATCCCTGGCCTGACGATGGACGCCATCCTGGCCGACGGCGCCGATCAAGTCCGGTGGGCTGCCCGTGAAGCGCTGCGCCGGGGCGCGGACCAGATCAAGGTCATGGCCAGCGGCGGAGCGGCTTCGCCCACCGACGAGCTCGACCACGTGCAGTTCTCGGTCGACGAGCTCAAGGCGGCCGTGGAGGTCGCCGGCGCCGTCGGGAAGTATGTGCTGGCCCACGCCTACGGCCCGCGGGCCATTCAGAATTGCCTACGAGCCGGCGTCCGGTCGATCGAGCACGGCAATTTCCTCGATGAGGAGACCGCCGACCAGATGCTTGCCAAACAGGACACGTTCCTGGTGCCTACGATCATCACGTACGAACTGCTGTCGCGACTCGAAGCCGGGAATGGTTGGACGGCCGACAACGTGCGAAAGATCCGCCAGGGATTGACTGGCGCCTACGACGCGCTGAATCTGGCGTACGAAAAAGGCTTGCGGATCGGGTCAGGGTCTGACGTCCTTGCAGCGATGCAGGGCGACAAGGGCAAGGAGATCGCCTGTCAGGCGCGGGTGATGGGCGCAATGAACGCAATCATCGCCGCCACTCGCACGAACGCCGAATTACTGCGCATCCATGACGAGGTCGGCACCGTCGAGGGAGGCAAACGTGCCGACGTGATCGTGCTCGATGCCGACCCGCTGGCTGATCCGGCGATCTTTGCTGATCCGGGGCATGTCCGGCTGGTGGTCCTGGCGGGCGAGGTCGTCAAGAACCTCGATGGTGAGCGAGCACCGGTCCCGGCGTAACACCCGCCGCCTGTCCGCAAATTAGAGACAGATAGAACTGTGAGCGAGCGGCGCAGATCGATGGACGCCTTCTGGGCCAACCTACGGCAAGACATGCCGCTCAGAAAGAAGCTGGTATCCCTGATCAGAAATCGCGTGCGCGTTCCTCCTCAACCCTGCTGCGGCCACCCCGGAGAGCCCGGTTGTCGAGAAGCCGCAGCTGGCCCGGGTCCGGGCCCGAGCGACCATTGACAGAGTTTTGCCTTCCGACTAAGATGATAGTCGCGCTATAACGTAGCGGGTTAATGCCGCTGGGAGGCTCGCAATGGTTAGCTTGATCTGGACCATCGTTGTCGTGCTGTTCGTCACATGGCTGGTCCTCTTTGCCATGCGCGTCGGCGGGGCGCTCATCAACTTGCTGCTCGTGCTGGCAATCATCGGCATCATTTACAACTTGCTGGTCGGCCGTCGGGTGCTCTGAGCCCTCCCCGCCCAGGCCGCGGCGGGACCATAGACGATAATGACGCCGGCGATGGGTGAGACGGCGGGGGGCGTCTTGCGACGTGGCTCGGATCGAATCGTCGCCGGGGTCTGCTCCGGAATGGCCCACTACTTCGGGCTGGACGTCATGCTGGTTCGGATCGTCTTCATCGTCCTGGCCCTGCTCCATGGCGTCGGCATCATCCTGTACCTCGTTCTCTGGTTCCTGATGGATCCGCCTGCCAGCGTCCAGGCCGAGGGAAGCCGCAACTTCGGAGAGCGACTGCGCTCGATGGGCGACGAAATCCGGGATGATTTCAGGACGGGGTTCCGGCGTTCCCAGAGCTCATCGACAGAACCGCCTGCTACCACGCCAACGGCATCCGGAGCTGGGGGCTCGCCCAGCAATCCGCCGCCGATCTACGGGCGCCCGCGAGGTCTCTGGCTCGGGATCATTCTGATCGTCGCGGGGGCTTATTTTCTGCTCGACAACCTGGGTGTCCTGAACGCCTTCCGTTGGGATGTCTTCTGGCCGGTGGTGCTGATCGCGATCGGCCTCTTCGTCCTGCTTCGTCGCCGCTGAGGGCGCCCATGTACCGGACCCGCGGCCTGGTCTTCCCGCTGGTTGTGATCGCGATTGGCGTCATCGTGCTGCTCGCCAACCTGGGCGTGCTGTCCTCGGAGGCATTGCAACGGCTGGGCGACCTCTGGCCATTGCTGCTGGTCATCCTCGGCCTGCAGCTGATCCTCAACCACACGTTGCCCCGCCAGCAAGCGACCATGGCCGGACTGGCCGCGGCCGCGGTCATCGTCATCGGTGCGGTCGCATTCGCCGTCTGGGCGCCGGCGGGCCAGCTCGGAACGCACCACGCCGACTCCTCGCAGTCTCTGGGTGGAGAATCCGCCGGCACGCTCGAGATCAATTACGGGACGGCGAGCATGGACCTCCGGACTGGTGGTCTGGGCGAGACGATGTACCAGGCTCACATCGACTATCCGGCGGGCGAGAATCCGCCGACGATTTCCTTCGACCAGCCGAGCGGCACCGTCGCGCTCAGTCAGAACGGGAACTTCAGCCCCTTTCGACTTTTCGGGTCCAGCCAGCGGCACCTCACGGTCACGCTCAACAACCGCATTCCGTGGACGATTCGCATGAGCGGGGGCGCCTCGAACGTGCATCTCGACCTGCGTGAGCTTCAACTGAGCCGCCTCGAGATCTCGGGAGGACTCAGCGACGCGACGATCCAGCTCGGCCTGCCGAAAGGCACCGACGGTATCCAGATATCGGGCGGAGTCAGCCACCTCTCGCTGCGGCTGCCATCGAAGGCGCAGTGGAGTCTGTCGACCAGCGGTGGGGTGAGCGATCTGAAGATCAACGGCACCGGTTACAGCAGCGGCAATGAATTCCAGAAGCAGAGCGGTGGATATACAGGGGCGACCGACCGGTTCGACGTCCGACTTGACGGTGGCGTGTCCAACCTCGATTTCCGGACGAGCTGAAGCGAGCTGACTAAGCAACAGGTCGTTCTCGTGCGTCACGGGGAAACCGATTGGAGCCGGGACGGACGGCATACCGGCCGAACCGATATTCCGCTGAACGACGCCGGCCGCGACCAGGCCCGACGGCTGGGGCCGGAATTGCGTCACTGGGATTTCGCGCTGGTGCTATCCAGCCCGCTCCAGCGCGCGGTCGAGACCTGTCGTCTCGCCGGTTATGGCGATCGGATGGAGCTCCGTCCCGACCTCATGGAGTGGGATTACGGCAGCTACGACGGCAAGACCTCGAAGGAAATCGCGGCTAGCCGGCCGGACTGGTCACTCTGGAAGGACGGCGGTCCCGGGGGCGAGACGGCGGACGATGTTGGTAGGCGGGCGGACCACGTGATCACCGAAGTTCGCCGAACCGACGGCGACGTCATGATCTTCGCCCATGGGCACGTGCTTCGCGTGTTGACGGCCCGGTGGCTCGAGCAGCCGCCCCAGGAGGGTCGTCACTACGCGCTCGAGACGGCCGCGGTGAGTGTTCTCAGCTACGAGCACGCGGACCCGGTGATCAGACGCTGGAACCAGCCGGTGCCTTGACGTGGACCCGGCGTGATCTGCTAAGGTGCCGGGCAGGAGGCCCGTTCGCTGAGGGGGAAGGGAGGGAAGCGAAATGGGATTTTCGGCGCACCGGCCCGAGCTGCGGTCGATCCGGTTTCGATCGCCGATTCGTCTGCACTCTGAGCTCAGTATTGGTCGAGCCCTGCGGGCGGCGCTCCAGAAGATCGGTCAACTCGCTGTTTCGGCCACCAACGACGCCCGCATCGTTGGAGGGGTCCTGCTCGTAGCCGCTGCCGCGCTTGCCGTGGAGATGGCAGCCAGCTTCAAGTAATAGAGCTGATCTATCGCGCCAATCGCAAGAAACGATTGGACCTGATGATGGGTTAGTTGATAGGCTGACTTCCATGATCAAAATGGAAGGGCGAGCCATCGGGACGACCAGCGACGACTACCAACCGTGCCGGGCCGAGACGGCCGAGTGCGGTTGTCCGGACGACTGCGAACGCGACCACGGCAACGAGTAGCCGCATGAGTGGCGTCACGTTTCGCAAAACTGATCGGCTCGTGCCCACCCCGCTCCTGCCGGAGGGCTTCAAGGTGCCGGCATCGCGCTTTACCCATCCGAGCGCGCGGATGCGCGAACTGCTCGAGACGGAGCCCTTCCTGTTCGGGCCGGGCGTCTACGACCCGATGGGCGCCGAGCTCGTCATGTACTACGGCTTCAAGGCCGTCTATTTCAGCGGCTACTCCTTCGCCATCGGCCACCTGGGTACCACGGATATGGATCTCTACTCGAGCACCGAGATCGCCGACGCCGCGCGCCGCACTGTCAGTGCGCTGCGGAAATTCCAGCTGACCATGGCGGTCGGTGAACCGGAGAAGGGCATCGCCCCCAAGCACCTGGACATCCCGCCGGTGATCGTGGACATGGACGGCGGGTACGGCAACATCTTCAACGTCCAGCGCACCACGGAGATGTACGTCAACGCCGGCGTCGCAGCGGCGCACATCGAGGACCAGGTCCTCCCCAAGCGCTGCGGGCACATCGGGGGCAAGGCGCTGATCCCCGTCAACGAGATGATCGGCAAGCTGCGCATGGCGCGCGCCGTGGCCGATGACCTCGGCAACCAGGACTTTGTCATCATTGCCCGCACGGACGGGCTGAGCGCCGTGGACGCGCCGGAGTCGCTGCGCAAGATGGAGCTCGCCGTCGACCGGGGACTGCGCTATCTGGACAGCGGCATCCCGGACATGCTGTGGTGCGAGTTCCCGACCTCCGAGCGCGAGCCGGTCGAGACATTTACGAGCGAGATCAAGAAGCGCTTCCCCGACGCTCGCTTCGCGTTCAACTGGTCGTCGTCCTTCAAGTGGTTCAAGGATCCCAACCCCATGACGTTCGGCGAGCTCGGCGAGATGGGCGTGAAGTTCATCTTCATCACGCTCGGCGCCCAACACGCCGAAGGCTACGGCCTGAGCGTGCTCTTGCAGGCGATGTCGAAGGAGCAGCAGGACGGGTATATCGCACTTCAGCGCAAGGAGTTCGAAGCTGGTCAGGACCTGCCGACGAAGAGCCATCATTTCTTCTCGGGCGTTCCCTACCACCACATCCTGGGCAAGGCCTACGACGCCGCGCGTCTCGGAGGCGAATACGTGGAGGCGCTGCCCGAAGACCGGGTCGTTTAGGACGCGAGCGCGGCGGGATCGGTCTCACGCATCAGGTTCAAAAACGCGGCGACCGTTCCCGACGGACGCCCCTGATCGCGCCGGCGGATCATCACGATCTTTTGTGACACGGCGGGCGCGTCAGTCACCTGGACCTGCTTGAGGCTTTTCGCCGCCAGCTCGCCGGCGACGGCGCTGCGCGGCAGGAGGGCAATGCCGAGCTTGCGCTCAACCATCTTCTTGGCGGATTCGATGTTGTCCAGCTCCATCACCTCGCGCGGCGTCACGCCGAGGCTCAGAAAAAATGACTGGGTCAGCTCGTAATAGCTCGATGTCCGGTCGAAGAAGATCAGGCGTTCTGATGCGACGTCGGCAATCGCAACCTTCGAGCGCTCGGCAAACGGATGCCCGGGCGGGACGACCAGCACGAGAGCCTCTTCGTACAAGGGGATCGACTCGATGTCGGGATGGCGTAGCGCCCGCACCATGGCGAGCTGAACCTCCTCGCGCAGCAGCATCTGGAGCACATCCTCGGAATGGCCGGTGCGGACCGCGACGTCGACGCGGGGATAGGCGGCAGCAAAGCGTTGGAGGATCGCCGGCAATACGTAGGTGCTGACGGCAGGCGCGGCACCCAGGACCAGCCGGCCCGCCGAAGCCGAGCGGGCATCGGCTAGCGCTTGCTTACCGTCCCGCACCGCGCGGATGGCCCGCTCGGCATAGGGAAGGAAGGCGCGTCCGGCATCGGTGAGTCGCATCCCGCGACGGGTGCGGGCGAAGAGGGGCTCGCCCATCTCGCGCTCGAGCGCGTGGAGGCGGGCGGTCAAAGTCGGCTGGGTCACGAACATCGCCTCGGCGGCACGGCTGACATTGCCACGGCGGGCGACTTCGAGAAAGCCCTCGATCTGTGCGAGCAGCACGCCTTAGCTATAGAGCTTTTCTATCGAACAGTCAACGGCGAAGCGGCCGAAACCGCGAGAGGCTATTCGCCGGCTCTCTCGTCCTCGCCGTAGTCGGCGTCGGAGGTCGGCTGGCCCTCGACCCAGGTCTCGCTCGCGGGCGGGATTTTCGGATTCTGGCTGCTCGGCGCAGACTGGCCACTCACGGGCGCCTCGCCGGTACGTACGGTGGGATCCTGCTCGCTCGGCCCGGCCTCTTGATTCGGCTCAGCGGGTTCGGGACGGTTTCGGACTTGTTCGGTGTTCTCTTCCATGTGTCCATCGTGACGCATGACGGGTGTCACATGGAAGTCCTGACCGCTGCGACTGGTTAGCAGGCCGACCGCACGATAACGTCGACGTCGAAATGAAGGGGCAGGTGTTTGGCCTGGTGGTTCGCAGCTGCGGACTGGGCGGCAACATCATGGCGGGGCTGCGCTCGATCGGTGGGGGAGAGATCACCGAATATACCGAGCTGCTGGAGGACGCCCGGCGGCATGCCGTTGACCGGATGGTGCAAAACGCGACGGCGATGCGGGCGGATGCCGTGATCCGGATGCAGTATGACTCGTCCGAAATCGGCAATACCATGTCGGAGATCGTGGCCTACGGAACGGCCGCGGTGATCGAGCCGGGTCCGCGACTGATGCTGTGCAAGGCGATCCTCGTTATGGTGCGCTGGCAATTATCGGAGCCATCGCCCTCGCCCTGGCCGGTGTCATCACCGGACTCGTCTTTTACCTGTTCATCAACGGCGTCATTGTGATCGCGGCCCTGTTGCTCGAGGGCGGACGCCATCGCCCAGCCGTCAGTCCGGGTGGACGTTGGGAAGAAACGGGTGAGCGATTCGTCGATCCCAGCACCGGCCAGCTCATGAAGGTCCGCTACGATCCAAAGAGCGGGGCCCGGGACTACGTGCCGGTGCGCGACACGCCAAGATAGCGGCGCTGAGCTTCCTCGTCGGCTGCGAGCGCGGCAGCAGTGGTCTCAGTGGCGATCTGTCCGCGCAGCATGATCAGCTGGCGGTCCGCCAGCGCCGTCGCCACGCCAAGATTCTGTTCCACCACCAGCAGATGCACGCCCTCCTGTGTCAACCGTTGCAGGGTTTGCACCAGGGTCTCCACCACGGCGGGCGCCAGGCCCTCGGACGGCTCGTCCATGATCAGCAGCCGTGGATTGCGGAGCAGCGCCCTGCCGATGGCCAGCATCTGCTTTTCGCCGCCCGAGAGCTGACCTGCGCCCAACTTGCGGCGGTGCGCGAGCCGCGGGAACAGGCGGTAGATCCCGTCGATCGTCCAGCGGCCGCCGCGAGACCCGATCATGCGCAGGTGCTCGTCTGTTGTGAGCGAGGGGAAGAGCCTCCGGCCTTGAGGCACATAGCCAATCCCGGCCTTTGCGATGTGGTGCGGCGGGCGGCCTACCAGCTCTTCACCGAAGAGCCGGACCGAGCCGCTGATGCGTGGCAGCAGGCCCATGATCGCGTTGCACAGGGTTGACTTACCCATCCCGTTTCGGCCAACAATGGCTGCGGCCCCGGCATCGAGCCGAAATTGAACATCCTGGAGGATGTGCGCCGATCGGTAATAAGCGTTGAGAGCACTGACCGCGAGCACCGGTTCAGTGGTCGGCATATCCGCGGCCCAGGTAGAGGTCGTGAACGAGTTGATTCTCCCGAATCTCCTCGGGTGTTCCCTCGGCGACGATTCGCCCTTCGTGCATGACGGTGACCCGCTGGGCGACGCGAAGCGCAACGTCCATGTCGTGCTCGACGACCAACAGCGTAATGGCGGGATCAAGCGAGAGCAACAACTCAGTCAGTGAGCGGCGCTCGGCTGCAGAAAGCCCGGCAGCCGGCTCGTCGAGCATCATGATCCTTGGTTTTCCTGCCAGGGCGAGGGCGACTTCGAGCTGACGCTGCTCACCATGCGAGAGCGCGCCAACGACGATGTCACGCCGTTCGCCAAGACCGACCCGCACAGCAATCTCGCCGGCCCTGGCGGCAAACCCAGCATCACGAGGAAGGCGCAGGGGCCGCAGATGGCCGCCTTCGACGCCGACCACGGCGAGGTAGATGTTCTCCTCAACAGAAAGCAATAAGAACAGCCTCGAGGTCTGATAGGTCCGAGTGAGTCCGAGCGTGATTCGCCGCCTCGCCGGCGTCTGCGTCGCGTCCTGCCCGAAGATCTCGATCGACCCGCCGCTGGGGTAGACATCACCCGAAAGAAGATTGAAGAGGGTGGTTTTCCCCGCGCCATTGGGGCCGAGGATGGCCCGACGCTCACCAGCAGCCACATCCAGATCGACGCGGGAAACAGCCTGGACGCCACCGAACCGGCAGCTCAATCCGCGCACCCGGATCGCTGAGGTCGTCACGTTGAGTTGGCGGCCGGGATGACCACCCTCTCGCGAAACCGGCGGCGAACCCAGCGGTCGATTGTGGCCGCAAGGCCGGCAAGCCCGCCCGGAGATGCAAGCACAACCGCGAGGAAAAGCAGCCCGACCAGCGTTTCGAACCGGTCGGTGTACCCGCGCGTGTAGGTGTCCATAAGGGTGAAGAGCAATGCTCCCAGCCAGGCGCCCTCCAGCCGCCCCAACCCGCCGATGACGGCGATCTCGAGCAGTTCGATGGTTCGGGTCAGATCGATCGCACCGGGCGAAATGTTGCTGTTGTACCAGACAAGCAACACACCGGCGATTGCGGCCAGAACGGCCCCAACGGCAAAAGCGGCGGTGCGCAGGAGAGGGACGTTGAAGCCCAGCGCGCGCATCCGCGTCGGCTCGTCACGAACCCCCTGCAGGGCATAGCCGAACGGCGTGTGACGCAGGTACCAGATCAACACATAGACCAGGATGGCGGCAATCAGCGCGGCATAGTACATCCCGGTTGGATCAACGAACGGCTTTCCAAGCAACGCCGGCGGCGAGACCCCGTTGATGCCCTCGTGGCTGCCAAAGGCCCTGACCTGCGAAAAGAAGTAATAGATGATAACGGCCGACGCCAGCGTGATCATCAAGAAATAGATCCCCTCGCTGCGGCTGGAGACCGCTCCCAGGACGAGGGCGACCGCCACGGTGACTGCGATCGCCAGCAAGGCCGCGAGCCAGGGATCGAGACCTTGCTCCACCGCGAGCTTTGCCGCGGTGTAGCCGGCGACGCCGTAGAGGGCGGTCTGCGCGAGAGAAACCATGCCGGCGACCGAATTCAGAAAGATGATGCTGGCGGCAGCGATTCCCAGGATCAGCGATTGCACGCCGATCGAAAGGGTGAAGAAGGCAGAGAAAAGCGCCGGCACGAGCAACACCACGAGCAGAACGCTTGCCAGCGCGACGAGCTTGACCAGCCACCAGATGAAAAAGCCCCCTCCCTGACCCACGCCTAGAGGTGGAGGCAACTTCCTCAGCAAAGGCGCTTGAAGGTTCCTCAGGCTGTTCACCGGCGTCCGAAGAGTCCAGTCGGCCGGACGGCCAGCACGAACACGAGCAGCGCGAACGTCAGCAGGATGGAGTAGTTCGTGTAGCCCGCCGGCAGATAGACGCCCGACAGCTGGTCGACCAGGCCCAGCGCGAGCGCGCCCACCAGCGCGCCAGCAAGTCTGCCCATGCCGCCGACGATGACGACCACCAGCGAGCTCAGCAGGAAGGAGGCATCCTGACCGGGCGCCAGCGCGATCATCGTCCCTCCCAGAACGCCCCCCAGGCCCGCCAGTAAGGCGCCGATGAAAAACGTGATGGCGAACACGACCCGGACATTGATGCCCAGGGCTGACGTCATGGCGCGATCGTCAACCCCCGCGCGGATGATCATGCCAAAGCGGGTTCGCTGGATCCCGTACCAGAGTGCGAGGCCAACCACCACCGCCACGGCCAGCACCACGAGACGAAAGGTTGGATAGCGGATGTCATACAGGCCGAGCCCTATCGCGCCCGCCAGACCGGTGGGCGGCGGGATCGTCACGGCGGCGGCGCCAAAGATGGGGATCATCTGGTCCGCGAGGATCACCGAGATGGCGATGGTGATCAAGGCCTGGCGGAGGTCCTGGCCCTGGTTCCACCGGAGGAAGGCCTGCTGCATGACGAGACCGACAACCCCGATCGCGAGCGTGGCCAACGCGAGGGCTAGCCAGTAGCTCTGGTGACTTTGCACCAGGCGGTAGGCAAGATAGCCACCCAACAGGTAGAGCGAGCCGTGCGCCATGTTGACGACGCGCATCAGCCCAAAGATCAAGGTGAAGCCGCTGGCCACGATGAAGTACAGGCCGGCGAGCGTCAGGCCATTGAGAAGGACGACGATGAACTGGGGCACGTTTCCCGTTGCCCCGAACAGGCCGAACGCCCGGATGATGACCCAGACAACGGCAAACGCCAGCACAAACAGCGCAAGTCCACCAGCAAGCCGCCGTCCGATTTCAGTGCGAAAGCGCCGCAGCATGATCACCCCCTCCCGAACGCCTCAAACGCTCGCATCGCACTAAAGCGCGGCTCGCGTGGGCCGGCGGGCCCGCCCTCCCCACAAGGGGGAGGGAGAGGAGAGCGGCTGCTGGCTAACAGCTGGGTGAGTCGCGAGACGGGGAAGAGGACGGGCCAAAGAAGCCGCCAAAGGTCTGATCCACGTTTGGCACCGTCTGGATCGTCTTGAAACCGAGGCTGCCATCCGACTGGGAGACGATCTGCACGATGTAGTTGGTGATAATCGCGTTGCGGTTGGAGTCCAGCTTGACGGAGCCGTTTGGCGTTGCGAGCGAAAGCCCTGCCAGTGCCTGCTGGAATTTCGACTGGTTGCCGGACAGGTCGCCGTTGACCTCGCCCATCGAGGTCAGATCGACGCCCATGAC
>CAZRMD010000045.1:0-17328 GCA_964601135.1 uncultured Actinomycetes bacterium | reverse complement strand
AAAACATGCAATGTATAGTGGTCTTTTCTGAATTTATTTTTTTCGTTGTTTTTTGGTTGTTTTAATCTGATTTTCGTTATCTTAGTGCTAAAATCGTTAATAACATCTGATTTTCACAAAAAATGTCATCGTCCTATATAAAGTTGTCACAAAAATCGGTCAGCTGACTTTTTGAAAAAGTTTATAGTTTATAAAACGGTATATAAGATACAGAAAGAACAAATCTTATATAGTTCTATATTAATATTCTGTCTATATGGAGCGAGAATATTGTATGAATTGTAGCAAACAAACAAGCGATAGCATAATGAGAAAAATATTAAGTAAAGAAGTATATTTTAAAACAAAAAATGTTAACGTAAATCACTTTTGTGTATACTGCTTGCTAGATGTTTTATTTTCTAAAGTTTAAAAACAAGTTTACACTTTTTGATAAACAATGAAAAAATATTACCATCCTGATTTAACTTGTCGTATTTGTGGAGAATTTTATAAAGGAAAATATATTCTTCGACCTCTTGATAACTGCTTAGGTTGTTTAGAAGAGATATGTGGTAATTGTATAATCAAATTACAATTATGGAAGTAATTTATTTTCTGACCTTTAAATACTTCGATTTAAATGAATTTTGTTAATGATTAGAATTGAAAAGATAACTAAAAACATACATACAGAGCACGGATCATTAAGAGTTACAGGGGAAATAATTTTTGAAAACGTGAGTGTAGCAAATAGCGATATATCAAATTTTTTGAATGCTTTAAAAACAAATATTTGTTTTAGGGATTGATGCAAAAAATGCCAACATTTTGCTATTACTGTCAACGAATAACACAAGGAAACAAGGCAAAGGTGCTAATCACTAATGAAATTGTAGATATCTGTGAAACATGCAAAAACCATTTAAGACATGTTGAAAATGGACATAATATCGGCTATTGTGCTGGTATAAGCTAATAAAAAGGTGAAAATAGCTAAAATGGAAAATAATCAAATTCCTAAACAAGTTTTAGATGCATGTCGGTATAAGATTGACGACTTAGAACATTATATACAAAAAGACTTACAAAAACTTGATAACTTAAACAAAAATTTAACAGAAATTGAATTAAAAATAATTCCTTTACAGGTTAGAAAAGCAGAATTAGAGAATGAGATATCTAATATTAATGATTCTATTAACAAAAAGGGAGACCTAGTGATGTTTCTAAAAATTTTTATTCAATCTAATAAACTTGAAGAAAATAGATATCAAAACTTGGAAGGTGAGATATCAAATGACTGAATCAGCTAAATTTAAAAATAAAATGTTGAGGGATTATTCATTGTCTAAGCTTTTATCAAAAGGAAAACGATCTAGAGCAAGGAGAAACAAGAAATAAAAAATGTTATCAAAATTCTGCCAAGTATGTTTGGTCAGTTGTAAGACCAGAACAGCTAAAGAAAAACATTGTAAAGAATTGCATCCAAACGTAAAAAATATCAAAAATTTGTTTGTGTCTATTATTTAAAGACATGAACAATTTTAACTTTTATTTTTCTAGAACAAATTAACCATTTTTTAGGCCGAAAATAGGCAATTGACTTTTATATTAGGCTCTATATTCAAAAATCATATAAATATACTAGAAACAAAATACTTAATTAAAATACATATAATATATTAGAATAATGGCTACAGAATTATCATGTAGAACACAAAAACAAAGTATACGTGGAGAAAGTAAAAAGATAATTATCGAACATATAGAAAAACTGCTGCAAGGACGTCCAACGCTCTCAGACGAGGAAAAAATCAAAAGGTCAGCTGAAAGAGAATTGATAGAAAGTGATCCTTGTTTGATATCTCCTTGTAGTTTATGCAGAATAATTAGGGTAAAAAAGGATGTTGCAAAACTAGGAAGAAACGGCGGAACTAGAGTAATATACGTATTACCTGATTCATTTGGCTACAACAAATGAATTAATTTTATTGCCTTTATATTTTAATTAATTTTATTTATTTTTTAATTGATTAATATTCTTCAAAAAGTGCTTAAAGAATTAGTAGAAATAGGATATCATGCATTCATTCATGTAACACACAAAAGCATAGTTCTGTTTGTGAGAAATTCGCAAAATAACGGTTGTATATCTTCATTAACAAATCATTTTATTCATACACAAGGGTTTATGTTTGATGGATCAGCACAAGATAAGGATAATATTGTTTGGTCGTTATATTCATATGTAATAGAGCAAACAGAAAATGACTAATAAAGAAATATTTACGATAAGTTATAGGTCGTCTATAGCAAGATTAGTATTAGCACAAATTTGTAGAGAAATGACAACAAAAGATTATTTCCGTATTCTAAATATAGCAATTACACCTATTCCAAAAAAACAAAAAGTATTACATGTAAATTTTATATTAATTAAATATGGGATTATTTTTGCATGAATAATTTTTAAAACTGAAAAGTAACTTTATTTTTTAATATTTATATAGTTCTCTTTTATCTATTTCTTTTATATTCATATGGTTAATGCAAAAGACGTTTTACCTAAGCGTGGCAAAGGTAGCAAAGTTAAACGCAATTGGTCGGCTATAAAAAATTTAGCTAACAATATGCAAGGTTTTACACCTACGGCTCGGGCTATGCGCAAACTTTTTTTTGAAAAAACTGGCATGTCAATTTTTAAAGAATCTAATTATAAAAAGATGGTTTCACAAGGCAGAATTTTTACAGTATCGGATGTTAGAAAAGCTCATGCAATGATCGTTAAAAAGCATAACGATGTTATTCGTAAAGAATATAATGCAGAACTTAAGGACAGAATTGTTTTAGAGTTATCAAAGGCATATCATAGACTACCATCAAAACAAAAAAAGAATATGACTTTTAAAAAATGGGAAAAAACAAAAGCTGGCAAAGAGAAGAAAAAAGAGATAGAGAGATTAGAGAAAAGGAACTTGTCATTTAAAAAATACAAAAGAGCAAATAAAGCCACTCTAGACAAACTTGAAAAGTTCGAAAGCGTTGAAGAACTGTATAATTCGCCCGATTAAAAAAGGAGACAGAGAAAAATGACATTGTTAAATCAAAACTATGCTAGAGAACTTCCGTTTTCGAAAAAATCTTGGGAAAGTGATTTTAAATATTGGTCTAATCCAAAATTCAAGCGAGTTAAGGGCTTAGGCAGACCAGACAAGTTAGAGTTTAAACCGCTTGATAAAAAAACACTTCAATTAAAGCCGTCTTTTGTTGCTATTGATACTGAAACTTATGCTAGTAATGGAAACGTAATCTGTATGTGTAATTCAAAAAATGATAAAGTGCTTTTAGGAACAACAAAGAAAAGCCCAACGTTAACAGATTATTTTAATTATCTTGTTAATATAACTGGTGAAAATCCATTAACGGTTTTTGTTGTTTATAATCTTAAATTCGATGCACAAATAATTTTAAAGTCTTTAGGTAAAAAAATAACTAGCCTTTATTTTGGTGAGACTGGAAACGGTGAAAAATATACAGGAATTTTTGAAGATATTAAAATCAAATATATTCCAAAAAAGATGTTATCTTTACGGTCAGTTAATGACAAAGAAAAAAAGGTAATAATTTATGATGCAATGCAATTCTTTTTAGGATCAGGTATAAAAAAGAAAAGTGATCTCGATAGTGTTGCTGAAAAATATCTAGGAAAACATAAAGAATATGACGGTAAATATCAAGATAAAGTATTTCCAGATAAAATTGATCAAAACGAGCTAGATAAAATAATTCAATATTGTAAACAAGATTGTGTTTTGGCAAAACAAGTGATGGACATATGGATTGAAAACTTTCATAGTGCATTTGGATTTTATCCACAAAAATATCATTCAATGGGTTCTATAGCAATTGATTATTTGCGCACACAATTAGATTATTTTCCTACTTTTAAATATATTCCATACGATGTTAATGCGTTAGCATTTAATGCATATTTTGGCGGGCGTTTTGAAATTACAGAGAGAGGTTTAATACAAGATATACATCATTATGATATTAGGTCAGCTTATCCTTATGCAATGTCAAAAATGCCTGATTTTACTCGAGGAAAATGGATAAAGATAAAAAATATAGCTGAATTTAAAGACAATAAAGAATTAATAGGATTTTACAAAATTACAACTACAGTAAAAGAAAAAAAGATTGCGCCTTTTATGTTTCGTGGAAAATTAGGACTAGTCTATTGTCCGTCTGGCACTTTTATTACACATACAACATCAAATGAGTTAAAAACAGCTGTTGAAAATTACAATGTAAAAATACATAAAATACAAGGATATTGTTTTAAACCTGATCACGGTGCGGAGCACTGGGAATTTAACGATATTGTCAATTATATGTATCGACAAAGAATGAGTCAAACAAACGAAGGTCAAAAATATATCTTCAAAATTGGTATTAATTCGCTATATGGCAAAACAGCACAAAGTAAACCAGAACCTCGAGGTATATTTAATCCTGTAATTTGTAGTTATATTACTGGGTATACTAGAGGGATGTTATTGGATGCTATTAAAGATAATAAAGACGATATAACTCAGTTAGCCACTGATGCTATATTCTCAAAAAAGAAATTAAATAATTTACCAATCAGTCAAAAATTAGGAGATTATGAATATAATCACCATCCAAAAATGATAGTCATAATGGCAGGAGTATATTCTTACAATACAGATAACGATCAAAAAATGCAAACAAAAAGTAGAGGATTTGAATTGCGAACAATAAACAAAAAAGGAGAGAAAGTAATTTTTGATATTGAGGATTATAAATTAAATCTAAAAGACGGTAAATATTTCTATGAGATAGTCAATAGAAATTCAATACCAGCCTCAAAAATTGCAATGCGTCATAAAGGATATACGTGGCAAAATATAGGAAAAATGGAATTGCGTAAAAAAGAAATAGATTTAAACGGTGACAATAAGCGTTTGTGGTCAGGCTATTTAACAAATATTCACGGGCATAATTATTCTAGACCAATTAATGCGGACTTGATATTATGAAAGGAAAAATTACTTTTTTTGAATATTTATTACGAAATACTGAATTTAGACAAGAATTAAAGAATGTATTATTTCTTTTATTATCTGGTGACAAACAAAAATTATGCAAGAAATAAAAATTAACTCTAATTCTATTTGTTGGGATTGCAAACAGTTTTTATTAAGAAGCGATAATCCATCTATTCATTTAATTAAAGGTGAAAAATCAGGTAATTATTATTTTATTTGTCATTGGTGCTATAAATACACAAATGATTAATTTACTTGCCTTTATATTTTAAAAAATACCTTTTATTTTTGTTTTTAATATGTCCGATAAAGAAGATAGTGTTGATACTATTTTAAAAAGTGATAATAAAAAACCAGAAGAACAGCAAGAAGAAATAAAAAAGCGTGGTAGACCTAAAGGCTCGACTAGCAAACAAAAAATAGATAGTGAAATTAGGCAAGAAGAAAATAAACCGTCTGAACAACAACAACAAAAGAAAGAAATTAATGTTATCGTAGAAAAACCAAAAACACCAGATAAGCCAAAAAATAAAGAAGATAAAAATAAATCTAATTTTGGTTTGTATGCTATTGGTGCAATTATTGCACTTTGTGCTTTATGTTTTGTATTGCCTAGAGCGATTGATTATCTCGAGAAAGTGAAAAATAATAATGTCAACGTCTGATAATATAAGCAATTTTGACAAAGAACTAGACGAAATAAGAAAAGCTGGTAATTCACAACAACAACCACAACAACAGCCAGTTAGTAATAGTATTTCAACAGACAATCAAATAATAGAATCTAGCACTAAAAAGCGTGGTAGACCAAAGGGTTCTAAAAATAAGATAACTGTTGATACTTCAAATCCACAAGTTACACCATCTACTAATAGTAATGGTAGCAATTCAGCTGTATCAACTGAACAAACATATCAAATTAGTGCATCTATGGCAACGGGGTTTATCGGTCTGATAAGTGGATTTTTCTCTGTTATGAAGCTAGAACCAATTACACAAGAAGAAAAACAAGGCTTTATTGAAGTTTGGTCTAACGTAGAATTGCCTTTTGATCCGAACAATAAATTTCTGAAATACATGCCTTTGATCGGTGCTGGTCTGTTCACAATTGGTCTAGTATTGCCACGTATGCAAAAGCTGAGAGAACAAAGACAGCAAGAAAGCGAAAAGCAAAAGAAAGAGAAAGAAGAAAGCGATAAGAGAAAATCAAATCCTAATAACCCATCACCATTAAAAGAAGATATCAAACAGGTAACACCAGATAGCGACATTAAACCTCAAGAAATAGCTAATAATCAAACAATGGAATTAACACAAGTTCAAGATAAGGGGATAAGTGGTAGAAGTGAATAATGGTAATAAAAATCCTATGAATATGTTAGATGTTATGTCTAAAATGCCAGCCGTTTTATCTTTGCTAGGTGAAATAAACGAGATAAGAAAAGAGCAGGTATCTGGTAAAGTGCTAATTCAGCTGACTTTAAAAGACGGTTCTCTAGTTGAGGTTTTTGTAAAGTATGAACCTAATAACAAAAAACATCTAGAGCTTTTCGAAAAGATAAACAAGCTGGTGAAAGAATAGAAAAATGAGACAAGTAAAATGTGATAACCCTAATTGCCCAAATAAAATAACGGTGGCCGAAAACGACATAGGCAAACTAAAAGCTATTTGTTGTTGCCTTAGTTGCGTTGAAGCATGGGAAAACCTAAACGGCTTGATAGTATCACCAAAAACTCAACTTCTTGATATTGACTATAAGCAAAAAAGAGTGAAAGATATTACAATAACAAGGTTAAATCAAAAATGATATACACATTAAAAATAAAGTCTACCATGTATATTATTACATGGTGGATTAATCCTTTTTTTAATTGGTTTGATTTTTTTATCGGCATGGTGCATTGATACAATATGGATTTTATATTGAAACAAGATATAGGTATAGCGATTTTTGGCAGAATAGGCTCGGGTAAAAGTTGGGAAGCTTTTAGTCTACAAGAACAACTTTTAAAAAATCAGCTAAAATGTGTTACACTTACACCTATTAGATCAGCAAAAGATAAATGGGTAGCAAAAAATACTTGTTACCTCGATGGTTTACAATTGACTGTAAAACAAGAAGCCTCATTAATGATAAACAAAATAATGCAACTAGGTAACTATACAGTTTTTGTAGACGAAGCCCATATGGTTTTTGATCAGTATATAGATGCTTCAAATAAAACAGAAGATAGAAGTTTATCAGCATTTGTCAGACAAAGACGGCATAGAAACGTAGGTTTAGTAATTATAGATCAAAGACCAGCTAGAATATATCCAACGGCTTTGGCACAATGTGATTACATCATATCGTTTAGGCAAAAATATCCTGACGATATTGAACGATTAGCAGAAATAACAAATCCTGATTTCGCACAAGCTACAACCACACTTAACTTTGATAACCATGATAGAGCTATATACGATATGAAACACGACACATTTGAGATTTTTAATGGCAATACAACTTAGCAATTAATTTTTTCTTTGTATTTGTCCATCTTGTTCTTGTTCGCATTGGGAACTTGCAACAAGGACAAGTATATTTTTTTATTTTACTAAAATCAATATTAATATTAGTAAAAGTGACTTCGCAAACATTACAATATGGGTGCATAATATTTTTATCATTTTTATCGTGATATTTGGCTCCATTAACTGCATTTTTTGCAAGAACGTGTTTTTCACATATTCCACGCTTACACAATCCCATTCTTCCCATATTTTTAATTCATAAAATGTCTTTTCTTTGTCATATATTTAAATGTCAGAAAATAAATTAAATATTTTATTTAATTGCCTTTTTATTATTATTGGTTGTAAATACAATCTGTTAGATGCTTTTTATCAACGACTGATATAATCTCTAGAGTATCAGTCTGAGATTTAAAGGGTCAACAAATCAAGTGATATTTTAAAAAATGTATGGCATTTTAGATACTCCTTTGTACTACAAAGAGATTTATAACAGTTCTAGCGTTAACGTAACGGCAAGTAACAGTTCTATCGCAAAAGTCTATTGTCAAAAAATAGGACATATTGCAACTTTAGAATTGGAAATTACCGTTACAATTACAGCTGGCACGGGAACTATAGATACAACGAAGAATATTGCAAATGCAATCAACTTACTAACCATTACAGACAAGGACGGCAAGAGCATTATGCTTTTGACGGGTAACCAGCTAGCAAGAGCAAAATACATTACGTCATTGATAGAACAAAGAGATTATGCAACTTTGCGACGTGGTAGATATACTGCACTAACAGCGCTGGCTAATGTTGGAACGGCACAGATTGAGAGACAAGATATTCCGCTTAATATTAAAACAGACGATCAGCCTCTTGGTATCGAAGTAGCACTCAATTCACTTAGCTCTCTTTTGTCATCAGTTGGAACAGCTACAGCAACTTTTCAGCTAAGGATTGTTGCAAAGGCATACAAAAACCCGACGGTTCCATATAAGACTGATCGTATCTATGCTTTTACTACTGTTTCTATCCCAACAGGTATACAATATCGGCTGACAGATAACTTGCCAAAGCGGGTGTTGATTCAAGCTATCGGAATTGAAAACGGAAACGATGCAGATTCAGAGCTACAGTATGTGACACTTATGGATTCTGGAATAGGTATTGATAGAATCAAAGATGTTGATATCGTAGAGTTTGAAAAGGAAGCAACCACAAACGGGCATATAACTGGCTTTTATCCTTTGCTTGTATCACCTTTCCAAGTTACCGATACTTTGAACTTTAATATCGAAGTAGGAACAGCAAGGGCATACACAATATTTCTCTTGCACCACGGCGCAAGAGAATAACACATAAAAATAAAAAGTGAAAAATAAAATGGAATGGAAATCTATTCTATATACAGCTGTAATAGCTATAGTTGCAGTTTGGGCTTTTGGATTTATTAAGGCGACTGTTCTTAAGCCAACTGTTAGCAAGTAATATTATTAGTTGTATATATGATAATTAATAAAACGATGTTAAAAATTATTCTCCCCCGTTTTTATTTGGGGTATGTTTTTTCTTTTAAAAACAAGATCTGAGTGAAAATTTAAAAATGTCAAATAAATATACTTTAATCCTTATACTAGGTGCTGTAGTTATAGCATTTATAGTATTTAGGTCAAAAATTACTTCTACATTTAGTCAAATAAAAAATAACGTTACTACTCAACCAACAGCCTCACCGACAACAGGGAATATTCCTGCTGGCCCAAATAACCCTAACACACAAAGTGCAAATACCCCGATTAGAACAGATAGCTCTGCAATTCAGGTACAAGATCGGTCACCAACAGCGGTCAATGCAACAGATAGCGCTAGCAGTGCTTTTAACGGTTTTTTTAATAATTTTTTACAGCTGACTCCTAGACCTGCAAAATGGAACGATATTGATGCACAGCTTACCGTAACAGGAAAAATGCTAGCTATCGATGCAATAGCTCATTTAACAAATGAGACAAGTGATAAAATCAGCTGTTATGTTACATTGGAAGTTCTTGGTAGTGATGGAACAGTTGAAAACATCAATGCTCAAAGTGTAGTATTTGAGCCTAGACAATCACAAGATTTAGAATTTTTGCCTGCTACGTCAAAAGGACAAAAAACAGTAAGAATGATAATCGAAAGCGACAAGGTAAACCCTCAGCCAGTAGCAAACAAAATAGAGATTCCTGTAATCGTGAATGGGTAAGGAAAAAACAAAATGGTTCAATTTTTTGTTACTGTTTTAGATATTAACAACTTGCCTTTGTCAAACAAAACTGTAAAGGCATGTAAACAAGGGTTCGATAAAAGTTGTTACGAGTCTACCACTAACCAAAGTGGAACAGCTGAGTTTAACATAACAGCATGGAACGAAACTATAGAAGTATCTGTCGAAGGTCTAACAACTGGAAGAAATACCGTAAACGTTGATTTTTTTGGCAATGTTCAGCCTGACCACTTAACAATTACTACTTCTTTTAAACCTCTAGATAATGTTGGCAAAACTCTTAACTCGTTTGCAGATTATCTCAAAGGTCTAGGAACTATAGGCGTGGTTGTAATTGCTATCGTAATTGCAGTAATTTTGTTTATTGTAGTTAGAAAAGCCGTTACTGGTGGAACAATGCCATCTTTGCCATCTTTACCAAGATAAAATATATAGGTGAAAATAAAATATGGTTAATTATAATGGAAATTGGGGCTCCAGAGACTGGAAGGTTCCAGAAGCCAACAAACCTTTTAAGCTAATAAATGACGACATAGAAGACGCTGAATTTGTAGCAAAAGCAGATAAAGCAAATACAGGAACAATAAGGATATGTGCTGATTACGGTGTTACAGTGGGCGGATATACGTTAGATGCGGGCGAATTTGTTTCATTGCCAATTAAAAATATGAATATGCTTTATGCATCTGGAAGTGTAGCTAATGACGAATTACATATACTATATTCTGGTGGGTTAGGTAGGACAAATAAAATTTTAGTTGATTTGCTTAATCAGCTGATTATACTGAATAATAAAATTAGGTGTTAAACAAAAAATGGGCAATGCAGGAATAATATTAATGCCAGTCGGTAACAGTGCAACTGTATATAATAATGGTGTTAATGTTTTTGCAATAGATAACATAGGCAGGCTTTTAAAAATTGGTACATTTGGAATCGATGATACATTGGTAATACAAACAGCATTAAATGTAACTGGCAGTATCTACATAGATAAGGGAGTATACAACATAACATCAGCTTTAAAAATACCTTCAAACACTTTTGTTAAAGGTGCGGGCAAAGGTGCAACAATACTAAGAAACGTAACAGGAGCAAACATCATGATTATACAAAATAGTGCATATGATGGAACATTTACAAGTAGCAATTCCAACATAGGATTATACGATTTAGAGATAGATTCAAACGGCGGAAATAACGCTGTATATTTTGGTTATGTATTAGATTTAACTGTAGAGAGGATATATGTTCATGATTCAAAGCCTTCGGCTATTACATTTGAACAGTGCAAACCATTATACGTTCATAGTGTGAGAGGAGGCTCTACAAGAACACCAAACAGTTCTGGTCAAGGTATAGTCGTCTTAGGTGTTAAAGATGCTGTATTCGTTAACTGTATAGCAGATAAAAACAATGGTCTATCAGGATGGGATTTCGAAACCTCTGGTGTAACAGTAATAGACGGGTTAGCGGACAGCAAAGATGTTTTAGTGGTTAACTGCATATCTAGGCAAAATGTTGGTCAAGGGTGGACAGTTTCAAATGTTATATCTTGCGATTTCGTTAATTGCACTGCGCTGTTAAACCAGCAAGATGGGTTTAACTTTAATTCAGGGAATTACACAGGTTGTAGATCTTATGACAATTCACAGCAAACAACAAATACTTATTCAGCTTATCATTTTATTGGTAATGCTTACAATAGGCTAGTCGAAGGATGTTATGACAGTGGAACATCTCACAAATATAGCTATCTTTGTGATTCGGGAACGTCGCATAACAAGATATTATCTAGCCATAGCTACAGCGTAGGAACAGCAAACTTTCAAGATAATTCAACGGGTGGAACGAACCGTTACGTAATATGGAACAATATCAATTTAGAGATTAATAAAAATAATAGTGATAGTGCTTCAATTACAATACCTAATGTTGATACAGCCGTTCAAACTTATACACTTGCAGCTAACAGTTACGAAAATATTATAACCGAATGTGATATAGAAATAACAACTAGTGGAACGTCGATACTACAAGCATTAACAGTTAAGGTCAAATACGCTACAACAGTTATAAAAACATACAATGCTCAAATAACTACAGCAACTGTAAATAAAATCAATCTCCATTTAAAATGTTTTGGGCCTTTTAAAGCTGGTGGAAATATCACAATCACTGTTATGGGGGCTAGTGCCGATGCTAATACGTCTATTCTTACGCATAATTTGTTTGTGAATGGGAGCTACAATTAAAAATGAATGACACAAAAACAATAATTATTATAGGTGTAATATCTGTATTAGCTATACTCTATTTTTTGCTAACTCATCTAAAAGTTTTAAATCATTGTTGTAACTCTCAATTTTGTAGTCAAAAAAGGAGTAGCATGTAAAAAATGAGTAGTTATACTGTATCAAGAAATCCCGATTATATTCAGTCACAATATAATGCATCACCAGACGACATTGTAGTAAATAATGATAGATCTGTAGCTATTATAATAAGTAATGCTGGCACACAAACGGCATTTTACAAATCTAGAGGTCCTGTTGTATATTATAGTATATTACCAGATTTAGCCTATTTCATTACAGCTGAACTAGGTAGCGATACAGACGAATTATTATATCTTAACGATATGCGTCTCGTGAACTTTATGTATAGTGCATATCCAAAAACCTACCAATGGATGCTTGACAAAGGTTACATAACACCAGCACAAAAACTACAAACGACTGGCATGAACTTTGTTAACAATTTAGCTGGTTACGTGTCAAAAAATCAGCCTACAATACCAGTGTTTCAAAATTCTAATCCACCAGTGACTTTATCGCCTAATGCGCCTAGCGTTTTAAAAGGTGACACGCCTTTAAGTCCAGTTGTAACAAATAAAGATGTTACAATTTCAAATGTTGATTATCAACAATCACCAGAACAAAACGTGTTATTGCCTAGTCAGACTATAACAACTGCTCAACAACCAACAAATGATAAAACAGCTGTTCCTATAACCGCTAATACTAATAATACATTCAAGATATCACCGTTAATCATACTCTCAATAATAGCGTTTATTGTGCTAGTTGTCTTTGTGATAAAGTAAAGTAAAGACAAGGTGTAAAAAGGACATGGTAAATAATGACAAATCAAAAAATAATACAAAGTCTTCAGGATTTACTGATAGCATACGTTACAATAGCGATAGTATCAGTGATACTTGGGATAGTGACATTTTCGATTGTTGCTGGTAAGCATACTTTGACAGAATTTGAGTATGGTCTGCTTTTAGGCACAATCGCAAACGTCGGATTCGTAGCTATAGTTAGATTCCTGTTTGGCAAGACTGTTACAACAATAGAACGAAAAACAGAAGGAAAAGAACTATAAAATAATCAGCTGATTATTAAAAATCAGCTTACCCAAAAATTTTTATTTTTTAAAAAAGAAGAAAAGAAGAAAAAAGTTTACTAGTCAGCTGGTTCAAGAGAAAGATATGTCTGTCCTTTGTTTTGTTTACTCTTATTTTCCACTACTTTGACATTTTCCAAATCGTCTTGATATTTATCAAAAAAGTTTTCAAGTGCCTTGATAATCACAGTGCTGGTAGTATGATACTCTTGTTCTGTATTTGAACCTCTAGCATAAGCCGTTACCTTTGCAGACTGAACAGGTTTTCCGCCGTATTCAAATTCTTCTAGTTCAAAGCTACTGATTCTATCAAAAACCATGCCAGCTGTCAACATTTGAACTTTGTTTTCTTGTTTCACTTGACTTAATCGTGTCATTTTCAAAATTAGTGAATAATTACTAATATATAAAGTTCTGAAAATAAATTAATTTTATTTCTTTACCTATATATCTAAAATGATGGTAACTAATACTGCAAGCAAGGTTTTACAGCGTAGTTTTGGTAACTTGTGCTTATTAGCGCAATAAGCTTCTAAAAACAGCTGAGAAAATGGCTTAATCGCTTTTTACCAGGGGCAAACGCCCCTTTTTTATTTCTTTAACTTTTTATATATGTTACCTAGTAAAGAAAAAATAATGAATAGAATAATTTTACAAAGTAACAAACAAGACTGGGATACCCCATTTAACTTTTTTAATTCATTGAATAAGGTATTTTATTTTCAACTTGATCCTTGTGCAAAACAAAATAACAAATTAGGCACAAGATATTTTATCACTGAAAAAGAAAATTCATTAAACTTAGAATGGAAATATAACTCATTTGTAAATCCGCCATTTAAAATTCAAAAACTATTTGTCAAAAGAGCTTTTGACATGTCAGAGAAATATAATACAATTAATGTATGTTTGATACCGTCTAGAGTCGGTGGATCGCTATGGCACGACTTTATTTTTCTAAATGCAAAAGTAATATGTCTTATGAAAAAACGGTTAACATTTGGCAATGCAGAAAATCAATCTACTTTTTATACGTCTCTTGTAATATTTTCTAAATTTAATCTCAATCGCAGTCAACTAACGTTATTAAAAGAACATGGCTTTTTAATCACACCTTAACTACCAAACAACCAAACAACCAAACAGTTAAATAACCAAATAACCATCTATTAGATATGAAACAAGCAACAAAAACGATAAAAATGAATGTCAGAAAACTAGCAAAGGAAATCTACGACACATGCAGAGACTACAAAGGAAACGATGACAGGATTCTCGTAAGTGTGACCCCTGCGGGTACATACGACGTATATCACGAGTTCGGAAACTCGGTAGCAGCGTATGAGGGAGATAATGCAAACACTGCATTTGCGAGAGTGATATTTTCAATCGAACTAAACGAAATAGACTGGAAACAACCACTTTTGAAATTTATCGAAGAAGAATTAAGGCGAACAAAAAATGAAATGATAGAAAATAGAAAATTCGAGGCGGAACAAGAAGAAGAATACGCAAGAATTGAAACAGAAAATCTGAAGGAAATTGAAAAGGTGTAAAAAGAAAAATGGCAACAATAACGATCGAACAAATACCTCAACAATACAGAAATTTCGCAAGTGAGTATGTGACACTGAGAGATGGTAGAAGAATGACACAACTTGATGCAGCGATAATCGAAGCGAAAGAGACATCTGAGACAACAAGCACACAAGCGACAAAAGATCTTGTAGTCACAATACTGGATGCATGGATGAAAGCTGAGAAATGTGAAGAGGATGTGTAAAAATGAATAAACATCAAAAACACAAGATCGTAAAATATGGCAAATCGGTAACAGGCAAACAAAAATTTTATTGTAAAAGCTGTAAATGTTTCTTTCATGAAGAGGCTGATAAAAATTGATGCGAAGCATGAAAGCAACATGGAAAGATGGAAAACCAGCAAAACTTGTAAGATGGGTGTGCGATTGTTGCGGATGGATAATAAAAGAAGAGGTCATAAGTTATTCAGAATACGTAAACATCCAGAACAACGATCTAACCTATTGCATCTGTGATAAATGTAAAAACTCTTAAAAACAACCTCTATTTTTTACAACAATCTCCATAAAGGTGATGGATAACAAAATTTAGCTATACGTCTTAGTTGTTGATTAGAAATTTTATTAGACCGATACAAATGATTGATTAAAGATAATGTATCTTCAAGCCAACAATCAACACAAAGATTATGATTGTTAATAATTTTAACATAAAGGTCAAAAATAAAAAGAAAAGAGAAAGAAAGTTTTATGACGTTGAAGTCATTGGTCTAAAGCCATTATACGAAGCCCATAATTGATATGCTTTAGCAAATCTTGTGTCAGTTGTAGGAATTGTTCGTGCTATTTCTTCAGCATTTTGTGCTGTCCTAATTGCATCTAATTCCTCAGACGAAAACAGTTTTACGTCAGGATTACCTTGTGAAATCGCCTTAACGTTTTCAGTGTGTGCGTTTATCTGTTCTGTTTTAGCCAATATCAAATCTCTTTGTGCATCCAAATTATTTGTTAGTTGCGATATCATAGGAACATTCGTATTATCTGGTTGTTTTGTTCCACCTAGTTCCTTGAGTGCTGTTCCCATAGCTCCTGCAATCAAAATTATTGCTCCAAATATGCTAACCTGTCCGTTTGCTTGCAACGATGTTCCTATGTTTATAGATCCTATAGCTATCAACAATGTTGACGCTAACATTATGATAGATTGCTGACCGTTTGTTAGTCCGTTCATTTTCAATGTAACAAACTTTTAGAACTATTATTTAAAGGTCAGAAAATAAATTATTTTATATAATTTTAAAATTTTAGCTGGCTAGTTTGTTTTCTGCTAGTAGTGTCAAACTAGCCAGCCAAATAAGAGGATTCCTCAGTTGGCTAAAGGTATTTCTTCATATCTACTATTATATAACATGTATTTAAACTTTAGAAAATAAATCTGACTTTAGAATACGGAAATTTGTTTTCTTTCATAACCAGTTGTTTTTTACAACATCTAGAAAACATTATCCCTTTTCTCATTCTAATATGTCACTCCTATTGTAATATAATATTTTTATAGGTCATATATTAAGTTAAAATAATAAATGTTACATATTATGATAAAAGCTGATAGATTGTATGTATATCAAACATCGTTTTAGTTTATTTTACTATGGTTTTTACATAGTCAAAAAACGGTATCGATCTAAATTTTTAAACTTGTTATTGTTGATTGTCTGTTTGTCTGTAAATTTTATTACACTCGTAAAATGCGAAAATCGTTAGTTTTATTATTGCTTTTGTTATCAGTTTGTATGTATATTTAACGTCCCTAAGATAGATATGTAAAATAAATAGGTAATTTCTTTACCTTTAAGAATTTTATAATTTTGCTTCATTTGCACAATCTTTACAGTAATAATAAACTCTATTCCAAAATTCTTTATCGATACAGACCATATTTTTATGATATCCGCATACTCTACATTTGTGTTTATATTTCGTTAATCGCATGTTAAAATATAGATTCTAGACTGTTAAAAAATTAAAGAAAGAAAAAGACGTAATGAAGTTATAGCTTTTTAATGTTTTTCTCCTAATTCTGAAAGTTTATGTAATTTTCCACATCTAACACATTTGAAATACCATAAATTCGGATTTTCTTTTATTCGTTTAGCAATTTCTTTAATTGACATTTTATTATCTGACATTTTTATATTACTTCTTTTCTGTTTTGTTTCCTTTTGCCTATTCGTTTTGACTCGACATTCACTAACATCTCTGTAGCTTTGATTTCATGTAGTCTTGCTATTCGCTCGAATTTGTTGCAATATGACTTACACGCTAGATATAATTCTAGAAATCCTGTTTTTTGCTTTTCTGTCAAAACTGTATGTACGCCATTTACGCCCGCTTTCAAACTTTCTATATCTTTGTCCGATATGTTTGTATTCATACTTAAAGCTGTAGAGACTATCCATTATATAAACTTCAGCTATAATATTATTCACCGTATGAAAAGTATGAAAAGCTTTATATACATAGCAAATTAAGGGGTAATTTCATTGCATGTTTT
>CAZRMD010000044.1:6180-17412 GCA_964601135.1 uncultured Actinomycetes bacterium | reverse complement strand
TATGAGTTGGTCGTCGGCGCCGCGAATGCCAGCAGCGACGGTGCGTGTTTCAGCAATCCGCCGATGTACCAGCGGCACATCTCGCTGATGCCCGCGTACCCCGACGTGTCCGCGAAGAGCGGAACGCCATCTTTCCACAGGCTCTGATGCGTGTGCATGCCAGAGCCGTTGTCCATGAAGAGCGGCTTGGGCATGAACGTGGCGACGAAGCCATTCTGGGCACAGACGTTCTTGACGATGTATTTGTAGGTCATGACCTGGTCGGCCATTTTGACCAGCGTCCCGTAGCGCATGTCGATTTCCGTTTGACCGGCGGTGCCGACCTCGTGGTGATGGACCTCCACGTCGATCCCGGCCTCGATCAGCTTGAGCACGATCTGCGAGCGGAGGTCCTGGAGCTTGTCCATGGGCGGCACGGGAAAATACCCTTCTTTGTAGCGGGGACGATAGGCGAGGTTCGGTTCGGAGTTCTTTCCCGAGTTCCACACACCCTCGATGGAGTCGATCTCGTACATCCCGGAGAACTGGTTCTGATCGAACCGGATACTGCTGAAGATGTAGAACTCGCATTCCGGGCCCCAGTAGCTGGTGTCGGCGATGCCAGTGGACGACAGATAAGACTCCGCCTTCTTGGCCACGTAGCGCGGATCTCGAGAGTAGGGCTCGCGCGTGATCGGATCGATGACGTCGCAGACCAGGTTGAGCGTGGGCACGCGCAGCACGGGATCGACGATCGCGGTGCTCGGATCGGGAAGCAGCAGCATGTCGCTCTCGTGGATGTGCTGGAACCCTCGGATGCTGGAGCCGTCGAAGCCGATGCCGTCGTCGAACAGGCTCTTGCTCAACTCCTGGACGGGAATGGAGAAGTGCTGCCAGGTTCCGATCAGATCGACGAACTTGAGATCGACGATCTTCAGCCCCTGTTTGTGAGCCATCTCGATGACGGACTGGGCGTCCGCCCTGGCTTCCTTCTTCGAGCGCACGCCCTGCTCAATCGCCATAAGTAATTACCCTCCGTTGAATGAGGTGATCCGACTTCTCGATGCTAGGTGCCGTCCGCGCGGGCGTCATCGGGCCCGAGGGACGACTTCGGCGCCCGCTTTTTGTGCGGGCCGCCCAAATACCGGATCAGGGTGTAGGGGAGGGCGAGGCCGAGGGTCCCTCCGGCACTCGGTCGATCGTCAGCGTATAGCCGCTCGACGGGGGATCGAGCTCGACCGAGAGCAAGTAGCCGCCCTTGCTGAAGCGCACGATCGAGATGGTGGCTGAGGTCTTGTCCTCGGTCCAGCCCTGTTTCGGCAACTCCCGCTCGTAAAAGGGAATGATGGCGCTGAGATTGCTGGCGTGGACGTCCTCCGAGATCGTTTCGGTGTCCGCCAGCCCTGGTTTTTCGTCCTGGACCTTGACCGCTGGCGGCCGGGGGACCGAGTCCATCATCGGCCGGGTGATGCGGACGTCGGCGCCGCTGATGACGGAGTAGATCTCCGCGCTCTGGACGAGGCCGTAAATGGCGATCGCGGCCAGTAGAACAGCTCCGGTCGCACCGCTGAGCCACAGAATTCCTCGGTCGCGCAGGCCTTCCCGAAGGCGGCGCCACCCGTGCCAGGCGACGACGGTCACCGTCATCACCGAGACCAGCAGGACGGCGCCGTCCAGCACTTCGAACCATGCGCCGGGCATGTACTGCGCCAGCTGGTCCACCGCCAGCAGACCGGCGGCGATGGTGGCCGCGTACACAATTGAGATGGCCGGAACGAGAATCGGTTGGCGATCTCCAGCAACACCAGGAAGCGGAGCCGGCTGCCTGCTGAGCCGCCGGTCTATTCGCCGGCGGCTTGCTCCCATTCCTGGTAGAGCGCGCGCAAGTGGCGGGAGGCCTCCTCGTGCGCGCGGGCCAGATCGGCTACCCGAATCGGATCGTCGTAGGTCTGACCGTTAGCGAGCTCAGCCTCAATGCGGCTCACCTCGCGCTCGAGTTTTTCGATCTGCTCCTCAACGGAGGTTGAACCGGAGACCGGGGTGGTCTTGATTGACGGAGACGATGGCGACGGCTGGCGCTCGACGCGGACGACCGGACGCACGATCCGCTGGCGCCGACGTTCCAGGTCGCTGTACGTCCCGAGGTGCATGCTGACGTCGCCGTGCTCGACCACCCATAACCGAGTGGCGATGGCATCGATGAAGTAGCGGTCGTGGGACACGAACACGATGGTGCCCTCGTAGTCATTCAGCGCGTCCTCCAGCATCTCCTGGGCAGGGATATCGAGATGGTTGGTTGGCTCGTCGAGCAGGAGGAGGCCGGCATCGTCGAGCATGAGCTTGGCGAGCGCCACACGACTCTTTTCGCCTCCGCTCAACGATCGAATCGTTTTGAAGGCATCATCGCCCCTGAACAGCAAGCGGCCGAGAAAGGTTCGCAGCGTCTCCTCGGGGAGACCGAAGGCATCCTGGAGCTCGGTCAGCACGGTCTTGTTGGGATTCAGGTCCGCCAGATGCTGATCGTAGTAGCGCATCGTGACCCGCGGCCCGACTTTCACCCGTCCACTGAGCGGTCGAAGCTCACCTTGCAGGACTTTCAGGAGACTGGTCTTGCCTGATCCGTTCGGACCGACGATCGCGACCCGTTCGCCCGCTGTGACGGTGAATGCCGGAACGCGGACGACCTCCCGTTTGTCGTAGCCCACCCGCAGTCCGTCGCTTTGAAAGATCAGGTCGCTGGTGGCGGATGCGCGGAGCCGGATCCTGATCTGCTGGTCCTCGGCCGGTGGCGCAACGCGCTCCAGGCGGTCGAGTTTGGTCTGGCGGCCGCGAGCCTCGCGGGCACGCTGTCCCGCTTTATACCGGCGGATGAACTCTTCCGTGCGAGCGATGTATTCCTGCTGCGCTTCGTACTCTTTTTGCCGTACGGCTCGGCGTTCCTGGCGTAGGCGCACGTATTGCCGGTAATTACCCGGATACCATTCGCCAAGGCCGGCCTGGAGCTCGAGGATGTCGTCGGCGGTGTGCTCGAGGAAGCGCCGGTCATGCGACACGATCAGCATGCCTGCGCGTGAGAGCCGCAAAAAGTCCTCGAGCCATTCGATCGCTTCCAGGTCCAGATGGTTGGTCGGCTCGTCGAGGAGCAAGAGATCGGCGTCCTGCAGGAGCAGCCGGGCCAGCGCCAGACGGCGGCGCTGGCCACCGCTCAGGGCAGTCGGCGGAAGGCCCTGATCGGCCTCGCTCAAGCCGACGCCGTGGAGGACTTCCGCGACCCGGCTGTCGTAGGCATACCCATTCAGACGTTCGTACTCGTGCTGGACATCGCCGTACTCCTCCACCAGGCCGGTTAGTGCGCTGCCGGTCGCGGCCGGCATGGCGACCTCCAGGCTTTCCAGCCGCTGGCGAAGCTCCATGATGTCGGGACGGCTGTGTAGCGCGTCCGCGTAGACGCTTTCATGAGGACCGGCTTCGAGCTCCTGGGGCAGATACGCCATCCGCGCTCGGGCTGCCAGCGTCAGCGAGCCGCCGGACGCCGCGACCTCACCAGAAATCGCCTTGAGCAGGCTGGATTTGCCGGTGCCATTCGCGCCAACGATGCCCAGCCGCTGACGGGGTTCGACCTGGAGGGTCAGGTCGTGCAGCACGACCTCGGCGCCGTACATCAGGGTCAGCTTGTCGGCCCGAAGCAGCGGCATGTCATCGAAAGTCTACGTGGGCTAATTGGGGTTGGAATAAACGGCGCGGCGATGTGGTTTGCCAGCGTGTAGAAGCATTTCCGGCGGCATGTAATGAGGGTTCGCTGATGACAGGTTTACTTGCCCAGACCAACGCGAATATCCGTGAAGCCGAGCGGCGCCATCGAGACCTGAAGGCGAGGCAGGACGAGGTTCGCCGGCCCATCCTGCTGATCGATCGCCTACTCCAGGAGCTGGAGGAGATGAACCTCAAAGGCATGAAGCGGGTTCCCGTGGCCTACGAGCCCAGACTCGAAGAGATCCTGACACTGGTGGGGCCGATACCGTCGATGGCGGAGCAGCTGGCCAACATCAAAGTCAAGGTCGGCATCGCCAAGTTGATGGATGCGCTGTTTGCGGTCGAGGAGGCACTCTTCACCGAGCGTCGCGGACCGTCCCTTGACCTTGAACCCGACGCCTACGAGAGCCCCTTCTTTACGGCTGCATAACATCGCCTAGTCACCAGCCGGCGGCGCCGGCACGAAGTCGATCGGCTACGCGGGATTTCCCGCGTGTACCATTGCGCCGTGCCGAACGCGTTCGATCTGATGCTGCGCCTCTTTGTGGCACTCATCCTGGGGGCAATCGTTGGACTGGAGCGGGAGCGTCAGGAACGCGCGGCCGGGTTACGGACGGTGACGATGGTATCCCTGGGCTCGTGCCTGTTCACCGTCGTTGGCGCCTACGGCTTTGCGCAGACGGACCCCTCGCGGGTGGCAGCGCAGATCGTCACGGGCATCGGCTTTCTCGGTGCCGGCACCATCTTCCTGCGAAAGGACCTGGTTCGAGGATTGACCACCGCGGCCACCATCTGGGCCACCGCCGCGATCGGCATGGCGGCCGGGACGGCGCGCTACTTCGAGGCGGTGTTCACAACCCTGCTGATCCTTGCTGTCCTGATGGTGTTGAAGCCGGTGGAGCGCCGGTTCTTCAAGCGACCGGCCGAGGCGCAGGTCAGCCTGGTGGTTCCCCGCTCCGAGACCGAGCTGGAAAAGGTTCGGGCCACCCTGACCGGCATTGGCGCCTTCGTGGAATCTGTGCGGATCTTTGAATTACCGGAGGGCGACGACCGAATCGAGATGGACATCGGCCTGCCGCCGAGCCGGACCACCAGCGATCTGCTGCGGCAGCTTCGGGGCTTGGAAGGCGCCCGCCAGATCCTGATCTCCCGCGACCTCATCGAGGACCGGATCCGCGCGGGTAACTGATACAATCCTGGCCTAAGGTCTGGGAGGTGGTGCCCATGGCATTAATTGACTTAAGTGAGAGCGGCGGGTAAACACCCGCCGCTCTTCTTTTAAGACCCCTTCCCGAAAACCGGCGCACGCTTCTCGACGAATGCCTGAATGGCTTCTCGAGCGTCAGTGGTCCTGCCGGCGAGTGACTGCAGGTGCGCCTCGAGTTCGAGTGTCTGCTCGAGGTCAAGGTCGAGGGCGCGCTCGATGCCTCGCTTGATCAACGCCATCGTTTGGCGCGGCGCCTGCGCCAGCCGGCGAGCGTGGTCCAGGGCTGTCGGCATCAACTGATCCGCCGGCACGACCGCTGAGACCAGGCCCAGCCGATGGGCGTCCTCCACCGGCAACGGTTCACCGGTCATCGCCAGTTCGGTGGCCTTGCTCAGGCCGAGCATCCTGGTGAGAAAGAACAGACTGCCGGCGTCCGGCACCAGACCGACGCGGATGAACGCCACGATGAGCTGCACCCCGGCGGCGGCGATTCTCACGTCGCAGGCCAGCGCCAGGCTCAGGCCGGCTCCCGCGGCCGTTCCGTTTAGGGCCGCAATCACGGGTTTCGGGCAGGCGCGGATCGACCGCGTCAGCGGCGTATAGTTCGCGCGCAGGTCGTCGCCCACGTCGAGATCACCGGCCGCCAGTCGCGCGCTGACATCTTTCAAATCCGCGCCGGCGCTGAAGGCCCGACCCGACCCCGTGATCACGATCGCTCCGACGCTCGCGTCGCGCCCGGCGTGGTCGACGGCTTTTCGCAGGGCGTGGGTCGTGTCTGGATTCAGGGCGTTGAGCGAGTCTGGCCGGTTGATGGTCAATGTCATGACGAGGCCATCGGGCGTCCTGAGGACGACGTCGCTCATCGACCGCTGAAACGACCGGCGCGTTTCTCGAGAAACGCCCGCATGCCCTCGCGTTTGTCTTCCGAGGCAAACAGAAGGTAGAAGAGCTTGCGCTCGAACTCCAGCCCTGCCGCCAGCCCGACCTCCATCGCCTGGTTCACCGCTTCCTTTCCCATGCGGACGGCCAGCGGCGGCCGGGCGGCGATCAGGTTCGCGAGGCGCAAGGCCTCCTCCAGATGCGCACCGGCAGGGACGACCCGGTTCACGATCCCCATCCGCTCGGCGTCGACCGCCCGAACGGACTCGCCGGTCAGGACGACCTCCATGGCGCGGACTTTGCCGGCTGAACGGGCCCAGCGCTGCGTTCCGCCCGCGCCCGGGATGATCCCGATCTTCACCTCGGGCTGCCCGAACTGCGCCGTTTCGGCTGCGACCACCAGGTCGCACATGAGGACGAGCTCGCAGCCACCGCCCAGCGCATAACCGCTGACGGCCGCGATCACCGGTTTGTGAATGGCGCGAAAGCGGGCCCAGCGGGCGAAGTTGTCATCGGCCAGCACCTCAACCGCCCCGGCGTCGACCATTTGTGTGATGTCGGCCCCGGCAGCAAACGCACGATCGTCGCCGGTGAGAACCATGCATCGGATCACGGGATCGCAATCGAACGCCTCCAGGGCGTCGACGATCTCGGCGATGGTCTGATGGTTGAGGGCATTGCGGACCTGGGGCCGGTTGATCGTGACGATCCCGACGGGCCCCCGCGACTCGCTAAGCACGAATTCGTAGGCCATCCCTGGCGGAAGTCTACGGCGTCAGATGCCCAGCGTAACGGGCTGATCGCGTCACGAGCATTAAGGAACCGGCCGTCAGTGGCCTGACGGCCTTTTCCAAGTACCACACGTGACACGAACAGCCCGTTACGCGTAGGAAGAGGCCGTCAGGCCAGTTATACGGGGGTGAAACGGCTGGCGCCGCTCTTCGCCGTGGCCGGGCTGATGCTCTGCCTACTGCCCCAGACCGTGCTCGCGGCGGACCAGCCCTATCGCACGGTCGTCGACGGCATCGTGCCGCCGATCAATGGCCTGACGATCCAGGGCTCGACCGGCGGGTGCGACCTGGTCGTCCAGAACCAGACCGGCCAGGACGTCATCCTGCTGGACGAGAGCAAGCCCGTCAAGCCGTTTCGTTTCGCGGCGCAGCCGAAGTCGGCAACGCCCCGGCCGCCGGTAACGGTGCACCTTCCCGCCGTCGGAGTCTGGCCTTGCAGTAGCTTGCCCGCGGTAACCGAAGACGAGCGCTGGAACCATGCCACCGTCTCCGTCGGCAGCTGGAGCATCAGCGGAGCCGTCGGCGCCGTGAGTTTCAAATTGAGCGCCAGAACGGTGTACGATCCCGCGCTCGATCCCTCGGCCGATCTCACCTTCTACCTGCGCATTGCTGCCGGCGTGCTCGCCGTTGGCGGCCTCCTGATCGCCGTCCCGTATCTCTTCCGGCGACGGCGCGAGATCCTCGGCGCCGGCAAGCGCGCGGCCTAAAGCAGAAACCGGAAGCTTGGCTCTGGACGAGGCGTAACCCCGCCCATATAATCCGGGCAGCCTGATGGAAGGGAAGCCCGGGTTATGGGAAAGGCATCACTTTGGACGTTGCTTTTCTGATAACGGTCTTGTAGAGTCGCCAGCATGATCGCCGCCGTCCGGGAGCGAGTCGCCCGTCAGATCGATGCCGCCGTCAATAAAGAGGTATCGACCACCAAGAGGGCTGTGATCCTGATCGGATTCTGCCTGGCGCAACTGCTCGACATCACGACGACGCACATCGGCCTCGCCCAGGGACGCCAGGAGCTCAACGGTATTGCCGCCTGGATCATCGCCCGCCAGGGCGAGCTGGCCGTCTACGGGCTCAAGCTGGCGCTGGTCATTGGCCTGGTCGCCTTTCTGCTGATGTTCGGCCGCCGGCGCGCCGGCATCTGGAATGCCTATCTGGTTGCGGCGTGGATCACGACCTTCGCCGTGCTCAACAACCTCTATCGCATTCTCAGCTGATCCTTCTGAGCCTTCGATTACATTAGGTCGGTGATGGCCGCTATCACCTTCGGCGAGCTTCTGACGCCGCTCTTTTTCTATGTGGTCATCGCGGCCTACATGGCCTTTGTCGTCGTCTCGGCCTGGCAGTTCTCGCGACGGCCCGAGCCCGGTCGGATCATTCGTGGTATCAACCTGACGCTCGTTCCGCTCGGTGTCCTGGTGGCGGCCGTTGGCGTGCTCGCCGCCAGTTTCAACGCCTTCAATCGCCAGGAGAGCGGTCCACCCAGCACCACCTGGGCCATCGTCATGGTCGCCCTTGGACTGGGCGGCTCATCGCTGGTTCTAGCGATCGAGGGCGTGGTGCTGCGGAGCCGGGTCAACCCCTCGAGTGAAGAGCGGCGCGCCATCGGGCTTCGGAGTTTGAGCCTGATCGCCACCACGGTTCCACTGATCGTGCTGGGCGCCCTCTTCGTCGCCCTGTCGCTGCACGTCGCCTGATATATATTTGACCGGTCCGATCAACTTTGAGGAACGGAACTTGCGCATGCGCGTTTCGATGAAGACCGAGTACGGCTTCCGGGCCGTGCTGGAGCTGGCAGCCAACGACGGCCGTGGTGCGTTGCAGAGTGCCGAGATCGCGCGCCGGCAGGGCATTCCGGGGCCATTCCTGGACCAGGTCCTGATGACGCTGCGCCGTGCCGGGATGGTCAACTCCACCCGCGGCCCCCACGGCGGCCACCAGCTGGCGCGACGTCCGGAGGATATACGGCTCGACGAGGTGATCGATTGCCTCGAGGGGAATGGCCGGGATAACCGGCAGGACGCCTCCGCCAATGGCGACCAGCGCGTCCTGCAAGAAGTCTGTGAGAAGGCCGAGGAGGCGGCCAGGGAAGTCTTTGCATCCCACTCGCTGGCGGATTGCCTTCGCCTCCGCGCCAGGCAACCGCGGGTATTTCACGGCATTTTCCATTCGGCCAAGCAGCGAGGCGCCTGATGTCCAGCTCCACGCTGCGGGCTGAGCAGCGGCAACGCTACGCGCGGCATCTGGCGCTGGCGGAGATCGGCGCCGGCGGGCAGCAGAAGCTGCTGCGCTCACGCGCCCTCATCGTGGGCGTCGGCGCGCTGGGTTCGCCGGCGGCGCTCTACCTGGCAGCTGCGGGCGTCGGCACGATCGGTCTCGCCGACCACGACAGCGTCCGTCTTTCGAACCTGCAACGACAGGTCATCCATTCGATGGATGGCTTGAACCGGGCCAAGGTCGAAGGCGCGTCCCGAACGCTGCACGGGCTGAACCCGGATGTCTCCATCGAGACGATCGAGGCCACGGTCGATGAGCGCAACGCCATGGAACTGCTGGCCAGGTTCGACGTCATCGTCGATGGCACGGACTCGTTCCGCGCTCGTTATCTGCTGAGCGACGCCGCCTACCTGCTGAGCAAGCCACTGGTGCATGGCAGTATCTTTCGCGTCGAAGGCCAGGTGACGGTATTCGTTCCAGGCCGCGGATGTTATCGCTGCCTGTATCCGGAACCGCCTCCGCCAGGCGTGATCGAGGCGCCGGAAGATGCCGGCGTCTTCGCGGCACTGCCGGGAATCATCGGGACGGTCCAGGCCGCCGAGACCATCAAGCTGCTCACGGGCGCCGGTGATGGCCTCGTGAACCGCGTGCTGCTCCATGACACGCTGGCGATGAGCTTCCGCGAGGTGCGCTACCAGCGCAATCCGTCCTGTCCGCTCTGCGGCGACCGACCCCGCATCCACGCGCTGGTGGATTACGGAGCCTTCGTCGCGGAGGTGGCGCGATGATGAATGGCCGGCACCACCGTCAGCGGATTCTCGACGAGGTTGGCGAGGGCGGTCAACAGCGGCTGGCGCGTGCCGCCGTCGCCATCGTCGGGATCGGCGGCCTTGGTTCGCCGGCGGCGTTCTATCTGGCGGCGGCCGGCGTGGGACGCCTGGGGCTGTTCGACGATCAGCGGGTCGAGCTCTCCAACTTGAACCGCCAGATTCTGTTCGAGGCACGCGATGTCGGGCGGCCGAAGGTCGAAGCCGCGGCCGACCGGTTACGACGCCTGGATCCTGATCTCCGGATCGATGCCCGCAACCAGAACATCCGGCCGTCCAACGTTGCCGGTTTGTTCGCCGATTACGACGTCGTCGTCGATGGCACGGACTCGTTCGAGACCAAGTTCCTGCTCAACGACGCGGCGATTCTGACGGGCACGTCGCTGATCCACGGCGCGGTGCTGCAGTGGAATGGACAGGCGCTCACCGTGATGGACGGCGGGCCCTGCCTGCGCTGCCTGTTTTATGACCCGCCCGATGCCGACGTGATCCAGACCTGTGAAGAGGCCGGCGTCATCGGTGCGGCCGCCGGCGTGATCGGCAGTGTCCAGGCCGAAGAAGTGCTCAAGGTGTTGCTCGATGTCGGCGAGCCCCTGCGCGGCCGGATCTTGCAGCACGACGGTCTGAAAGGCGAGACCCGGGTCATCCCCTTCCCCCGCGATCCCAAATGTGCGGTCTGCTCGCCGGCGCCGCGCATTACCGAGCTTTCGCGATACGAGGAACAGGTCTCGCCGCGCGGGTACGTCCGGCGCTGATGCCGCCGGCTGCGGAAATCGGCGTTTTCGGTGGCTCCGGGTTTTACCACTGGCTCCCCGATGCCGAGCCGGTCGCCGTCGACACGCCGTACGGCCCGCCGAGCGGCTCGATCGCGCTGGCCGAAGTCGCCGGCCGACGGGTCGCCTTCCTGCCGCGACACGGGCCGCACCACGAGATCCCGCCCCCGTTCGTCAACTATCGAGCCAACGTCTGGGCGATGCGCCAGCTCGGAGTTCGCCGCATCATCGGCCCGTCGGCGGTTGGCAGTCTTCAACCCCGGCTCCATCCTGGCGACCTCGTCATCGCCGACCAGTTCATCGACCGCACCACCGGCCGGAAGGACACCTACTATCCCGGCCCCGAGGTCGTGCACGTCAGCGCCGCGGATCCCTATTGCCCTGAGCTGCGGAAGCTGGCGGCCGGGGTGGCGGGGCAGCAGTCCCTGACGTTTCAACCAACCGGTACGGTGGTCGTCGTCCAGGGGCCGAGGTTCTCGACACGAGCCGAGAGCCGCTGGTACTCGCGGATGGGATGGGACATCATCGGCATGACCCAATATCCCGAGGTGATCCTGGCCCGCGAGCTGGAGATGTGCTACCTGAACCTGTCGCTGGTGACGGACTACGACGCCGGGCTGGAAGGTTCGCCCGAAATTCAAGCGGTGCAGGCGGTCGATGTCCTTCGGGTTCTGGCGGAGAACGTCGATCGGCTGCGTGACCTGCTCGCCGCCCTGGTTCCCCTGATTCCCCGTTCGCCGGCCTGCGACTGCCAGCGGGCGCTCGAGGGGGCGCGTCTGTGACGGGCCGCAATTCCCTGAGAAAAGAGA
>CAZRMD010000044.1:5085-6170 GCA_964601135.1 uncultured Actinomycetes bacterium | reverse complement strand
TCGCTGGACGGGGCCCGGATGTAAGTGAGCCAGCTGAGGCTCAACAAAAGAGAAAGGCCGAGATTGGGGTCTCGGCCTTCAAGGAAGGGGAAGCGGGACTCACGATATCGGCGGCCTGTTAAGGACCTGTGAAGGCGCGGTAACGGCGCTGTCACGGGTCGAGTTCGACCCGAGTTCAGGCGTCGGGTATAGTCGCACGGAATGAAAGTGCTGATCACCGGCGGGGCCGGCTTCATTGGTCAGCGCACCGCCCAGCTGCTGCTGAAGCAGGGGCACGAGATCACCATCCTCGACAACCTGGCACCGCCCGCGCACGATGGGAAGCCGGCGCTGCCGGCCGGGATGGATTTGGTCCAGGGTGATATCCGCAAGCGCGAGGACTGGGTGAACGCGCTCAAGGACAACGAGGTCGTGCTGCATCTCGCCGACCACCACGACTACCTGCCCTCGTTCAGCAAGCTCTTCCACGTCAACGCCGTCGGGACCGCGATCCTCCTGGAGCTCCTGGTCGACGGCAACACCTCGGTGCGACGCGTGGTACTGGCATCCTCGATGGCGGTGTATGGCGAAGGGAAATATCGATGCGGCAAGGACGGCGACGTCTATCCCTCCCCCCGCCGCGTCGAGGCGCTCGAGCGAGGCATCTGGGATCCACCATGCCCGATTTGCGGTGGGGCGGTCACACCCATGGTGACGGACGAGTCGCTGGCTCGTCCGACGAGTGCCTATGGCTTGAGCAAGCTGGCGCAGGAAGACATGCTCAGGCTGCTGGGCGACCGGCATGGGATCGAGTGGGTCATCCTTCGCTACGGCGCCGTCCAGGGCCGGGCCCAGCCGTTCCAGAACGCGTACTACGGCGCGCTGCGGATCTTCGCGCTGCGTCTGGCGCATGGCCAGCCACCGCTGTTACTCGAGGACGGCAACCAGCTCCGCGACTTCATCGATGTCGACGACGTGGCCCGCGCCAACGTCGTCGCTCTGGCCGATCTGCCGACCGGCGCTTACAACGTAGCCAGCGGCCGCGCCCACACCTCCAGCGGGCCGTCCTTCGCCAAGTTCCTCTACCACGCCGGGACCGATGAGCA
>CAZRMD010000044.1:0-5075 GCA_964601135.1 uncultured Actinomycetes bacterium | reverse complement strand
CCGTGAGCGACCTGGCCCGCACCCTGCTGCGGGTCGCCGAGCGCGACCTGACCCCGGACACGCCGGGCCGCTACCGGGTCGGGGATTGTCGCCACGCGGTTCCTGACGTGACGCGCCTCAAAGCGGCGGGCTGGGAGGCGCAACTCGGCCTGGAAGCGATGGCGCGCGCCTACTGGCAGTGGCTGCAGGAACAGCCGAACCTGGACACGTACTTCGAAGGTGCCGACCATCTGATGGAGCGTACCGGGACCGTCCGCGTATCGCGATGACCCAAGGGGCGACCCGCCGCTTCCCAATCCGCTACTCGATTCAGCGCTGGAACGACGGCGCCTGGTTCTACGGCAGCTTCTTCATCATTCTCGTGGTGTTGATCGCCGGGAAACTGATCGCCCACCAGTCGATCCTCAACTTCGTCCCGGTCCTCGTGCTGACCGGTGCCATCCTGATCAGCTTCTGGCTGATGCGACGCTTTTCCTATGTCCAGATCAGCGACGACGGGCTGCGGGTGCGATACGTGATGCGCCACCTGGAGCTGCCGTATTCGGCGGTCTCTCGGGTACGGCGTCAGCCGCTCGAGGTCGCGTTTCAGCCGGCCGAGCGGCGGCGCTTCGTCAACCGGTTCGTGCGCCGTCTGAGCAAGGAGCCCGCCGCCTACATCCGGCTCGATCGCCGGCACGATGGGGTGGTCGAGGAGGCGGAACGTCGACTCGGTCCCCGCTTTGTCGCCGGCGCGGACATCGTCATCCCCATCCTCGATGTCGACGGATTCATCAGCGAGGTCAAAGGTCGCTTGCGCGCGACGGCCACGTGATGCAGGCGGCCACCCCGTCGACCGCGGTCCCGGCGCGCACCGAGCGGACGCCGACGTCCGCGTGGTGGCGCATCGACCGGCACGACCTCTACTGGTTGATCGGCCTCACACTGATCGCCGGCATCCTGCGGTTCGGCAGCCCGATCTTCCTCGATTTTTTCTCCCACCCGGGATCCTCGGCCCCGATGAGCGCCTGGGGCATCGGTCACAACTACCAGGATCCGTCGAACAAGAAGCCGGTCGCGCCCGCCTGCACGGCGGTGCCGAACGATATCGCGCCCAACTCGCCGTTCGTCTTCGATGAGGTGTACTTCGCCAACGATGCACGCGACGATCTGGCCGGCTGCGACTACTTTGACCCGGAACCGCCGCTGGCGAAACTGATCATCGCCATCGGCATCAAGCTCTTCGGCTTCAACTCCTTCGGCTGGCGGGTGATGCCGGCGCTCTTCGGCACGGCACTCGTGCCGCTGATGTATCTCCTGGCCCGCCAGCTGCTGACCGTCCGGTTCTTCGCGATTGCCGCCGGAACCCTCACCGCCTTCGACGGCATGATGTTCGTCGAATCGCGGACGGCGGTGATCGACATCATTCCGATCACGCTCGCCGTGCTGGCGTATCTGATCTTCCACCTGCATCTCAACGCCGACGGCGCCGTGCGACAGCGCTGGACCATCGTCCTCACGGGGCTGACGCTCGGGCTGGCAGTGGGCGCCAAGTGGACCACACTCGCGGCGTACGCGGTGATCCTCGTGATCCTGGCCTTCCGGCTGATCGTGCGCTGGACGCGGTACGACCGGGCGACGGCCGGCACGGCGATTCTGAGCCTGGCGCTGCTGCCGGCCCTGGTGTATGCCCTGAGCTTCACCCGCTATCTGATGATCCGCCACGGGATCACCAACCTTCCACAGCCGCCGCTCGCTTTCGCGCCCTTTCATCTCAACCTGGGTTCGGCCTGGACCGACATCGCGGAGTGGCACAAGCAGACATGGCTGTACCACATCAACCTGAAGGCGGACCACATCTTCTATAGCCCGTGGTGGTCCTGGCCGCTCGACTTCCGCCCGGTCGTCTACTACTACGCGAGCCAGGGATTGGGCGTCGATCAATCGACCGGCTCGGCGCTGGTGGCCGAGATCTTCAACCTCGGCAACCCGCTCACCTGGTGGGCAGCCACCGTCTCGCTGGTGGGCATCGCCGTCAGCCTCCCGTGGCTGATCCGAGACTATCTCGACCGACGTCGCGCAGAGGGGGAAACAACGGTCGACCAGCCGGCGCCGGCTGTCGTCGATGACGGCGCCGGTCCGCTGGACCAGCGGCTCTACGCCTCGATCTTCATCCTGCTTGCCTTTGTCGCCGCCTGGTTACCGCTGGCACGGGTCCCTCGCGGGCTCTTTCTCTATCACATGCTTGGCGGCCTGCCCGCCATGTTCCTGGCGCTGGCCCTGGCGCTGACCTATCTTCGATCGCTGCGCGGCGTGCTGCCCGGCCTGGCGCTGCGCATCAACGGTGCGGTACCCGCCATCGCCTACCTCCTGATGGTCGTCGCGTTCTTCCTCTACTTCTATCCCCTCTGGACCGGCCTGCCGCTGACGGCGGACGCGCTGAACAGCCACATCTGGTTCGCGTTCGTCAAGCCCGGTCCCAACTGGTGCCTCTGCTACTGGAACAACCCGGGATAGCGCTGGTCATCGGTGGCCTGGTTCTTGGACTGGGCCTGGCGTCGGGTGGACCGCTGTGGCTGACGGCAGCGGAGCGGATCGTGATCGGACTCGTGATTGCGGTCGTGATCCTCACGGTGCTCGGTTACCTGCTGGCACTGGTGATCGGGATGACCGTCGCGCTCGTCCTCTTGCTGGCGCTCGCCGCCGTCGCCATCGGTGCCTATCTCCTGATCCGCCATACTGGCAGGATTCGTGCCGAATTCGTGCCTGGCCAATGGGGCCTGATGGCGGCGATTGCCGTCATGGCGGTCGCGATGGCCTTCCTGTTCTGGCGGGCCATCGAGATCACGCCCCAGGGTTGGTCCTCGCATTACGTCGCGACCTGGTCGGACTGGTCCTCGCACGCCAGCTACGCGGCATCGTTTGCCTTCGGCCATAACCTGCCGCCGCAGAATCCCATTTTTGCCGGGACGCCGTTCCGCTATCCGTTCGGTTGCGACTTTGCCAGCGCCCTGCTCCTCGCCGGGGGCTGGGGCGTCCCGGCGGCACTGGCCTGGCCGAGCTGGGCAATGACGGTGCTGGCGCTCAGCGGGCTCATCCTGTGGGCCCGCCGCCTGACCGGCGGGATCGGCGCCGGAGTGATCGCGGTCACGCTGACGCTGCTCGGCGGCGGTCTTGGGTTCTGGTTCTTCCTTGGCGATGCGCACCGGCTCGGGGTGATCAATGCCCTCAGCCACATTCCGCAGAGCTACGACCGCTTCGATCCGCCGGTGAATATTCAGTGGTACAACCCGATCCTCTCCTGGTATCTGCCCCAGCGTTCTTTCGTTTTTGGCGCGGCGATCGTGATGACTGCTCTGCTCCTGATCACGCCTCCATTGCTGGCGACGCCGCTGTTCGCGTGGCAGTCGACCGTAACGGCGATTCGCGGCGGATGGCGGAACTGGACGTTGAAGAGCGAAGCGGTGGCCTTCCTGATGGCCGGCGTGCTGGCCGGCCTGTTGCCGTACTTCCATGTGCACAGCCTGGTCGTTATCGGCCTGGTCACCGCCTGCTGGGCGGTCTGCTACCCGCGCCCGGCGTGGATCGGGTTCTTCGCGGTGACGCTGGTGTTGGCGGTGCCGCGCCTGCTGATGGCGGTTCCCGGCGACAAGAGCCTCGTCGCGCTCTCACCCTGCTATGCCTACCCCAAGCTGATGGCGGGCTGGATGTCGAGCGCATGCCCGCCACACGGATACGATTTCCCGCCCTGGTTCTGGCTGAAGAACACCGGTCTGTTCTGGCCGCTCCTCCTGTTCGCGCTGCTCAGCCCGCTGGCGCTCAAAGGGCGGGCGCGCATCCTGCTGGCGGCCTTCAGCCTGGTCTTCCTTGTGGCGAACATCGTCAAGTTCCAGCCCTGGGACTGGGACAACAGCAAGGTCCTCGTGTTCTGGTACATGGCGAGTGGCGTCGCGGTCGGCGCCATGCTGATCCGCGTCTTCAGGACGACGGCGGTTGGCCGGGCGCTGGCTGGGATCGCCTGGTTGACGCTGATCGCTTCGGGGGCCCTCTCCCTCCTGCAGTTCCTGCCGCCACAGGGACCGACCTACCCCTGGTTTAGCGCCGAGGACATTCAGCTGGCCGCCCAGGTCCGACAGCTCACGCCGCCCCGGGCGGTCTTCGTGACCGGCGCCGATCCCACCAATGAAATCGCCGCCTATCCGAATAACCCGGTGGCCGACCTCGCCGGGCGCTCGGTGTTGATGAGCTATCCCGGCTGGTTATGGAGCTATGGCATCAACTATGCCCAGCGCGAAGCGGACATTCGGCGCATCTACAACGGCGGCCAGCCGGCGCTCGACTTGCTCCATCACTACCACGCCGATTACCTCGTCATCGGCCCCAGCGAGATGGCCAACCTGCATCCGGACCTGGATTACTTCAACACGAGGTTCCAGCTGGCGATCCACACCGCCCACTATTCGATCTACGCCGTGCCCCACTGAAAACGTTATGTAACGCCGGAAGCAGCCTGCCTCTAGAATGGCGGGCGAATGCTGACGCGGTTCCTGATCCACGTCGTATCGCTGCTTTTCGTCTTCTATGTGATCTGGCACGTGCACAGCGGCATTCTGGGCGCCGCGGTCATCATGGCGCTCATCCTGGCGCTGATCAACACCATCATCCGCCCAGTGCTGCTCATCCTGACCCTGCCGGTGACGATCGTCACCCTTGGCCTGTTCATCATCGTGCTGAACGCGCTGCTCTTCGCCCTCGCCTTTGCGGTGCTGCAGGGGATCATGAACGTGCACTTCGACGTCAGCTTCTTCCAGATCGTGATCGGCTACCTGATCTACGTGATCGTCAGCACGGTGCTGACCCACCTGTTCCGTTAAAAGGCCCAGTACCCCAGACCAAAGGCCAGGCCGAAGACGACGAGCGCCGTGAATGAGACGCCCACCATCAGCAGGTAGAGCCAGCGACTCCGGATCCGCCCGACGAGCAGGAACAAGGGATACAGGTTCAGCAGGTAGCGCGGAATGCTGAGCCAGAAGGGCAGAAAGGTCGCCATTGCTGTTACGACTGTCGCGTAGACGGCGTCCGAGGGACGCAATCGCAGC
>CAZRMD010000043.1:0-17567 GCA_964601135.1 uncultured Actinomycetes bacterium | reverse complement strand
GGAGGCGGGATCTGAAGGTAGCGCGAGTTCGAAACATGTCCGGTTGGGGTCGCCAGACACTAGTGTTATCACAACTTATTAGTGTGTTTGTATCGGCTAATGGCCTATTGGGCCAAGCGCTCTTGGATCTGCTGCAGTACGGCCTGAAACGGCGTCGGCTGCAAGATCCAAAAACTGTTGAAAACGGGCTCGACTGTCGTCATCGAGCTCAGCCAGCCAGCTGCGAAAGTTGACTTGTTGATCGCTCACACGAGCCATCGTCATCGATCCCTCCACGGAATGCGAACTCTTTCGAGGTTATAGGACACGTCGTTAGACAGCGCAGATTTGGCGAAGCGCTGACACTATTTAAGGCATGGCCGAGACCCAGTTAGTAGCGGCCGAGGGTGCCGCGGTTTTTCGCGACGTGCTCGCCGAGGATGAATGCGCCGATGCCGGCGAGCAGGTACGCCGTTGAGATGGTGAACATGGGGATGAGCCCGCCGATGCCCCAGGCCGATATGACCGAGTGGTGGGCGAGCATGATGTTGTAGAGGCTGCCGACGCCGTCGGTGACGGGAAAGGCGTGGCTGAGCTCGACCCACCAGCTGGGGACATGGAAGAGCGGCAAGGCGCTGGCGCTGAAGATCATTACCAGCAACAGCACCATGTCGTTGACGATCTGAATACGCTTGTAGACGAGGGTAGCGCCGGCGATGATCAGCGAGAGGCCGACTGCCGCCACCATGATCGCGATGGTGGGCAGCAGGGCTGCGATGCTCCAGTGTAGGTGGATCGTGACCAACGCGGACACGATGCCGTAGGTGGCGGCCGCGACGAAGAGCGTTTCCAAGAGTGCGGCCATGACCCGGCCGGCGGCGGCGACCAGCCAGGGTGGTAGTGGGGAAAGGTAAACCTGTTCGATGGTGCCGGCCTGGATCTCGCCGAGGAGTCGCCAGAACATCTTCACGACCTGCATGTAGAAGAAGATGAACGGCACGAACCAGACGACCATCACCGAGGTCGTCTGGCTGTTCAGGGACCAGGCCACTCTGCCGCTCGCCAGGTTCCCGGCCTGGCCGAGCAGTGGTCCGAGCAGGATGATGAACACGGCGAACATGGGCAGTTCGATCAGGATCTGCAGGCGTTCTGACCAGGCGAACCGGAGGCCCTTGCGGATCTCGTTGCGCAGCGCAATGACGGTTGCGGTGTTCATCGCCGGCTGAGCCCCCCTTCGCGCTGAGCGCGGCGGATGTTGATCACATACAGGCTGAAACCGGCCGTGAGGACAACCGCGGTGTGGACCAGTAGCCAGGGCAGGGTGCCGTCTGACCAGGTCGTGCCGAGTCCGTGGCCGCCCAGGATGGTGTTGATCGCCTGGACGCCCAGGGCGGTCGGGATGAATCTGGCGAAGATCTCCAGTCCGTGCGGGAAGACGCTGATCGGGGCGAGCATACCGCCGAACGCCATGATCACCATGTTGCCGACGTGCGTGATCGCACCGATGCTGGGAACGCGAACGACCAGGGCCGTCATGATCAGGCCGTAGCCGAGCGCGTCCAGGATGGTGAGGCCGGCCGGGATCAAGACGGCCGGATGCGGGTTGATTTCTAGACCAACACCGAAGACAAAAACGATGCCGAGGACAATGGCCACAGCCAGTCCTTCGATGCCGAGCGCGCCCATCCGGGCCAGCGCCTGCAGTTGCGGGCTGGCCGGGGACAGTCGGGTCTGCTCCAGCGTGCCGCCGTTGATCTCCTCGGCGATGCCGCCGGTTCCCTCCACGGCGGCGATGGCCGCCACCACCATGGCGAGAAGTGCAGGCACGGTGCTGACCATCAGGTCCTTGACCAGGTGGCCGCCCCCGATGAAGAGGCTGATTCCCAGGTAGGTCAGCCCGTAGGAGATCGTCCCGACGACGACCATGGATCGACGCCGCCACATCAGCCGTAGCCCCTTGACCAGTTCGGTCCGGGCCAGCCGCGTTTGGAATGCAATCGGAACGGCCATCGTGCTCATGCGACCACCTCCCTGGCCCGCTCGCGAGGATCGGCCGGGTCGCTGTGGATGAGGCGGATGAAGACCTCCTCCAGACTGGGCCGCGCCTGAGCGACCGACACCAGTCGGGAACCGGTGGCGGCTAGCCGGTTCAGGACTGCGATGACCTCCCGGTCGTCGGTGTCCGGCAGGAGTACTCGAGTCTGGTCGCCATCAGGCTCGACGTGGGCGCCGGCCGGCACTGTGGTGCCGTTGAGGGATCCAGTGATTCGGATTTCGAATCGGTTCTCGGCGTACCGGGCCAGCAGGTCGGCGGTGGGCAGGTCGGCGATGATCTCGCCCTCCTTGATCACCGCGATCCGATCGGACAGCTCGTGAGCACCCTCGAGCTGGTGGGTGGTCAGCACGATCGTCTTGCCCTCGTCGCGGGCTAGATGCTTGAACCAGTCCTTGACGGTGCGGGCCGCCTCCACGTCCAGGCCGATCGTGGGCTCGTCGAGCAGGATGATCGGCGGGTCGGTGATCAGCGCGGTGGAGACCGCGACCTTTTGCTGCATGCCGCGAGAGAACGAGCCAACCGTCTCGTGTCTCCGTTCCCACAGCCCTAACTCGGTCAGCAACCGCTCGGCGCGTGGCTTGATCTCGGCCGTTCGCAGCCCCTTCAGCTGGCCGAAATACATGAGGTTTTCCCACGCTGACAGCGGCCAGTAGACGTTTCGCGAGCCCTCCAGGACCGCTCCGATCTGGCGTACCGCCTGCGCCCGCTGCCGCGCCACGTCGTGTCCGCCGAGCCGGATTGTCCCCGCGGTCGGGGTGATCAGCCCGCTGATCATCTTGATGATCGTGGTCTTGCCCGCGCCGTTTGGACCCAATAGGCCGATCACCTGCCCCCACGGTACGGTCAGGGTTGTCGGTTTTACCGCCGCCAACGCCCTCGCCCCCCGGCCGTAGGTTTTCTGCAACCCGATCGCCTCGATCGCTGGATGATTGTTCATAAGCGGCGATGCGCCTCCAGTCCAAATGAGCTACAATTACCTACGAAGCCTGCCTACGGGCCAAGTCTACACTGTAGGCCCCCCCCCAGGCCAACGCAAACTCCAAGGAGGTAACACCATCGCGAAGACGGTTTCAGCCCTTGCCAAACGGGGCCAGCTCTCTCGCTCGCGCATTCTCGCGACCGCCCTTGAGCTGGTCGATCAGGATGGCTTGGACGCCCTGACCATGCGGCGGCTGGCCGAGCAGCTGAAGGTCGATCCGATGTCGATCTACAACTACGTCAACAGCAAAGAGGTCCTCTTGGATGGGCTCGCGGAAGCCCTGTGGGAGCAAGTGGAGCTGCCGCCGGACAAGGCCGACTGGAAGCAGACGCTCCGAACCCTTGCCACGTCCCTCAGGGGCCTTGCCCATGCCCACCCCCAGGCCTTTGGCCTCCTCTGTCGGGCCTGTCTGACTGAACCTGCGCTGCGCGCGATGGACGTCAGCCTCGTGGCGTTGGAGCGTGCGGGGCTCCCGCGCCCGCGGGCGGCGGAGATGCTGCGGACGCTGTTCTCTTATGCGGTCGGGTACGGCTTGCTGGAGCTGTCAGCTGCGGCGCCAAGGGGCTCAACCGAACTGGAGCGTCTGGTGAGTCTCACACGCGCCGTGCCCCGTGAGGCACCGGTGCATCTGGTTGAGGTAGCCCGCCTCATCGCTGAGTGCGACATGGATTATCAGTTCGAGCTTGGACTTGACCTGATTCTCGCCGGCCTCGAGCGAAGCATCAAGAAGCGGGAAGCGCCGTAGCCTCGCGATGCTTTAGCGCAACCGAGACCTGATCGATTCCGGCCTGCGACTGGAGGACTCATGGCCGGTCTCCCGTCCTGCTAATATATCTGGCATGCCAGTTATGTTGGAGCGACCGAGGACCGCGACGCGTGCAACGGCCCGCTTCCTGAAGGGTCTGGGTGACCCAACCCGGCTGCGGATTCTCCAACTCCTGTTCGAATGCGAACGGACGGTCGGTGAGCTCGTGGACCTGCTCGAGCTGCCTCAAGCGCGGGTCTCAACCCATCTGGCGTGTTTGCGTTGGTGTGGGTACGTGCGGGCGCGAAAGGACGGTCGGCGGGTGTGGTACCGGGTAGCGGATAGCCGGCTGATGAATGTCCTGGAACTGGCCGCGGAGCTTGCCACTCCAAACGCTAAGCACCTCGCCACCTGTACGCGGATCGGCCCGGAGTGGGTGTAGTGCGGGGGGCGCGCCTCGGCCTGCTAGCGCTAGCCGTCCCCCTGGTTTGCTGCGGCGCTCCATTCCTTCTGGCCGCTTTAGTGGCTACCGGTGCAGGCGCCTGGCTGGCTGCCAACCGTCTCGTTTTGGGCTCGGCTGCTGCGCTGGTGGTCGCGGCGGTTGCCCTGGGTTTCTGGATTCAGCAGAGGAGGGGGATGCGTTGACCGGCCGACTCGGGACTGTTGTCGTGCTCGGCGCGCTGCTCATGGCAGGATGCGGTGGCGCGGCCCACACGAGTGGCTCCGGCACCAGCGCCAATGGGACCGCTCTTAACGCTCGGATCCTGTCGTCCTCGGCTCAGCTGGCTCAGATCGAGACCCGCCAACCAACGGTTTTGCTTTTTATCGCCACGGGCTGCGTGTCGTGCCTGGGCGAGGTCAACGGACTCCGTCAGGCGATCGGCTCACACCCGGGCATCCAGGCGGTGGGCATCGATACGGTGGCGGCCGACAGTACCCACGACCTCGGTTCATTCCTCGAAGCGCAGGGCGTGGCTGATGCTCCTCTGCTGTGGGTAATCGACCGGGATGGCTCACTCGCATCCCGATACAGCGTCGCCGCGCTCGGTGCAACCGTGGGCATCGACCGGACCGGTGCTGTCCGATTCGTCAACCCCGGGCCGTCTGATGCGGCCCGCCTCGCCGCGCAGCTGGCAATGCTGACCACATGAGTCGATCGATGCCAATCCAAGAAGGAAGGAAGGCGTAACGTTATGAGTTCACTTCAGAGATTGCCCATTCAGGGCATGACATGCGAGCACTGCGAAAAAACCGTAACCGACGCCCTGACGGCGGCAGGCGCGAGCCACATCCAGGCGGATTATCGAAAGGGTCAGGCCCTCCTCGACCCGGGTGCCGCTAAGGAAAGCGACCTGCGCGCGGCACTTCAGGAGGTCGGCTATCGAGCCGGCAAGCTCGAGTCAGTTGCCGAAGCGCCGGCCGTACCAGAGGTCGGGCGAGGTCACGGTGGCAGCCAGTATGACCTGGCCGTCATCGGCTCCGGAAGCGCGGCGTTCGCCGCGGCGATCAGGGCGCGTGACCTCGATGCGCGCATCGCGCTGATCGAGGCCGACACCATCGGTGGAACCTGCGTGAACGTCGGCTGCGTGCCGTCGAAGGCGATGCTGGCGGCAGCGGAAGCCTACGACCGCGCCCGGAGCAATCCATTTCCGGGAATCTTGACCCAGGCCACCGGGATCGACATGCTAGCCCTAGTGGAGGGCAAGAATGAGTTGGTCGACTTCCTCCGCAAGAGCAAGTACGTCGACCTCGCCGAGAGCTATGGTTTCGACCTCATTGAAGGGCAGGCGAGCTTTCAGGACGAGCACACCCTGGCGGTCGATGGGCGCACGATTCGGGCGAATGCCATCCTGATCGCGAGCGGCGCCTCGCCGGCAATCCCACCAATTCCTGGTCTCGCGGATGTCGGGTACCTGACGAGCACGACGGCGCTCGAGCTCACCGAACTACCCGAGCACCTGATCGTGATCGGCGCGAATGCCGTGGGACTTGAGATGGGACAGCTGTTCCTCCATCTCGGGTCCAGGGTCACGTTCCTTGACATGGCGCCGCGGATCGCGCCAGGCGAGGAGCCCGAGATTTCGGAAGCGCTCATGGACGTCCTTCGGGAGGAGGGCGCCGAGATTGCGACCGGCGTCCAGGTGCTCCGAGTGACGACGAGGGGGAAGGAGCGCACCGTTCATTTCCGACTCGGCTCCCGCGACCGATCGGTGACCGGCACCCATGTCCTGGTTGCGACCGGTCGTCGCCCGAACATCCAAGAATTACGGTTGGACAAGGTCAGAGTAGCGACGACCGATAAGGGTGCGGTCCAGGTCGACGACACGCTCCGCACGACCGTCCCGACCATCTTTGGGGCAGGTGACGCGGCTGGCCTACCGCAGTTCGTCTACGTCGCCGCCAGGAGTGGCGCGCTGGCAGTCGACAACGCCCTCCGCAACGCAAGCGTCAAGCTGGACCTGTCCGCGCTACCGCGGATCACCTTCACCCGTCCGCAGATCGCGAGCGCCGGCCTCACCGACGAGCAAGCCAACGCGCAGGGCTACGCATGCGAATGCCGCACCATGCCCCTTGACGCGATCCCGCGGGCGCTCGTCAATCGCGACACGCGGGGCCTGTTCAAGATGGTTGCTGAGCGCGACACGGGCAAAGTCTTGGGCGTTAGCATCCTCGCTGAGAATGCCGGCGATGTGATCCTGAGTGCCGTCTACGCCATCCAATTCGGAGCGACGGTCCAGCAACTAGCAGAGAGCTGGGGTCCCTATCTGACGATGGGTGAAGGCATGAAACTGGTGGCTCAGACCTACACGCGGGACGTCGCCAAGCTGAGCTGCTGCGCAGCCTGAGGGAGGATCAACGTGGAGGCAATGACAGCGGCGAAACCCATGACGGTCGGACAGCTCGCGCGGCGAAGCGGAGTCTCCATCAGAGCCTTGCGTGAGTACGAAGCGATGGGGCTCGTCTACAGGCTCGGCCGGAGTGGAAGCAACTATCGACTGTTCGACGAATCCGCGCTGTGGTGCCTGCAGGTCATCCGCACCCTACGGTCACTCGGGCTCACCTTGAAAGAGATCCGGGAAATCTCCGCCATCTACTGCGTAGACCGGGGAGAGGCCATCGGCCCGCATCTGCAAGAGAAGCTGGATCAGGCGCTCGCACGCATTGCGGCCCGGATGTCGGAATTGCAAGAAATTCGTCAACGCATTGTGAATTTCGAGGCCGCTCACGCAGTCGCCCTCGCCGGGCAGGCTCAATTGCCACTGTACGCCGTCGATCCCCGTCGGGAGCAGCTCGAGATCGCCTCTTGACTCTCAGCCCGGGGTGAGGGTCTAGCGTTGGCCTTGATCGCATCAAACACAGATCAAGGAGACATCAATGAGTACATCAAACACGAAAGCCAAGGCCAAGGTTCGTGACGTTTCGTCAGGACTCGAGCCGCTCTTCAAGGCCGAGCTGCGGTATACGTCAGAGTCGCCCGCCGATGCCGTCATCCCACCCGAAGGGCGGCAGGGTGTCTACCTCGGCAGCGGTGACGGGACGATTAGCGGCGAGACACTGCAGGGGACGATCCGCTGGTCCTTCTACTCGGCCAACTGCGCGTACTTGCTCGTGCGGCGCGGCGAGGAGGTTACGCCCGGACAAGACCTCTGCTATGAGAACCCCGGCGGCTTCATCGAGACGAACGACGGGGCCCGGATTCGCTTCGATGCCAAGGGATATGGCCTGCGTGGGTTCGACCCGACGCGACCGCACCTGTGGCGGCTAACCATGGCGCTGCAGTTCAGCACCGAAGATCCCCGCTACCGCTGGCTGAACACGCGGCTCGGTGTCTGGGAAGGCCTGTTCAATGAGCAGACCCACAGCGCGCACTACCGTGCCTATTTGCAGGGGACAGGCAAATGACTGCGTCGAATCAGACAGCGTCGAACCAGAGTTGCTGCGCCGGGCAGTGCTGCGCCGAGGAGGCAGGAACCGTGACATTGAACGAGCGGATTCGGATGATCGCATTCCAGGGGCTGCTGCAAACAGGCCAGCCGGTGCCAGTCGCCGCGCTGACAGACGAACTTGGCGAGTCGCCTGAAGGGGTCAAGGCCGGCCTCTCACAACTTGAGCAGCAGGGCCTCATCCGGCGGAATCAAAGCGGCGACGTCGTCGGTTCCGTGGGGCTCAGCGTTGTGCCCAGCCGGCACGAGCTCTACGTTGGAGATCGGCAGTTCTGGACCTGGTGCGCCTATGACGCGGTCGGCATCCTCGCGGCGCTCGGAGCCAGCGGCCGGGTGCGTTCCAAAAGTCCGCGAACCGGCACCCCGATCGATGTCGGCGTCCATAAGGGAGTACCGAACCAGAGCGATGTCGTCCTTTTCATGCCGGATTTCTTCGCCTTGCTGTCAGATGGCGCGCCATCACCCGATCCAGGGGTGTCGGTTTTCGACGAGTGGTGCCCACAAATCAACTTCTTCGAAGACGAGAGGGCGAGCCGTGCCTGGGCGGAGCAGCACCGGATTCCAGGTCAGATGCTATCCCTGGTTGAGGCCGCCGCCCGCGGCGCGTCGCACTGGCAGCCCATGGTCCCGGCATCGTCCGGATCGAGTGACTGAAGAGGGGTCAAACAACGCGGGCATCGCCCGTTCGCAGGCACAGCCTCGGCCAGCGCGGCCAGGTTGCGGCGAATGTTCCGCGCAGGCTCTTAGCCTGCCTTCGACCCTGCTAATTGGCGGCGAATGTCATCGGCGCTGGCCAGCCCCATCAGCTCTCCATCGGAGGTGGTGACCAGAGCGTAGCCAAGGTGGTGATCGGTGAGATACCGGTCAACTTCCTCCAGACCCGCATTCGGGCGAAATGTAACTGGCCCTTTGAGCATCACGTCCTCGACCGCCCTGGAGTCATTCGCTCGGATGGCCTCGCTGCGGAGCAGTCCCAGGACGATCCGGTGGTCGTTGACGACGACGCAGGGGCTCGTCGGGTCCGACCCCATCCGCGCGGCGACGTCACTGATGCGCTCATCGAGCTTGCAGGTTGGGCTGTCACGCCGCGCTAGGGTGCCGAGGTTGGGGACGCCCGCCTTCGCGCCCTCCGTCGGAAGGCCCACCGAAACCCAGTCGAGCTTTCCGGGAGGGTAATCGAAGACCTTGCTGAAGCCGAGACTCTCGAGTCGCCACGCGGCCCGTTTGCTCATGTCTCATTGATAGTCATAGCAGTAGGTGATGACGGGCCGGCTCTTGTCGAGCTTGCTGGTTGTAGCGCGATCGAGCTCCCGCAGCGGAATGCTGATGGCTCCGGGAAGATGCTCCTCCTCGTACTCTTGGCGCGGAAGAACCTCCACCAATTGCGCGCCTTCGTCGAGCAACTTGCGAAGCTGCGACCGATCGATGCTTGTCGGCATTGGCCAACCTCCTTTCTACGTGCCGGGTGTTAAACCTCGTGCAGGGGACTCACGATCAAACGGCGTACCGGATCGGCAACGAAGCGATCGTGGCACCATTGCGAACAGAAGTATTGGATTTGCCCGCCATATTCCCAGTACCATCTGGACACCGCAACCAGTTCTTTGCAGTCGTTGGCGCAGTGTCCGTGAAATGGCACTTCCAACCTGGCGGTAGATTGCTCCATCACGGTGATACCTCCTTGCCCAACGGACAGCAACTAGCTAATTCGACGACGCAGCTCCGGCGAAGACCTCCCTCAAAGGTTTCCCATACGGCCAGAAACGACCTTTCTCACCATCCTGCCATTCGCGGCGGAGCTCCGGGTCGCTCAAGTCCCAATCGGGACGGATCTTCTTTGTCACCTCGCGCAGGTCGTGGTAGAGGTCCGAGACCGAAGGTCGTCCCCAGTACCAGTAGCCGTTGTAGATCCGAAAGATCGTCAGCTCCGGCTCCAGGACTAGTGTGTGGGGAACCATCGGGTCATGCGTCGGATCCGTGTACTCCTGGATATCGAGATCCTTCTGTACGATCCGCCCCGGATCGGATAGGAACGGCCACTGCGCACCGAGCGCATCTCGGAATTCGTTGGTCTCGAGGAGGTTGTCCGTCGAGATCGTGACGATCCGGGTGTACCCGACCTTCAATTCAGGGAAGAAGTCCACCAGGTTGCGCAACTGGCGACGGTCTTTGGGACAGAAGTGGCCGCGCGAGAGGATGAGGATCATCGGATCCATGCCCTGCAGCTCGGATAGCTTCCGCTTCTTTGCGGTATGGTCCGATAATTCGTAGTCCGGAAACTTCGCGCCCACCACAATGTCTTTTCGCATTGGAATCAGCCTCCTTATCGGCTATCAGCTCCAGTATGTTCCTTCCCTAGACCCCGCCGATCTTCCGCAAAAGTCCGCCGACGGTGAGCCAGTAGTAGACGATGTAGGTGCCGGCAGCAAGCAGGAGCACCGCACTGAGCGGCTGGACAAAGGGCAGAATCGCGCGTGCCCAGCGTAGGGTCCCTTGCTTAAAAAGCGCGACACCAACGGTGAGCGCGCATATCACCAGTCCCATTCCCAGTGCGTACAGGACAAACTGCAGGGCGCCGGCCACGAAGCCGCTGCGGGCGAGGGCGCTGCCGACGACGGCCAGGAAGATGGGCAATGTGCAGCTCAATGAAGCGAGCCCGTAAGCGAGTCCATACGCGAAATAGCCCGGGAGGCCGACGTGCTGCGTCCTCGCTCCAAGCCGAGCCGCCAACTGCTCGCCGAAGCCGGCGTAGAGTGGCGTGCCGGTGAGTACCCTGCCTGCCGTAAACACCAGCCCGACGCCCACCGCGAGCGCCAGCCAGGGCAGCCATCGTGCGATCGTCACAGCGGCCACGCTCAAGGCGACCCCCGCGAGCCCGAATAGCACGACAAAGCTGACGCTCACCGTTCCGCCGATCACCAGCGCACTCACAAGGGATGATCCGATGGTGTGTCGCGAATCGGCATCATCGGCCGCACCCAGGTAGAGGCCGAGGTAGCCCGGGAGCAGGGCAAACCCGCAAGGGTTGAAAGCCGCAACCATCCCCGCACCGACGGCATATCCAAGCGGTGCAACCGAGACCAGGCGTCCCAGCGCCGTCGTCGACGACGAAGAGAGTGACTCGATGCTTCCCGTCACCGGGCCGACACCCGTGCCCGTGGCGACTGCCGCGATGATTACCACGGCAAGCGTCACCAGTGGCATCAACAAAGTGATGATGGGGTGAGTCCCGGACCGCGGAGGGCCCGCTTCTAGGCGGCGAGCAGTTTTTGTTGGATCTCGCTCCGTAGTTGATCCTCCGTCAGAATCCCGGTGGCGTGATCAGTGACCTTCCCGGCGGCCGAGAAAAACACCGTGGTCGGCATACCCTGGACGTTGTAGAGCTGGAGCGGCGTCGCATCGACCGCGTAGGCCAGCGGATAGGTGATGCCGAGCTCCTTATAGAGAAGGATCGCGTCCTCGTGGTTCCCCAGACCAGTGTAGGGCCCGACATCCACACCGACGAAAATCACCCGACCGGCGAACTCGCTCGAGACCTTCTGGAAACCCGGCATTTCCAGGCGACACGATGGGCAGTTGCCGGCCCAGAAGTTCAGGACGACGGGTTTTTTTTGCTCGAACACCTTGGAGAACGCCGCATTATGACCGCCCAAGGTCGCATCTCCCTGGTATGCCACGAGAGTGAAGTCGCTGCCTGTGCTCGCACTCCCGCCGAAAGACGGATGAAGGATCGCCACGATGATCAGCACGCCGACGATGGCTGCGATTGGCCACCCCCAGCGCCGAAGCCATGAGGGTCGCCCTTTCCTTCGCTTCGACTTGCTCACTTACCTACTCTATGAGGCCACCCGCATCGCTGGATTTCCAGATTCGCTATGCCCGCGTGACGAGCGGCAATATCCGTACTATCGGGTGAATGGCCCATTGCATAATGCTGGCCTCTGTGACGCAGGTCACACCATGAGCGAGAGACGCCCCCGCGGCACCGTTGTGTTCGACATCATCGGCACCAGCTTCAGCCTGAGTCAAGTTGCCGATGCACTGACCCGAGCGGGGGCACCAGCCCACGCGTTGAACCTCTGGTTCGCCCAGTCTTTGCGGGATGCCTTCGCGCTCTCACATGCCGGTGGGGATCAGCCGCTGAGCTCGGTGCTCAAAGCCGAATTACCTCGGACACTACGGGCGCTCAATCTCAGTGCTACGCCCGAACAGATCGTCCAGATCACTGCCTCGTTCGGCCAGCTCGAGCCACAACCGGGATTCGCAGGGCTCGTCACCGAGCTGGCCGGCGACCATTGGCGAATCCTCGCCCTCACGAACAGTAGTGCCGACTCGGTCCGGCACCTGCTCGAACGCGCGGGAATCGATCGTCATTTTTCCGCACTGCTCTCCTGCGATCAGATCCAGAAGTTCAAGCCCCATCCAGCGGTTTATGAAATGGCTCGTCGCGAGGCTGAGGGCGAGGTCTGGATGGTGGCCGCCCACGCCTGGGACATCCAGGGTGCCATTCGGGCTGGATTCCGGACCATCTTCATCAGCGGGTTGGAGGGCGGCTATCTCGATGTCTATCCGAAGCCAGATGTCATCGTCCCCCAGCTCAGCGAAGTTGGGTCGGTACTCCGTACGGCTGCGGCCGCTCGGTGAGCCGAACGATGGGCATCTCTCCCCTTGGAGCCGTCGTACATGGAGTCGTTGCCGCCGCCGTGGGCACCGCGGCCATGGATTCGCTCTGGTATTGGCGATACAGGCGCGAGGGCGGAACGAGCGATCCGATCGCATGGGAATTCGCGAGCGGTCTGAACGACTGGGACAAGGCTCCCGTGCCTGCCCAGGTGGGAAGACGCCTGGCGGTAGCGTTTCTTGGGCAGGACCTGCCAGCCGATCGCGCCCAACTCACGACGAATGTGATGCACTGGGGCTACGCGTCGTTCTGGGGAACCGTTTACGGAATCGTGGTCGGCTCAAGCCGCACTCGGAACGTTTTGCTCGGATTACCGTTCGGGGCGACGGTCTGGGGCTTCGGCTACGCCGTCCTGCCGCGTGGCCACTTCTACAAACCCATCTGGGAATATGACGCAAAGACGCTGTGGAAGGACTTGAGCGCACACCTGGTCTTCGGCCTGACTACCGCGGCCAGCTTTGCGCTCCTTACAGGAGGGAGCGATGATTAGATGTCCGAAATGCGGTACGCAGATGAACGCGGGCGCGGTAGATCCGCCGGGACCGCATGGGCGGCCTGAGTTGAGCTGCCCGCAGTGCGGCAACCAGTATCGGTGGGTGGCCGAACAGCTCGAATTAGCTCCTAGCAAACAGCTAGCAAGCTAACGATTGCTGCCTGATCTCAGACCCGATCCAAAGCTCTTTCCCTTTGAATCGCGATGGTTCGACGGTGCTGGGCCACGCGTGCACTTCGTGGACGAGGGCAGCGGGCCGCCAGTCGTGATGTTTCATGGCAATCCGACATGGAGCTTCCTCTATCGGAAGGTCATCCTCGCATTGCGCGATCGTTTTCGCTGCGTCGCCGTTGACTATCCAGGCTTCGGGCTCTCCGAACGGCCGAAGGGCTACGGCTACACCTCAGCCGAGCATGCGGCCGTGATCGGCAAGCTCGTCGACCACCTGGGACTCGATGGTTTCATCGTGGTCGGGCAGGACTGGGGTGGTCCCATCGGGATGACCGTGGCAGTGGAACGGGCCAGCCGCGTCGCTGGCCTGGTCTTTGCCAATACCTGGTACTGGCCCGCTCGTGGGTCGTTGACGGTTTTTAGCTTCGTGATGTCGAGCCCGCCGTTGCAGTGGCTGATTCTGAATCGGAACTTCTTTGTCAACAACATCATGCCGCGCTCGGTCGCGAAACCGATGGAACCAGCCGTTTCCCGGACGTACCAACAGGCCCAGCCGTCACCCGAGGCCCGGCGGGGCGTCGCAGAATTTCCGAGGCAGATCCGGCGCGCCCGACCCATGTTGTCACGACTCGCGAACGAGGCGCCCTCTGCCCTTCGCGGCAAGCCAATGGAGCTGGTGTGGGGGATGAAGGACCCGGCGTTTGGCAGGGAGACCGTGATCCAGCGCTGGCTACGCGATTTCCCGGACGCGCATGTGACCCGCCTGAGCGACGCCAGCCATTACATTCAGGAGGACGCGCCCGAAGCGCTGGCCGCCGCGGTTGAGAGAGTGGCTACAGGCACGACTCAAAAGCCCTTCTCAGAGCGGCACGAGTCTGGTAATCCGGGGCCGAAGCACCCTCTATAAAGAGCCGCGCCGCCCAGCAGCCCGGCGTGTGGAAGAACGATCGGATGGCGGGCGTTATGGAGTCGTGGCTCTCGCCATCCGATGGACCCCAGCGGCCGTGCTGATCCTCCCGGCGGCGATCTTCGGGTTGCTCTTCATTGCCCCGTCGCTCGACCGGGAGGCACTGCTCCCGCTCGTGAATTTCATCGGCGTCACCGCCATCGCCCTCCTGGCATCGGGCGTTGCGTTGGTACTGGCCATCGCCTCGCAGCGAATCGGTGCCTACCGCGTGCTTTTCGTGACGCTTGGGTTCGTCGTCATGGGGTTTCTCTACGGCATCGATGGGATCGCCACGCCTGGAGTCCTGTTCTCCGCTCCAGGCACTGAAGACTTCGACCGCTCGCTGGCGGGCATGTCGGCTTTCCTGGGGTTATGTCTCCCGTCGCTCTTCTTTGCTGGCGGCTATACCCGGCTGATGAGCTTCCTCGACCGACGCTTTCCTTTCTCTCCCGCCAACGCGGTGGTCCTAACAGTCCTGGCCGGCCTGGCGGTCTACGCCACCTTTGCATTCGCCTTCAGCGACTTTATGGCGAAACTGCCTTTTAACCGACCTCCGTATGTCTTCGCGATCGCGTTCAGCAGCCTCGCCCTGGTGGTCTCCGCCGCCGTCCGCCAGATGCGGGCTTATCGCGTTGCCCGTTTGCCACTCCAGGCCTGCCTGACGGTGGGCCTTTTGCTGGTTGGTGAGGCCCAGGTGCAGATGACGCTGGCTGCCCCCTGGCATCTCAGTTGGTGGGGATATCAGCTCGAACTGCTCATCGGCGTCGCGCTGGCACTCTTCGCACTGGCTCGCGAGCAAGCCGCTGGGCGGTCCTTGCGGACGGTGCTGGAAACCGCGCTCGAACTCGAGGTCAAGGTCGGGGTCGAGCTGGAGACTGCTGAGACCATCTCGGCGCTGGCAGCCGCGGTCGAGGCAAAGGACGAGAACACCAAGGGGCACAACTTCCGGGTCGCCGAATGGGCGGTGCGGATCGGACGAGAGATGGGCCTCGCTCGCCCTACACTACGCGTTCTTGCGCGTGCCGGCCTGCTGCACGACGTCGGAAAGATTGGCATTCCGGACGCGATTCTTGCTAAGCCAGGATCGCTGGACGCGGCGGAATGGAAGATCATCAAGCAGCATCCGGATCTTGGCCTCGAGATCCTCTCGCGACTAGGCACACTCCGCCAGGAGGCCACCATCATTTATGCGCATCACGAGCGCTTGGACGGCAGTGGCTACCCGCGCGCTCTCCGAGGTGACCAGATTCCGCTCGAGGCCCGCATCATCGCCGTCGCTGACACCTTTGACGTTCTGATCTCCGACCGCCCCTATCGCAAGGCGCACACTCGAGATGCTGCGATCAGGGTGCTGGAGGCTGAATCAGGAACGCACCTCTACGAGCCGGCCGTCAGTGCCCTTCTACGAATCCTCGCGGAGCAGTTGAACAGTGGCGGGCCCGGTCGCAGCGAGGCAGCCGAAGCGGCGTAATCACCGCCGGTGAATCTAGTCGTACAGCAAACGGCTCCACTCCTCGCCGGAGAGGTCCAGATGCAAGCCGCGGAACGGTCCCAGTCCCCGAACGGTGATCGGAATGATTCGCGGCATGCGCGGCATGATGCGTCGATCCAGGAACAGTTGGCGGTCGGCAATCTCGCCGATGTTGACCAGCTGGTTCAAGCTCGCATCGCTGTTGCGGCTCCGACGGAGCCGGAGGTCACGAATGTGACCCCCGCCTCAACATCGAGTGTCCTCATAAGCGATGACGAGCGCATCCTGACTCGGGTGCTCGTCCAGCCACCGGCGCGCCTTCTCGTCGAAGGTGACGTCGAAGACCTCAGTCATCGCGAAGCTCCGGCGCCGTGGCGGTGATGAGGGCGTAGCCAAGGCTGCCATCAGCGATGGCCGCGGCCGCCGCCCGAAGCATCAGGCGAAACTGTTCCCAATCGACGGCGGGAACAGGGGCGGCGGTCAGGTGCGCGGCAACCTTTGCCATTAGCAGTCGGGTGCGCACCGTCTCGGCCAGTTCGAGGAGGGCATCATCGTGGTGCTCCACCCGGTCGACGTGCAGACCAGCGCGCTCAAGCAGTCCGACATACTCGTACACCGGCCGTGCATCTGCAACGCAGGCGATCCAGGCCGCTAGTCCGTCGAGTTCCGGAGGGAGTGGACGCGCCCGCACCAGATCGCTCAGGCCGAGCCGTCCGCCTGGACGCAGCACTCGGGCGAACTCGGCCGCCGCCGCTTCTTTGTCCGGGAAGGTACAAAACGCACACTCGGCCATGACAGCGTCAAATGATTGATCCTCAGCCGGTAGGTGCTCGGCGTCGCCCGGGAGAAAATGCACTCGGTCCGCGAGCCCCGCGTTCGATGCCGCCCGTTCCGCAACAGCGATGGCTTCGGTGCTGTAATCCACGCCGACCACCTCGCATCCGACTTGACAAGCGAGATGGATCGCCGAGGCTCCCTGGCCACTCGCCACATCGAGCAGCCGCTGACCACGGCCCAGCCCGATGACCGTCGACAGCCGCTCAGTCAGTGCCAACCCGCCGGGGTGCAGCGAGTCGCCCAGTAGCAGGCGAACCCAATCACTGGCATAGAGGTTTGCACAGCACGTCTTCAGCACCTCGGGCGGCGGGAGAACGGCAGGCTGATTCATGGGCGCGATGCATTCCCGTTGGGCCTGACATGGCCGTTGAATTGAAACGTCAGGGGCTGCGGCACGAACGGCACGCGATGCCGCCGCGCCCGCTGCCGCGCCCGCTCGCGCGCGGTCAGTTGCTCGCGCGCCTGTTCCCGGTAGCCGATCGTGTTATAGGCGCAGAACGGGATCTGGTGGCCGCCGGGAAGCAGGAACTCCTTGCAGCACTTCATCAGGTTCTTCTGGTTGAAGGTCCACGGGTCCATGAAGTCCTGCATCATGACCATGAACATGCGGTCGGCCAGCGTGCCCAGGTCCACAGCGTTGGGCAGGCCGCACGCGGCGCAGGTGATGGCAAAGTTGCCGGCCGCCGTCTCGGAACCTGGGACCGCCGATGATGACCACAGACCCTCCAGCGCCCGCCGGATGTCCTTGCCCACGTCCACGAAGGCGCGGTTCTGGATGTAATCCAGGTACTCATCGACGTTGAGGACACGTGGCAGCGGGATGACCTGCTGGCCGTCGACGTAGGCGTAGGTCACCGCGTTGCAGGTCGGGAAACAACAGGGGACCGGCACGAAGTCAGCCGTTTTGAAAAGACCGTCCGTCTGCGACTCGATTGCGCGAATCAGGTCGGGAATCGTGATCCGCTGCTTCGGGTCGTGCGCGATGTGGCGACCGGCATGGAACGCTGGCTGAAAATTTATTCCGAAAACGGCTGGGTGATCGAGGCCGAAGCGAACGATCTCCCCAAGCTCGTGCTCGTTGACCCCGCGTTCCACGGCGGGGACCAGGATGACCCGGCAGCCGATCTCGTGCAGGCGGTCGAGGGCCAGAAGCTTCTCGGCGAGGATGTCGGCTTCGCCGCGCAACACGCGGTAGGTCTCGGGCTCGAATCCGTCGAACTGGAAATAGATCGACGGTCGGATCTCCGCCAGCTCGGCCAGGAACC
>CAZRMD010000042.1:11032-17618 GCA_964601135.1 uncultured Actinomycetes bacterium | reverse complement strand
GGCCGCTCGCCAATCACGCGCAGGTTTGCCTCCACCTCGTCAGGATTGGATGAGCTGGCGAGCACCGGGCGAAGATCGAGCCGGCGGATGCCGGCGAGGAACTCGGTGACGCCGGGGACCGGCCGCACCTCGGGCAGCCGGCGCTTATAGCCCTGCCCGTGGAGGTCGCGGGCCCGATCGCCATGCTCGCGATCCCAGGTGTCCCCGGCCACCGCCCGTACGAAGAGGTCGCCACCCTTGCCGATGTTCCGGCGCAGCGTCTCCTCGTCAACCTGCATCCCCAGGCTCGCAAAGGCCTCCGCCCAGGCGGCGATGTGCTGCTTCGTGTTGTCGACAAGCGTGCCGTCGATGTCGAGAATCAGCGCCTTTCGGGGCATCCCGCAAGCATAGAATTGGCGCGGATGCCAGACAAGGCCAAGCCGTCGCCCGGCAAACAACGTCGATCGGATGCGCCGGCAAAACCTAAGCACGAAAACGTGATCCAGCGCGCCGCCGACGAAATCGAGGCGCGCTTCCTGGAAGGTGCCGAGCAGGCAACCGACACCACATCCTCCGAGACCAACGTCGTGCTCGCGGCCATCGGAGCCATCGAGGGTCCTCGTGAAGCAAAGCCGAAAGCGAAGGCAAGAGGCAGCAACGGCAAGCGCAAGACGCTTCGATCCAAAAAGCGCTGATCCCTTCCCGGCCTATGACCGGGAGATCGAACGCCTGCGGAACCATCTTCGGGACCTGAAGCCGCGAGCCTGGTCAGCGGCCAGCCACTGCCGCGGATGGAGCGTCAAGGACGTGGTCGCCCATCTGTCGACCAATGAGGTGTACAACCAGGCCTGCCTCGACAACACGCTCGACGATCTACCGCCGGCCCGCGGCCTGGGCGGCTGGAACGAGCGCGGCGTGAAGGTGCGCCGCGACCTGAGCCCGCTCGAGACCCTGCAAGAGTGGGAGGCGCGTCAGGAACGTGTGCGCCGGGCGTGGGGTGAGATCGGTGTCAACGGAAAAATCCTGACCAGCGTGGGCCGCTATCCGCTCCGCCTGCAGGTCTGGCATCTCGCTCGCGAATACGCCATCCATGCCGACGACATCGAGGTGCCGATGTCAGAGCGCGAGCGACAGGAGCAGCTCGCGTGGCGGGTGGCGTTTGGGCTGTTCGCCGCCCGCGAGGAAGATGAAGCGGTTGACGCCGAGCTCGAAGATCACCAGGTTCACCTGAGACAGGCTGGGAAGGATTATGTCCTGGACCTGGAAACGTTCATCGCCTATCTGACCAATCGGCCTCAACAGCTGAAGGATCGGCGGCGACGTGAGCTGGTCCGGCAGCTCGGCGCCACTGGCTAATCTGGGAATCGATGGCAAAGCAGCAATTCATCTGTCAGCACTGCGGCCGCCGAGTCTTCGCGGAGCGCGGTCCGCTGACCGCGGTCCAGCTGTGTCGCTCGTGCTTGGAAAAAGCCCGGACCGCCCAACGAGCGGCGCCCTCGCCGAAGCCCCAAACGAAATAGCGATCGGCTAGCTCACCTGCTGAACGCTGACGATGCCCCACAGCATGGAGCGGTCTCTGGCTGCCCACTCCGTCGATTCCCCGGGCGCAGGCTCGCCGAAACTGCGCAAGACGACGGTTGCGCCCCGCGTCGCGGCGCGGCGAACCGCAGCCAGCAGCCGCTCGCGATACGCAGCACCGGTCCCATCGAGGATGTTCGAGAGACTGAAGCCGGTGAATGATCGTGGCGCGCGGCCCTCCAGATAGGCGGCCGCGTCGGCCTCGACCAGCTCGATGCGATCACCGGGAGGCTTCGGTGCGAAGTGATCAGGTGGATCGATTCCCAAGAACAGGCGCCACGCATAGGGATTGCGGCGATTCGGATGGCGGGCAAACGAACGCTCGAGCCGGGCCACGATGACACGGTCGAAATGTGGGAGGAGCATCTGAAGAAACGCGGGATCGTAAATGACACGGAGGACGACCCGGTTGATAACAGCCATCAAGAAGAACCGGAATCTGGCGGTGTTGAGGCGGCGCCAGTCTTGCAGCTGGATCGACGGGTCATCGAGCTCCATGAAGGCGCGAACCATTCGGCGTCGGAGCCCAAGCAGCGGCAGAAACCGGCGGCCAACTCCAAAGAGACGGTCTGCCGTCCCTTGACGAAGGGGACCACCGGCCAGTCGTTGACGCACATACTCGACCTGAGCCGGATTGATATCGACCGCCGTCACGGTGTTCCCGCGAGCGGCCAGGGCCATGCTGGTGTCGCCGGCCGAGGCGATGCAAAAGATGTGGCCCTCTGGCGGAAAGACGTCTGCCTCAACCCGCCAGTCTTCATACATGCGCCCGAACAGCAGTCGGGGCGCGCCCGGGCGCAGATCGAGACGGCCGCGTTGCCATGGTGTGCTCGCCCCGCCGTACGCTATGTGACGTCCCACCACAACGTCGCGAGGTGACGCGGCTGGGCTGACAGGCGCCAGCGCCCGTCGCGCTCGACGGCGTGTCGGAGGACGATCGCTCTCACCTCCGGGTCTCGAGCTGGACCGACACAGACGGTTCGGCGCATGTAGGCAACGAGCTCATCAAGACTCGCGAAGCCGCCGCGCTCGTCCGATTCCCACAGTTCGACGCTCGGCTCGATGCCGCACTCGGTGATGACGGCCCTGGCGTCCTCCCAGGTGGGTCGGGTCGGCCGCTCGAGATCCCAGAAATGGCGCCATAGCTCACGTTCCAGTGGTCGATTGCGTGGATGCGACTGGGTGATCTCGATCACGACGCGCCTTTTCGCCGCGCCATTCAGGGCGCGAATGAACGGCGCGAGATCGCCGACGTTGTAGAGGACGTGGCCGCAGACCGCGACGGCTGCCTGACCCGCTTGCGCCGCCACGTCGGGCCAGCGCCCGAGGATCGTGAAATCGGCGGGACTGTTCTCCAGCATCGCGGGCGAACTATCGACGGCGATGATTCGGCCAGCGGGTGGACGCAGCGGCAGGGACATCGCGCACCGACCGGCGCCAATATCGAGCACCGCGTCACCCGCTGACAGCGCTTCGAGCGCGCGATGATGAGAAACGGTCAACCGTGCAGGCGGATTCTCGAACAAGGCAACCGGGAAGCCCCACGGATCTTCGGGCGCTTGGGCCAGGATTCGCTCGGGAATAGCCCAGGCAGCCAGGCCGTCCTTCCAGCGCGTGGTTGCGTCAGCTGCGGATCGCACTCCTCCGGTCGGAGCCATCGTATCCTTCGGGCAATGCGTCGCATGGCCTTGATGCTGGCCATCGCCTTCAACCTTCGTTCGGTGATCCTGGCCGTGCCGCCGGTGCTGCCCCAGATTCGTACGGATCTGCACCTGAGCTTCGCCACCGCCGGCAGCCTGACCTCGCTGCCGGTGCTCTCCCTGGGCGTGGCGGCGTTGCCGGGTGCCTGGGCGGCCAATCGACTCGGGACGCGCCGGGTGATCGGCCTGTGCACCTTTGGCATCGCCGGCGGTGCGCTGCTGCGCCTGGCGCCACCGGCGACGCTCGCCCTCTTTGTGGGCACGCTGGTGCTCTCGGCCAGCGTGGCCATGATCCAGCCGGCGGCCGCGGCCGTGCTCAGAGACTGGTTTCCCGCGCACGTGCAGCGGGCCTCCGTGATCTACACCGTCGCCCTCAACGTTGGCGGCGTGACGGCGACGACCACCACCGTCTACCTGGCCTTGCTGGGCGGCTGGCGGGGCACCTTCGTGATCTGGGCCCTTCCTACCCTGCTGGCGGCAGTCGCCTGGTTCTGGTTCGCACCCTCGCCTCGGCGCGTGGCCGCCGAGTCCCGATCCCTAACGGCGCTGCTCCGCGAGGTCGGTGTGATGCGCGCGGCAGGACTGTTCGCTTCCCAGAGCGTGGTGTACTTCACGGCCCTGACCTGGATCCCATTTCTGCTGCAGGCCCAGGGACGCCGGACGATCGCCCTGGCACTGCTCATGCTGGGCATCACCGTGGTCCTGGCCAGCCTGGGGCTAACGCTCGTCCATTGGCCGTTCGCCACCTCGCGAAGCTTTTACCTCCTGGCCGGCGGGCTTACCGTGGCTGGCGCGCTCGGTCTTGCCCTAGACTGGAAGGCGGCGGCCCTGCCGCTGGCAGGGCTGCTCGGCCTGGGCAGCGGCCTGACGTTCACCGGCTCGATGGCCCTTCCACCCCTCCTGGCGCATCCGTCGGCGGTGGCCTCCTACTCGGCGGTCATGCTGACGGCCGGGTATGGCCTGGCCTTCTCTGGGCCCTACGTCGGCGGCCTGCTGGTCGATGCCAGCGGGTCGCTGAGCGCTCCCTTCTGGATCCTCGCACTCGCGGGAGCGGCCATGGCCGCGCTTGGGTTGACCTTCGGTCCACCAGCGCCTGGCAATGGGCCTCACATCCAGGAAGCGGGCCAAACCGGACGGTGATCCGGCTTCAGAGAAGGCGCGGGCGCCGGTCGAAACCGGCGCCCGGATCGCGTCTGTGGGTCGGCGTCAGGCTCGCGGTGTGGCCACAGCCGATCGAGCCAGGTAATCGTCATCGGTGATGATGGGCTTCCCGCTGCGGACGCCAAGGGCCCGAGCCAGGCCGCTGCCCACGATCACCACGATCAGGTTGAAGAAGAAGGCCACCAGTCCGATGTACAGCGTGGTCTTGTTGCCGAAGATGTTGTAGTTGTACGACACCACCTTGAACTGGGTCTGGATCAGCCAGTAGGTGCCCAGGCCTTCACCCACAAGCCAGCCGAGCACGATGGCCCAGCGATCGAGCCATTTGAAATACAGGGCCATGAACACCGCGGGCAGGGTCTGCATCATCCAGACGCCACCGGCCAGTTGGAAGTAGATCGCGTACTGCGTGTTGGCGATCAGGATGAACAAAAGGGCACCGAACTTGACCAGCAGGGAGAGGACCTTGGAGACGTCGGCCTGCTCTTTCAGACTGGCTGCGGGACGGAGGAACTCCTTCCAGATGTTGCGGCTGAACAGGTTGGCGGCGGCGATGGACATGACCGACGCCGGCACCAGGGCACCGATGGCGATCGCGGCGAAGAAGAACCCTTGCACCGGCTCGGAGAACATCTTCGAGATCAGCGCTGGGACCGCCACGTTGGCCCCGATCGGCGGTTTGGCCGCATGCACGCCGGCGGCGATGGCCATGTAGCCGAACAGCGCGATCAGTCCGAGCATGAAGGAGTAGGCGGGCAGGAAGGCCGAGTTGCGCCGAAGCACGGCCTGGCTCCGAGAGCTGAAGATCCCGGTGATGGCGTGTGGATACAGGAACAGGGCGAAGGCCGATCCCAGGGCCAGAGTGGAGAAATACGGGAACAACGCCGGCTTGAGCGTCAGTTTGGCTGCTGGGACGTGGGAGAAGATGGCGCCGTATCCACCCAGCTTGATGGGGATGTAGATGATGGCGATGATCACCGCAGCCCAGATCAGCGTGTCCTTGACGAGGGCGATCAGCGCCGGCGCCCGCAGCCCGCTGACGTACGTGAACGCAGCCAGGATGACGAAGGCCACGATCAGGGAGATGTGGACATCGAGGCCCATCTGCGCGAGGACCAGCTGCATACCGAACATCTGCAGGGCGATATAGGGCATGGTGGCGACGATGCCGGTGATGGCCACCAGGAGGGCCAGCAGCCGGCTGTCAAAGCGGTCTTTCACGAAATCGGCAGCGGTGATATGGCCGCGGTTGTGGGCCACCTGCCAGAGCTTGGGGGTGACGAGGAAGAACAGTGGGTAGGCGATGATGGTGTAGGGCAGGGCGAACATGCCCACCGCCCCGGCGCCGAAAACAAGACCCGGTACCGCGACGAAGGTGTATGCCGTGTACAGGTCGCCTCCGAGCAGGAACCAGGTGATCACCGTGCCGAACTTCCGCCCGGCCAGTCCCCACTCCTCGAGCAGGTTGAGGTCCGCACTGCGCCAGCGCGCGGCGAGGAAGCCAATGATGGTCACGAGCGCGAACAGGATGACGAAGACGATCAGCGCGCTCCACTCAATCATTCCTCAGCCACCTCCCGGGGCCGCCAAATGAAGTACACCACGATGGTGATCAGGGACGAGAGGATGGTCCATAGGAACTGGTACCAGAGGAACATCGGCACGCCAAAAAAATCGGGCGTCCGGTAGTTGTAGAACGGCGGCCAGAGAACGGCGATGAAGGGGATGAGCAACAGCACGAGAACCCATGCATTCGTACGGCGCGGCGGCGCTTTCACGATCGTACTTCCCTCCTTGTTGTCTGAGTGGTGCAAGCTCTGCCATTACTTATAGGCCGCCGCCGACACCTTGGCAAGGTCCTGCCGCCTCAGGCCTGACTCAAGATCTGGGCCAGCCGCTCCCGCTGCCCGGTGTCGAACCAGGGCGGCTGACCCGCCGCCGCATTTTCGGTGGGGCGGCCGGGCGTCTTTGTCGCGGTCAGCACGCAGCTGACGCGCTCGTCGCTGGCGATCCATTTGAGAACGGCCTGGGCCAGGGTCTCAACGCCGAGTTCGCTCAAGAGGCGGGTCTCAACCGGCCGATCGAGGACCCCGAAACGAAGCGGACTGTGGATCAGGACGCCCAGCCCGAGTTCGGCGGCCAGCGGCAGGATCCTCCGTTCAGCATGG
>CAZRMD010000042.1:0-10932 GCA_964601135.1 uncultured Actinomycetes bacterium | reverse complement strand
TGGATTGTAGGGCAGCTGGATCATGTCAAGCCGGCCGGTTCGCATCACCTCGGCCAGCGCCTCGAAGGCGCCGGGGTCGTAGTGGGTGGCGCCGACGGCAAGGACCTTCCCCTCCCTCTTCAACCCTTCGATCAGCCGGAGCTGGGCCTGCCAGTTGACCAGATTATGGACCTGATAGATCTCGACGCGGCCGAACAGCCGAAGGGCCTGTTCCGCCTGTTGGCGGCCTTCTGAGGGGCTGGCCGTCCAGATCTTGGTGGCGACGATGGCCTCGGCGCGGCGATTGCCCAGGGCCTTCGCCAGCGTTTGCTCCGCGCGGCCGTACATCGGGCTGGAGTCGAAGAGATTCATACCAGCGGCCACTGCCTCGTCGACGATCGGCCCGCGATCCTGGCTGGTATCAAAGGACTGCCAGGTGCCCATCCCGATGGCTGGGACCTCCAGGGTGGTCCGGCCCAACCGACGCCGCTCCATCAGGCTGCTACGTACGCGGCCGCGATCAGCCGGGGATGATCCGCCAGCTCGACTGGTAGATCCGGTCGTGCACCTGGGCGGTTGCGATGGCCCAAAACAATGGCCGCTGTCGCTCCGCATCCTCGACCGACGTGACCTGCATTGGCCAGGCCGAAATCGATGCCGCCCGAGCGTTGACGACGCCCCCGCCCATGAGATGAGGATGGGTAAAACCAGCTGGAAATATGGCACTGATCATCACGGGCGACAGCAGCTCTCCGCTGATCCGGTTTCGCGCTGCCGACAGTTCTGGCCAATTCAATGACCACGATGCGATCCATCCGTCGGCACCATCTGGTTGCGGAGCTCGGACGGAAACCTCACCTGAGCCATGCAGCAACGCGGCATCGACGTCCCGCAGCACCTCCGTAGCTACCGGCGTCAGCAGCTCGAATGCCGCGACATAGTAGTTGTGGCGTTCGGTCCCGACGCACCCTCATACCAATCGTGCTGCAGGTCATCGAGGTGCCGGCGGATGCCGTCAACCCAGGGCGACGCCGTCGTGGGCTCTCGTTTCATGACCCTAACGTTTCAAATTCTCGATGGAGACGGGCTCGACAGGCTCCGGGAGCTCAAAGCCAAAAATCTTCGAATAGAAATAGAGCTCGCCCGTCAGCGCACGCTTGATGTTCGTGGCGATGCGAAAGCCATGCTGCTCGCCCTCAAAGGCGATATAGGCGACCGGCAACTTCTTCTTCCGCATGGCGTCGACGATGATTTCTGCCTGATTCGGCGGCACAATCTTGTCCTCGAGACCCTGGAAGAGGATGATCGGTGCGCTTATTCGGTCGACGAAATTGATTGCCGACCGTTCCCGGTAGACCTGGCGGTCCTCCGGCCAACGACCAATGAGCCCCTGGTCATACATGGATTCGAACTTGTGCGTGTCGATATGAAAAACTTCCAGGTCGCTGATACCGAAGTGGCTGGCGCCGGCTTTGAAGAAATTCGTCGACGTCATCGCCCGCAGCACCGTGTACCCGCCGGCACTGCCGCCAGTGATCGCCACACGATTCCCGTCCACTCGCCGGCGGTCGATCAGGTAACGCGCGGCGTTGACCGAGTCGGCAACATCGACCACACCCCACCGGCCATTGAGCCGCTCCCGGTAATCGCGGCCATAGCCGGCGCTGCCGCCGTAGTTGACGACCAGGTAGCCGAAACCGCGCGTTGTCCAGAACTGGTCACTCAGGTCCAGCGCGTTCGAAACCGCGCCGGTTGGTCCACCGTGGACGTACACGATCAATGGCGGAAGCTCGCCCTCCGGCGTGTCGTATTCAGGATTCAGGGGTGGGTAATACCAGGCGTGTGCCGTGAGGCCGTCCTCTGTTGGAAACTCGATTGCCTCTGGGATCGACAGGTACGTCCGATCGACGTCGATCGTCGTCGACCGGCGCAGCAGGTCGACTGCAGTTACGTCGGGGTCGCGGGATTTCCCGCGTGTATCGAGGTTGACGGCGATCAGCGCCATCGGCTCGGTCGGAGACCCAGCAATCGTATACGCGCGACCGGCGCGAGCCTGGATGGACGCTTGCATCGCCGTGTATGGAGTCTCGAGTCCGGTGATCTGTCCGCTGCTGAGGTCAACCGCGGCGAGGCGGTGGACGCCCTGCGACCGAATCTGGCAAACGATTCGGCTGTCGGTCTCGAAGGCGTAGGTCGACATGCCGAAGAGCCACTGCGGCGTGCCGAGCTCGGCGGGCATCTCCACGACCGGCTCGATCGCGCCCCGGCGCCAGCGATAGAGGTTCCACCAGTTGCTCCGGTCGGAGACGAAATAGAGGTCGCCGTCCGGTGACCACGCCGGTTGAAAGATCGACTCATTCCTCCCGCCGGCGACCCGGCGCGGCGCCCGGATGGTGCCCTCGGCGGTCAGCTCTCCGACCCACAGCTCCGTCCCATCCCAGGGCATGTTGGGATGGTTCCACGTCAACCAGCACAGGTGGGATCCGGCAGGATTTACGCGCGGCGACGCATAGAAGTCGTTGCCCTCCACGAGGCTGACGACCTCCGCCAGCCCTCCCGTAAGGGCGAGGGAGATGCTGACGATGCTGTTGACCGCCCAGATGGATCCCGTGCTGTGGTCCTCGCGAACGGCGATCAGTCGCTCGCGGCGCGTGTCTAGAACCATGTCGGCGTGACGGATGTCCCGGTCAGGCGTGATCGGCACGGGATCGCGGCCCGGATCCTGCCGGTACAAACGCTGATCCTTGAAGTTTGCGAACCAGACGGTGCCGCGATTGACCAGGTAGGCGGCGCCGCCATATTCATGCACCCGCGTACGCGCATTGAACCTGGGCGGAGTCACGTCCTCGATTCGGCCATCGGGCAGGCGATGAACGACGACGTTGCGACCACCTTCAGCGGGCCGCTGCTCGACCCAATAGAGGTCGTCGCCATCGAGCTGGATCTGGGAAAGCCCGATGACGCCGGCCACGATCGCGTCGGCGGTAACGGGAGAGCGCCACGAGCCATACGGGGCCGTCCGTCGGCGCATGGTGACGTTGCGTGCCACTCAGCTGAGCCTACCCGATGAGCCGACCCCTACACTCTTGGAGTTGCGCTCCGTTGCCGACGCGATTCATTACTTCGAGGACTTCCGTGCAGGTGAAGTCATCCCTGTCGGGAGCGTCTCGGTGAGCGAATTCGAGATCATCGCCTTTGCTCGCCAGTACGACCCGCAGCCGATGCACATCGATCCCAACGCGGCGACTTTCACGATCTATGGTGGATTGATCGCCAGTGGCTGGCAGACGGTTGCCCTGTTCATGCGCATGCTGGTCGACAACCTGGTGGCGAAAACCAGCAGTCTCGGATCGCCTGGTGTTGAAGAGCTGCGCTGGCCGGCCCCCGTGCGACCGGGCGACACCCTGACCGGTCAGATGCAGGTGCTGGAGACGCGCGTGTCAAACAGCCGCCCAACCATGGGCATCGTCCGCTGGAGAGGCGAGATGCGGAATCAGCAGGGCCAACTCGTGATGAGCCTGCTGGGCACGAACTTCTTCGGCCGGCGGCCAAGCGGCAGCTGAGTTTGGGTCGATTATGCGGCGATGTCGTCGACCAGCCAGCCTGATCCCTGACGGCGGAACGTCCAACGCTGATGGCCGCCGGCTTGCGTGGTGACGGTCGCCTGAAACTGCTGAATGGCATCGCCGTCGCCGGTCGTCGACACGACCTGAAGGCCTGCAATCGGGCTCTCACCAATCATCGATCGGGGATGTTCCGCCAGACGCTGGGCGAGTTGATCGGAGACTTGGGATCGGATGGGTGTGACATCACCTTTTTGGGCAGCCATCCAGACGCCGTAGCAGAGCGGCTTTACGCGCTCGATCAGCAGGTCGGTTTCGATTGACGGCGCCGCCACGTCGACTGTGACGCTGGTGACCTCGCGCAGGTCCACCGGACCCCGGGTCCTGCGCCAATACCACAGTCGTAGCTGGCGAACCGCCCAGGCGCCGTAGGCAACGACGAGGCTGGCACCAATGACCACGGCGTAGAAGGTGAGCTCGCTCTGGCCGATGCGGCCGCCGTGAAGCACGAATGTTGCCAGCGACGCCACGGGAGGTATAACCTCCGCGCCGGCGAGAGATTACAGCCTATCCCGAATTCGGGTAAAGAACACGTCGGTTGGGCCATTGCGACTCTGCGGCCTGGCCATCACGAAGGCGGCACCGAAGCCATCCGGCAAGCCCACCAGGCCCATGTAGTCGCCGATGAAGGGCCCGTATCGCGTCGCGGGCGCCGAGCGCAGGTCAAACGGCCCGGCCGCGTGCCGTTCCATCCAGTGGGAGCCCCGATCGGTGGAGGTGCTGAACCAGACGTCCGTATCCAGTCCCGGGCTCCCCTGGACGTAATGACGGAGATCGAACCACAGCATGCCCAGGGTGCCGTCACCGGCAACCGCGAGGGTCGGGAGGAATGCCGCGGATCGCTCCCGCACCACGATGTGAGGTGCTCGCCAGTGCAGCCCCGCATCATCGGAGCGCGCCGTCAGAATCGTCGAGAAATCCTGATGGATTTCGAACCAGGACGCGTAGATCGCGTTGCCGCTCGCCGTCGCCGCGATGTTCTGCCCTGAAAACCGCAGTTCGTTCCCGGTTCCTGGGTCGATGCCCGATGTGTAGGTAAAGTTCGCGGCATCGATTGGCTGGGACCAGGTCTGGCCCTGATCCGTCGATCGCATCACCCGGACCTTGACGGGCAATGGCGGAGGATGCGCCGTTCCGGGTAGCGACGAGCCTTCGACAAACACATCGAGCAGCACACCGCCTGCGGTCATGACCAGCTGGTTCTGCTGCGCCTCGTCATGACCGTCGTAGAGCGTGGCCGGCGTGGACCAGCTCCGCCCGCCATCGCCGGTGCGGGCGAATCGCACCCGGTCGAGCGACGGGGTCAGGCCCGCGGTCACCTGGTAATCGGCCCACACGACGTAGGCCGTGCCTGGATGGCGAGTATCAGCCAGGACCGCTTCCTTGTCAGGCTGTGTCGGCGGCGCCGTCGCCGTTTCGACCACCGCGGGCTGATCCCAGCTCGCGCCATGGTCGCGCGACACGCTGACCACGATGTCATGCGCCGTACCGTCCGACGTCGTTGCCCGGGTGGCGAGCGTGGCAAGGTACACGACTCCATCGGACCCGATCGAAATCCAGGGATCGCTGGCGTGGATATAGTTGCCACCGCTGCACTGGAGCAGGCCGGGGAGGATCGAACGGCTCCAGCCTTTGCCGCCGTCCGAGCTGACGGCGACGACGACGCCGGCCTGGTCAGGCCGCCGGTTGTCCAACCAGGCCGCCATCAGCCTCTTCCGATTCGTTGGATCGACCGCCAGCGATGGCTCGCCCGGTACCCCGCTCGCTGTCGCGCCCGGAGCGCAATCCCCGGTTAGCGCGACGGAACCGCTGATGAGCTGCGGCGGCGGCAGGCTCGCCTCGGCATTCGCCTTCCCACTGTCGCAACCGGCCAGCGCGAGCGTGACTGCCAGGAGCAGGGCCCCTCGAGCACGCATGAGGGCGCTACGTTAGCAAATCGTCTATGCGGTGAGGCGCCAGGCGGGCGGGAGCTGGCGCCCCGTCCCTGCCTGGATGCACGATGCCAGCAGCTCATCCATGGCGTCGTGATCCAATGGCTTCGACAGATAGAAGCCCTGCCCGGCCTGGCAGCCCATGGCATTGAGCGCGGCCAGCTGCTCGGCGCGCTCCACGCCTTCGCCAATCGTCATCAAGCTCAAGCTGTTGGCCAATCCGATGATGGCCCGGAGGATGGCGCCGTCTGCGATGCCATTGCCGATCCCGGCCACGAACGACCGATCCATTTTCAAGATATCGACCGGGAAATCGCGGAGATGACCAAGCGAGGAATAGCCAGTCCCGAAATCGTCGAGGGCCAGCCGGATCCCGAGGCTTCGGAGCTCTTGCAGGGTGCGCACGGCTCCCTCGTGATTCGTGAGCAGGACACTTTCGGTCAGCTCGAGGATGAGTGACTGCGGCTCGAGACCGGCCGCATCCACCGCCGCCATCACGTCGACGACGAGTTCCGGCCGCTGCAGCTGCCGGCCTGAAAGATTGACGCTGATCTGCATTTGCGGCGTCGCCGGATAGCGCACCTGCCAGCGACGGGCGTCGCGGGTCGCCTGCTGAAGCACGAAGCGGCCCAGCTCGACGATCTTGTCGCTCTGCTCGGTGATGCTGATGAAGTCGGCGGGGTACAGCAAACCGCGGCGCGGATGATTCCAGCGGACCAGCGCCTCGAGGCTGTGGACGGCGCCGCTCTCGAGCATGATCACGGGCTGGTAGTGGACTACGAATTGCTTCTCGCTGAGGGCGACCTCCAGCTCGTGCTCCAATTCCATGCGGTCCACCGCCACGCGCGCCAGTGTGGCCTCGTACTCGACGAACTGCGCCTTGCCTTTCGACTTCGCGATGTACATGGCGACGTCAGCGTTGCGAATCAGGTCGTCAGCCGCCTCTTCACCCGAGACGAGTCCAGCGACCCCAATGCTGGCCCGGACCGATAGCGCCTTGCCGGCGATCGAGAAGGGTGGCGTCAGCTGGTGGATGATTCTATCGGCCACCCGAACCGCGGTCCGTTCGTCCTCCATGTTGCGGAGCAAGACCGCGAACTCGTCGCCACCGAGCCGGGCGACGGTGTCACCCGGACGAAGGGTCGAGCCAATCCGGGCGCCGACCGCTGCCAGTAATTGGTCGCCAACCTCGTGGCCCAGGGTGTCGTTAACCGACTTGAAATCATCCAGGTCGAGAAACAGGACGGCAATCTGGCGTCCGCCGCCAATGTTCAACGCGTGATCCAGGCTGACCCGGAACGCGGCGCGGTTGGGAAGATTGGTGACGGAGTCGTGAAAGGCCTGGTGGGTGAGTTTCTCTTCGAGTGCCTTCCGCTCGCTGATATCGCGGGTATTGAGAACGACGCCGCGCACGGATGGAAGCTCGAGCAGGTTCGTGATGGTGACTTCGGCGGGGCAGTATGAGTCATCATCTCGACGAAGCCTGCACTCGACCGCGATTGGCGGTCCGGGGATGTTGACGGACTCATCGATCTTGCGGAGAACCTGGATGCGATCGTCCGGGTGAACCAGGTCGCCGAAGGAAGTGCCGACCAGCCCCCCTTCCGTATAGCCAAGGATGCGCTCAACGGACGCGCTCTGATACTGGATCGCGCCATCCCGCCCGATCAGCGTGATCACATCGGATGAGTTCTGCACGAGTGATCGAAAGTGCTCTTGTCCCCGCTTGAGGTCGTCGGCATGGGCTTCTAGCTGTCGGTTCAGCGCCAGGTTGTCGTTCAGCGTCAGGAATTGGCGGAGGACGACCAAGGCGACAATGGCGAGCAGCGTCCAAAAAATGATCTCGTCCAGGTGACCCGGCCGCACCTCGTCGATCGCCGCCACCAGCGCGCCGACGACAACCGGGGCATAGGGCAGCAGGAGGCCGAGTCGCCCCGGGCGGGTCGCCGTGACCGCGCCGAGCGCCGGAGTGGAGGCCGCGAAGAGGGCCGCCATGGCAATCAGCAGGTAGCCGGCGGCCCAGCCAACGTCGATGGGATTGCCGACGCCGTATTTGTTCGTCGTCGTGAGGTAGGCGAAGCCGCTGTCAGCCAGAAGGTTGGCGACCAATCCGCCGGCCAGCAGGAATAGCGGCAGACGGCTGGCACGCGGCGTTCGCATGGCCAGGATCACAACGATCGTCCCGATCACGACGTCGCCGACGGGGTAGGCAAGCCCAATCAGATTCGTGAGGATGTTCGCCGTACCAGCCCGATAGACCGTGCCGAGGACTGTCGACCAGCTGATGATCAGCAGCGAGCCGGCGATCAGAAGCCCGTCCAGGACGGTCCTGGTCAGCGAGGTTGCCCGCGACGTCGCCGACGGGAAGCAGAGCACGCCCCCGATGGCGAGGGGCACCGCGAGGAGATATCCGAGGTCCGCGAACGATGGAAACGGCGTCTGGATCTTCTGGATGAGCTCGTAGTAGGACCAGACAACTTCACCAGTCGCCCAGGAGAATGCCGAGGCAGCCATGAGCGCCCACGCGGTCCTGGTGCGCTGTCGATGTCGGAGCGCCGCGAAGGCGCATGCTGCGGCGGCGAAATAGGCGATGATGAACTCGCCCATGTCATCGAAGGCCTGGGTGGTTCGGACGCCGCCCCAAACGAAGATCAGCCAGGCGGCGAAAAATCCCGAAAAGACGACCCAGGCGCCGAGGCTGATCCAGATGCGGCGCGAACCCATGTAGAGGTCAACCGGACCCTATGGCAATCCCGAGGACGAACTACGGGCCGTTCATCGGACTGCGACAAGTTCGTTTCTAGCGGCCGGCCTCCCCCACCGTGAGGTTGATGTCTTTCAGCTCGCCGGCTCGCACCACGCGCACCGTCTGGGTCGCGCCAACCTTCACCTTGCGGAGGCCGGCGTAGAGGGCCTCGAGGCTGCCCGTCGTCGTGCCGTCCAGGGCCAGGAGCGTATCGCCCTGCATGAGACCGGCGCGATCGGCTGGGCTGTGCGGTTCGATGGCGACGATCAAGAGCCCGCTCTCCTGGTTCACCCGCACCTTGACCGGGTCCGGCAGCGGGACCTGCTGCGTACCGATCCCGAGATAGGGTCGCTTGATGCGGCCGTCGGTTCGGAGGCTGCCGACCACCCGCTCGGCGACGTCCATCGCGATCGCCCGTCCGTCGCCGCGGCCGACGACCCAGCTGTTCATCCCGGCCGCGCGTCCGTCGGCGTTGACGAGCGGGCCACCGCTGAAGCCGGGATAGAGCGGCGCGTTGGTCTGAACCAGATGCTCGATTTCGCTGCCTCGCCATCCCCGCCACGGCGAGGAGACGGCGCTGATCGTCCCGAAGGTGGCCTTGAGGTTGCCCGGCCGGCCGATGGCGATCACGATTTGCCCGGGTTTGAGATCTGAGACCTTTGCCCGGGGCAAGGCCGGCGCCGATAGCCCTTCCACCTTGAGGAGCGCGATATCGGTCGCCGGATCGCGACCGGCGAGCGTCGCCTTGCTGCTTTTTTCGTCGACGACGACCTCGATATCCTCCTCCTGTTCCACGACGTGGTTCGCCGTCAGCACCAGGCCGCTGTCCCAGACGATGCCGGTGCCTGCCCGTCCCCGTCGGGCGTCGACCCTCACCACGCTCTTGCTGGCTTTCTCCACCAGCTCCTCGATGTCGTCCGAAAGGTCCTTCAACGAACTCATTTGGTGTTGTTGCTCCTTTGCTGCGTTGCGAAATTCCGACTGACCTCACGGTATGTCCGAACGGTGGCCTGGCACTTCATCCGAAAGAGGAGCTCGGCACCCGGATGTTCGTGCAGGCGTTGACCCGGCTATCTGACTAGGGATGCAACCGCTCGGCCAGGTACTTCACAGCGATCGGATAGCGGTACTCGATCGCGTCATGCGTGGCATCGAAGAGCTCGAAGAAGACATCCTTGACGCCGATGTCCTGCAGCGCCCGACGAAAGGCTTCGGCGCCGAGATCGAGAAAAAACTGGTCCCTCTTCCCGGCATCGATATAGATCGCGCGCATGTTGCGGAGGGCATCGGCATGCGTTGGCACCATTCGCACCGGGTCCCATCGCAGCCATCGTTCCCACACGTCGGGAATCACCTGACCCGTGGTGGTGTCGTACGGCAGCCGCACTGTTCCATCGCCGTCTGCCGAGTAGCAGGAAGCCATGCACCAGTCGTTGAGCAGCTCGCCATCGCCCTCCTTGCTGAAGGCGGTCCGGCTCCGGAAGTCGTTCCAGAATTCATCGAACGAGCCGTGGTAGTCATCGCGCAAGCGGCGCACTGACTTCGGGAAAAACGGTGCATAGCACAGCTCGAAGAGCGCATCACCGGCGTGGGTGGCCAGGCCTCCAAACAGGTCAGGCCGGAGCATCGGCGTGACCATGGCGCCGTAGCCGCCGCTGGACTTGCCCATGATGCCGCGGTGTCGCGCCTCGGGCAGGGTGCGGTAGTGCCGATCGACCCAGGGGACGATCTCATCGCAGAGATAGGTGTGATAGCGGCCTGTGCCCGGTGAATCCAGGTACTGGCTGCCGCCGACTGAGGTCCAGCAGTCGACATAGATAAGGATGCAGGGCTTTGCGCCACCGGCCGCGAACTGCGCGTCGGCGAGCTCGGGGAAGTTGCGGCGGAAGGGGGTGCGGTTCCGCCATATGTCGACCTGGCCGGTCAATCCCTGGATCACGTAAATGCTCGGATAGCGCCGGTCGGGTTCGTCGTCGTAACCCGGCGGTCGATAGACCCACAGGGGCCGGCGATGCGGGTCATGCAGCGGATTCCCTTTGAGCACCTCGCTGTCGAAAAGATGTTCCTCGTAGCGGCCTTGGGGCTCGATGAACCAGGGTGGGAGTTCCGGCACCATGCGACTATAGGGCGTGGCCGTCACGCGTTGCGCCTGGGCCGAGGGGGATCCCTTACTGCTCGAGTACCACGACCGCGAATGGGGTGTGCCGGTCCACGACGATCGCCGCCTCTTCGAGTGCCTGGTGCTGGAAGGCGCCCAGGCCGGTCTGAGCTGGATGACGATCCTGCGACGCCGCCAGGGTTATCGCAAGGCCTTTGCGGGATTCGAGCCGGAGACGGTCGCCCGCTTCGATGAACGCACCGTCTCCCGCCTGCTGGGCTCGATCGAGATCATTCGCAATCGGCGAAAGATCGAGAGCGCGATCGCGAACGCCCGGGTCGTCCTGGCCATCAGGCGCGAGGTCGGCAGTTTTGATCAGTACGTGTGGTCGTTTGTCGGGGGGCGCCCGCGGCGGAACGCCTGGCGGACGATGCCGGCAATCCCCGCGGAGACCGATCAGTCGCGCGCCATGAGCAAGGACCTGATCAAGCGGGGCGCCAGCTTCGTCGGCCCCACCATCTGCTACGCCTTCATGCAGGCGACCGGCATGGTCAA
>CAZRMD010000041.1:0-17913 GCA_964601135.1 uncultured Actinomycetes bacterium | reverse complement strand
GTGTCGATCAGGTTCAGCTCGTAGGTCTGGCCGTCCGAGGCCTGGTAGGACATCCTGACCGCCTGGAGCTTGATGGTGATCCCGCGCTCCCGCTCCAGATCCAGCGTGTCCAGCACCTGGTCCTGCATCTCGCGGGCCGAGATCGCTCCTGTCGCCTCCAGCAGCCGATCGGCCAGCGTCGACTTGCCATGGTCGATGTGAGCGATGATGCAGAAGTTGCGAATCTGGTCCTGGGCCACCGGGCCGATCGTAGCTGAGGCTCATGCGCGAGCGGCCGAGTTGCCCGCATGCTTCGAAGCCGATAAGCGTCGACAGTCCTAGATCTGGACGGATGCCCAGCCTGATCGCCGCTACTACCAGTCTGGCATTGCTGATCCTGTGTCTGTATGGGCTGCGGCGCAGGCGAAGCCGGCGCGCGCAGCACCGGGCAGACCTCAATGAGGAGGAATCGATCGAGCTGTACGAGCTCGAGGTCCAAGGTTCCACGCTCCATTGGGTGGGACTCAAGCGCTGCTGGCAAGCGGCGCTGACCGGCGCCAACCTGCTTGCGGCTGTACTCGCCACGCTGCTCCTGGCCTGGAACTCGGCGCCGATCGTTACAGCGCACATCTCCGAGGTGCGTTCCGCTGCCAGGATCAATGTCGGGGAGACCCCGCCACCAGCGCCAAGCCCCGCGAATCAGACAGCACCGACGATCCCGGTAGCGACGAGTACGCACAAACCTGATCCGCGTCCCCGGCCCGCGGGAAGAGCGGTCAGCCCTGTGTCATCCACAGTCGCGGTCGATCCGGCCAGCTCAGCGAGGACGCAGCAGGCCGTGTCAGTCGCCTCCGCACCCCGCGGGGACACCCATCCGACTTCGACTCCGGCGGGGTCTCCTGTCATGGGCAGGGCCACAGCGCCACGTGTGGAGCCGAGCTCATATGCCCTTAGGTGATTGCCGGTCAGGCAAGGCGGGACGCGTTGACTTCGCATCAGAGCCGCGACTAGAATCCCGGCCGGCCAACCCACACGCCCTCTCCTTCCCGCCAGAGGCCTGAGCGCCGGTGGGGGGGACGCTTGGGCAGCCCAAGAGGGCTTGCGAAATCTGCTCAGGCCGCACATGCGAATGAATCAAGCACTCCATCCGATAGCAGATCAAAACGTCGATTTCGTCGCCGCCTTCTTTGAGATTGCGAAGCAGACGGTCGACCAGATTGATCGCAAGACTCTCGATGACATCGTGGAAACCCTTCTCGCGGTCCGGCGACGCAATGGCACTGTGTTCGTCATGGGAAACGGCGGCTCCGCCAGTACCGCAACTCACTTCGCGTGCGACCTCGCCAAATACCCGATCGTGCCCGGCAAGCGCCGCTTCCGCGTACTTGCGTTGACTGACAACGCTCCCCTGATCAGCGCCTGGACCAACGACGGCGGGTTCAACTCGATTTTTGAGGAGCAGATGGCGGCTTGGGTTGGAGCCGGGGACGCACTGGTCGGCTTCTCGGTCCATGGTGGATCGGGCGCCGGCGACGCCGGACCGTGGTCCCAGAACATGGTTCGCGCGATGCGCGCAGCGCGCGAAGCGGGCGCGACCGTCATCGGCTTCAGCGGCTACGACGGTGGCGCCATGGCTGAAATGGCGGACCACTGTGTCACTGTTCCCGCGCTCGAGGACAGTCTCGGGACACCCATCATCGAAAGCGTCCACGTGCTCCTCCACCACCTGATAGTCAGCAACCTGAAAGAACACATCGAGCGTGAATAGAGCAGCGTTCCTCGACCGCGACGGAGTGCTGAACGGAATGGTCGAGACCGCAGATGGCGTCGACTCACCGCACCACCGGGGCGAGTACCGCGTCCTCGACGGCGTCGCTAACGCGGTTCGGGCGTTGAACGACCTCAGCCTGGCCGTCGTCGTCGTGTCGAATCAGCCCGGCATCGCCAAGGGTAAGTCCACGTCGGAGGAGCTGTGGGAGATGACGGACTACCTCCGGGCCGAGCTGTCCCGCGTGGGAGGGGTCATCGACGCCGTCTACTACTGCCTCCACCACCCGCAGGCAGTGCTGCCTGAATACCGGGTTGCCTGCGACTGCCGTAAGCCGATGCCCGGTCTTCTCCATCTGGCCGCGCAGGAACTCGGAATCGACCTCACCCGGTCATACATGGTCGGAGACCAGCCAACCGACATTCTGGCCGGCAAGGCCGCCGGCTGTGCGACCATTCTCGTCCCGGCCCATCACGGACTCGTCGATCCACCCGCTGAAACCGACTACATCTGCAGCGGGCTACCTGACGCCGCGCGGCTTATCGGCCGCCTCGCGCTAGGCAATCACCAGCTGTCAGCGTTGGGAGGATCTTGATGCTCATCTTCGCCGACACCGCGGACGTCAACGAGATCCGTACCTGGCTTGAGTACGGGGTGATTGATGGCGCGACGACGAACCCGTCGATCATGCTTGCTGCGGGGCAGTACCACCTGCGGCGTGGAGCCGAGGAGATCGCATCGATACTTGGCGATCGCCCACTGAGTGTCGAGGTCGTGACCGACGACCGGCAAGTCATGCTCGAACAGGCGCGCGAGTTCGCCAGTTGGGCGCCCAACATCGTGGTCAAGATCCCTGTAATAACCTCAACAGGCGATCCCTGCCTTGGCGTGATTTCCACTCTTGCGAAAGAGGGCATTGAGGTCAACGCGACCGCCTGCCTGTCCTTCAACCAGGCGATGCTCGCGGCCAAGGCCGGGGCTAACTATGTCAGTCTGTTCGCCGGGCGCATCTCTGACGAAGGGACCAATGCCGCTGGCGTAGTTGCATCCGTGCGCGCCTGGCTGGATGACTGGAACATGCCGGCCAAAATCATCGTTGGCAGCATCCGAGAGACAATGAATGTTCAGGAGGCCGCTGAAGCCGGCGCCCATGTTGTGACCGTACCACCAAAGTTTCTGAAGCAGATGGTCGACCACAAATACTCACGCTTCACCGTGGGTCAGTTTCTGGTTGATGGCATGAGCGCCGCCGAAAAGATGCTCGAGCTGGAGCTCAGCCGTGGGGTGTCGGCGCAAGACGCAGAGTCGTGGCAGATGAGAACCGAGTGACAATCGCACCGCTGCTGCGCGCGGAGCGCCTCCACTGCGCCCTCGCGAGCCCGACTTCCTTAACCATGCCGCGAGGGACGCGCCACTAATCAGTGTCGGCTCTCGTTCTTGTTACCGGCGGGGCCGGTTTCATCGGCTCCCACACAGTCGATCTACTTCTGTCCAGGGGATATAGGGTTCGGATTCTCGACAGTCTCCAGCCTCGAGTTCACCCCCGGGGCGTGCCTGAATACGTGCCGGCAGAGGCCGAGCTCTTAATCGGCGACGTGGCCGATAAGACGATGATGACCCAGGCTCTGGACGGCGTCGATCACGTGATGCATCTGGCGGCCTACCAGGACTACATGCCGGACTTCTCAACCTTCGTCCATACCAACGCGGAAAGCAGCGCGCTCATCTTCGAGCTGATCGTGGCGGGGCGGTTGCCGGTGAGGAACATCGTCTTCGCCTCTTCGCAGTCCGTTGCCGGCGAGGGAACTTACGAGTGTCGGGAGCACGGGCTCGTCAACCCTGACCCGCGGCCGCTTCGCCAGCTCGAAGCCGGGGAATGGGAACTTCGCTGCCCGACGTGCGGTCGGCCCATGGAGCCCCGGCTGATCGGCGAGGACGTCTGCCGGCCCCACACGACGTATGCCATCTCAAAGTACGCGATCGAGCTTCTCGCCAAGAGCCTGGGCTCGCGCTACGGCATCCCGACCGCTTCGATGCGCTACACCTACGTCCAGGGCTCGCGGAACTCCTTTTACAACGCCTACTCCGGAATCTGCCGCCGGTTCGCTCTTCGCATCCGGCATGGCCTGCCGCCGGTCTGCTACGAAGACGGGCGCCAGCTTCGGGACTACGTAAACGTGGCCGACGTGGCCCGCGCAAACGTGATCGCGATGGAGGGGGCGACAGAAGGACATCGGGTTCTGAACGTCGGCGGGGGCCGCGCCGTCAGCGTCCTCGAGTTCGCCCATATCATCCTGAAGGCCGCCGGATCCGCCCTGGAGCCGGCGGTGCCCGGCGAGTTCCGGATGGGCGACACCCGGCACACGGTTTCCGACATACGCCGCATGCAAGCGCTGGGGTGGCGGCCCACCGTCCCTGTCGAACAGAACGTGTCGGAGTACCTCGCCTGGATGGACAAGTTCACCAACACTTCGGAGTACCTCGAGGAGGCAGAGCGCGTGATGCGGGAACAGCAGGTGGTGCGGGTGGTCTCCGCCAGATGAGCCGTCTCACAGTAATCGGCTCATGGCACCAGTCGTCTGTCCTTGCCGCCGGTTTTGCCGAACTGGGTCATGAAGTCGTCGGTCTCGCCTCTGACCCTGCATTGCGCTGGCTGCAGGAAGGGCGAGCGCCTGTTTACGAACCGGGACTGGATGACCTGCTCAAGGGGCAGATCGAAGCCGGCCGGCTTCGCTTTACAGGGGACTACCGGGACGGTCTGCGCGACGCCGAGTTCGCGTACGTGGCCATCGACACTCCGGTGGGCCCAGACGACGAGAGCGACCTCAACTCAATTTGGGAGGCGGTGGACGCGATAATCGATCGAGCGCACCGTGGCTTGGTGGTGTGCATCACGTCCCAGGTGCCAGTCGGCACGTGCGACCAGGTCGCGACCAGGTGGCAGCAGCGCAGAGGCTCGGACGCCGGGGAGGTGGTGTACGTCCCCGAGTTCCTCCGGCTCGGCACGGCTCTGCACACCTTTCGCAACGCCGACCGCTTCGTCATCGGAAGCGACAATCCAGACGTCGCCCAGGCGGTCGCGTCGATCTATGACGGTCTCAACCGGCCCACTTACCTTACGGGCCGCCGGTCGGCCGAAATGGGCAAGCATGCAGCCAACGCATTCCTCGCTACCTCCCTGAGCTTCATAAATCAGGTCGCCGACCTGTGTGAGGAGGTTGGTGCCGACGTGCGCGAAGTAGCCCAGATCCTTCGGCTCGACCGTCGGATAGGCCCCGACGCTTTTCTCGGCGCCGGTCTCGGCTATGCAGGGGGAACCCTGGGCCGGGAAATCCGCGCCCTCCAGAAACTGGGCCAGCAGACCGGCGTGCCTACCGACCTGTTTGATGCCGTCGATGCCATCAATGGCCGCCGGCTGACCCGGATCCGCAGCCGGCTGCAATCCTGCCTTTCCGGCCTCAAGGACCGCAAGGTGGCGATCTTCGGACTCACATACAAGCCGGGCACGAGCACGCTCCGACGCTCTGCAGCACTCGAGTTCGCTCAAGGCCTCGTCGCTGCCGGCGCTCGGGTCACCGCCTACGACCCTCTTGCCGACCTCGGTGAGCTGGACAAAGCGCCTGAGCTGACTCTGTATCGCTCTCCTCTGGCCGCCGCGGAGGGTTGTGATGCCGTCGTTTTGATGGCGCCCTGGCCCGACGGCCTTCGTGCGAGCCAACTTCGCACGGCGATGGCCGGGAGCTTGGTGATCGACACCGCGAACCACATGCCCCCGGAGGCCGCGGAGAGCCGAGACATCGAATACCTGGGAGTGGGCCGTTGAGCGGGGTACTTCTCGGAAAGCGGGCCTTGATCACAGGCGGCGGTCGCGGCATCGGCGCCGCTATCGGCCGACGCTTTGCAGAGGAAGGCGCTGAGCTCGTCATCGCTGCTCGGACCCAAGCTGAATTGGAAGCTGTGGCAGCCGGCATCAGGATGACCGGAGCCAGGGTGACGGTCCGCACGGTCGACGTATCCGACCGAGCCCAGGCAGAGAGCTTGGTCAAGGGTGCGGAAGAGCAGATGGGCGGCCTCGACGTGCTGGTCAATGCAGCGGGCGTCTACGGGCCGATCGGGGCGCTCGTCGATAACGACCTTGATGAATGGGAGAGAGCCCTACAGATCAACTTGCTCGGGACGCTCTACACGTGCCGTGCCGCTGCATCGCTCATGCTCAACGCCGGCGGGGGAAGCATCGTCAACCTCTCAGGAGGTGGCGCAACCCAACCACTGCCACGCTTCTCCTCCTATGCGGTCACCAAAGCCGCGGTAGTCCGGCTGACTGACACCCTTGCCGCGGAACTGGAATCTGCGGGCGTGCGGGTCAATGCGATCGCACCGGGTGCGGTGGACACCCGGTTGCAGGACGCAGTCCTGGCGGCCGGCGAGCGCGCGGGCGAACTCTACGCACGCATGGACGAGATGCGGAGGACGGGCAAGGGGGCGACACCGCCCGAGGTGCCCGCGGAGTTGGCCGTGTTCCTGGCTTCCGACGCCTCCAAGGGACTGACGGGCAAGCTGATCAGCGCGCCTCACGATCCGTGGCGCGATTGGGACGCCGAACGGATCCGTGCCATCGCAACGACGGCCTGGTACACCATCCGGCGCCTCGACCCGTTCACTATCAGCAAGCTGGGCCCGACCACACCGTGAGCCTACGCCTGGCCGTCGTTGGTGCAGGCCTGATCGGGACGCGGCGAGCGGCTGTCGCCGCCGAGCTTGGGTCGACCGTCACCACGGTCGTTGACGTCGACGCTGAGCGCAGAGATCAGCTGGCTTCCAGGCATGGAGCCCGCGCAACCGGCTCCTGGGAAGAAGCGGTTACGGCCCCAGACGTGGACGCCCTCGTCGTCTGCACGAGCAACAAATACCTCGCCCCGATCGCGATCGGAGCGCTCGAAGGGGGCAAACACGTATTAGTCGAAAAGCCACTGGGCCGGAATGCGACGGAGGCCGCCGCCGTGTCCAAAGCGGCAGCGGGCTCGGATCGGGTACTCAAGGTTGGTTTCACCCTCCGCTTTCATCCTGCAATTCGCCGCGCCCGTCAGCTCGCCGCCACCAATGCCATCGGAAACCTCACCCACATCCGCGCCATCTACGGCCACGGAGGCCGCCCAGGCTATGACCGCGAATGGCGCGGCGACCCGGACCTGGCTGGCGGGGGCGAGCTGCTCGACCAGGGTGTCCACCTGCTTGATCTCGTGCGTTGGTTTCTTGGTGAGCTTCGAGTTCGCAGCGCTGTGGTCTGGACGGCCGCCTGGCCCATAGCCCCTCTCGAGGACAACGCGTTCGTGCTTCTGGAAGGTGATGGAACGGTCGCCAGCTTCCATACCAGCTGGACGCAGTGGCGCAACCGGTTCAGCTTCGAGGTCTTCGGACAAGACGGATTCTTGCGGGTCGAAGGCCTGGGAGGCAGCTACGGCGAGGAGTCTTTGACCATTGGGCGGCGGCGCCTCGAAGGGGGCGCGCCGATCGAAGAGGTTGAGACCTTCTCATACGACAATTCCTGGCACGACGACTGGCGGAACTTCTTGTCCGCCGTTACGGGAGAGCGACCTGAGGTAGATGCGCCGTCCGGCCTGGCCGTGATGCGCCTCGTCGATGATGTCTACACAGCAGCCCGTTCCGGCGCTCCGTCACTGGCTCTACAGCACGGGTCTTCAGCCGAATGATCCTGGCTCGCGCACCACTCCGGATTCCGCTCGCCGGAGGGGGCACGGATCTGCCGTCTTACTACAGCCGCTTCGGTGGCTACTTTGTATCCGCCGCCATCAACAAGTACGTCTACGTCAGCATCAACCGGCCGGCCTCGGATGATTTGATTCGCGTCAAGTACTCGCGCTCCGAAGAGGTTCACTCGGTGGACGAATTGCAGCATGACCTCGTCCGCGAATCTCTGCGCCAGTTGGAGATCACCCGGAATGTGGAAATTGCCTCGCTCGCCGACGTGCCAGCAGGTACGGGTATGGGCAGCTCCGGCAGTTACCTCGCCGCACTTCTCATCGGCCTTCATGCCCTCCGCAATGACCACCAACCGAAGTGGGCTCTTGCGGAACAGGCATGTCACATCGAAATGAATCTTGCCAAGCACCCTGTTGGCAAGCAGGATCAGTATGTTGCCGTTTGGGGCGGACTCAACTGCTACGAGATATCCGTCGAGGGCGACGTGACAGTGACGCCTCTGAAGATTCCGACATACGCACTCGAGGATCTCGAGCGCAGCACCCTTCTCTTCTACACAGGCAGCACTCGGAAGAGCGAGCTTATCTTGTCGCAGCAGCAGACGGATACTGAAGCGGGTAAACAATCCGTAATCGAAAGCCTGAATCGCACCAAGGAGATTGGTTTCGAGATAAAGGCAGCACTGGAGGAGGGCGACCTCGTCGCCTTCGGCGGCCTCCTCAATAAGCACTGGGAAAACAAGAAGGCCCGTTCGACACAGATCAGCGACGCTCGAATCGACCGCGTTTACCAGATCGCTATGGACAACGGAGCCATCGGCGGCAAGGTTATGGGCGCTGGTGGTGGAGGCTTCCTGATGCTGCTGGCCGACGGGCGCGCTCAGCGCATCGTGCGCGACGCGGTCGCGGCCGAGGGTCTGCGACAAATGTCCTTCAACTTCGATCTGGACGGCGCCAAAGTCCTGCTAAACGCGTAAGGGGCTCGGGCCCCGCCGGCTCCCCGACCTTACGCGCGTCGCCGGGTTCCCGATCCTGCCGAGGCCTCGAGCGAGTAACGGAGTATTCCCGTTCGCTGACCGGCTAGCTTAATAAGGAAGAGCGTATTGAGTACCAGGTAGCGGTGCCAGAGCCGGCGTGGATCCTGGGCGAGTCGAAAAAACCACTCCAGCCCCCGCCGCTGCATCCAGCGCGGTGCTTGCCGCACGCGCCCGCTGTGAAAATCGAAGGCGGCTCCGACTCCGATCAAAACCGGCGCTTCGAGCCGCTCGCGGACCCTCGCCATCCAGAGCTCTTGCTTGGGGGCGCCAATGCCGACCCACACGATGTCAGGTCGGGCCGTGTTGATCCGGTCCGCGACCTCATCGCTCGCCAGCTCCTCCACGTTTCCGAAGGGCGGCTCGTGCGCTCCGGCGATAACCGCCTTCGGGAACCGCGCGCTCAATCGTGTTTTAAGCGTGTGCGTAACCCCGTCGGATCCTCCGAACAGGAAATGCCGCCAGCCGGTCCGTTCCGACTCGTCGAAGGCGGCCAGCATCAGGTCCGGTCCGTACACACGCTCGACGTGCGAGTGACCTGCGGCGCGCGAAAGCCACACCAGAGGCATTCCATCCGGAGTCGCGAGGGAGGCTTGGTTGATGGCAGCGCGCAGTTCGGGATTCGAATGGCTCGTCATGACGCTCATCACCGGGCATACGCACACGTACCCGCGCCGCCGGCGGGCCACGGCATCGCCGATCCACTCGAGAGTAGAACGCATGTTCAGCGCGCTGATGCCGACGCCCAATACATTCGTGCGCGCCAGCTCCGAGCCATCCCCGATAGGCACGGCCGGATCATATCGGGGAGACGGACCGCTGGGTTCGGACTCCTCAGGCTCTAGGGCCCGGCGCACGGCAGGACTGAACCGCCGCTGCCGAATCTCCCGCACCTTCCCGCGGCGAAGACGGCGGGCTCGGCGGCACACCGCGGAGCGGCGGCGACACCGAGATGAATTCCCAATCCTGCAGCGCTCCCCGCTCGTAAGTTCGATTGCGAACTTGTCTGGGCCGATGCTAGACTCCCGCGTGATTTGTCGGTCCCGACCCCCCTCACCTCTGTAGACGACCGACTCGAATTGACGCTGGCGGACCGACTCGAGTGGGCTGCGCTAGAAGCCCTGTGTCCCCACCCGCGCTATCGAGCCGTGCGTAACGTTGTCGATCGCGTCGCGGGACTCGCCCTGTGCGTCGTGCTGCTGCCTGTCTTCGCGCTGATCGCGTTCGCCATTTGGCTTGACGCGGGTTCGCCGATCTTCTTCCGACAGCGACGCGGCGGGCGTCACGGGCAGCCGTTCACGATCGTCAAGTTCCGTACTATGCACACGGACGCACCCCGCTTCTCATATAAGGTAAGCGACGGAGACCCGCGAATAACCCGCGTCGGACGTCTACTCAGGCGCACGGGGCTGGACGAGCTACCCCAGCTCTGGAACGTCGTCAAAGGCGACATGAACCTCATCGGCCCCCGTCCCGAGCAGTACGCGCTCCTATCCGAGTACGAGCCGTGGCAGCTGGAACGGCATGTTGTCAAGCCCGGGATCACGGGCTGGTGGCAGATCCATCACCGGGACTCGGAACCGATGCGCTTCAACATCGAGAAGGACATCGAGTACGTGCGCAACCAGTCGCTTCTGCTTGACCTACGAATCATCCTCGGAACTGGTTTGGTCCTACTCTCGCCGCTTCTCCGCCGCAAGCACGATGGCCCAGTCCACATCAGCATCGTCGCCTCTACGGAAGCTTCCGGCGACCTCGTGGAGCGCCTGGAACCAACGGCAAGCGAGGTGGTCGGCCGACTTTGACACACTCCGACGGCAACCGCTAGACTTCGCCGGCTCGCTGACCGAGCTCCTCTACATCAGTGTCCGCCATGTTCCTCCATCTTCTTGTCCAAAGCTGCCCCTTCAGTCGCCGCTTTACGACTGCACGGATTGATGTTCGGCGGACGACCTGATTCCAGGCTTGATCTCAGCTAACTCACTCGGAGACGCGCGACCCCGCGTCGGTGTCCCAGCTGTGGCCGGCCTCACTGCGGCTACCGGGCTGGCCGCGCTGTGTTTGTTTGACATCGTTAAGACCCGTGGACTCCCCACTCTGGAGCCGCTGCTCGGCTTCCTGCTGCTCGCGGTTGTCGTCGCCGGAACTCGGTTTGGCGCTCGCGGTTCCCGGCTGGTGTTTGAGCTGGTCTTTGCCATCCTGGTCGGAGGAACGATCATTGGCGACAGATGGTTCTCGTACCTACACATTCAGGTCGGTCCGCTGCCCTTGTATTCAACGGACTACCTCCTGGTCCTGCTCCTGATCTGCATAGCGCTCACGCCCGGTTGGCTTCGCTTGTTCTCTCAGCCGGCGCGGCGCGCCGCCGCCTACTTCGGAGCTTATGCAGCTTGGGGTGTACTGGTGTTCCTCCTGGCGCTTCGCCACACCCACGGAATCCAGGTCTTTCGCGACAGCGCGCTTATCTACCTCGCGGTCTTCGTGCCACTCGGTTACTTTGCCGTGCAGGTTGGCATTTCCTGGCGCCGCATCTTTCTCGTGGCCGGTGCCGCTGGAGCTGTTCTATTCGCGGTCGGTGCGCGCTCTTCGTTAATAGGTGTCGGGATCGACATCGGCTATGGACTGTCTCGCACGCTCACTGGTCAATCTGGGCTCTACCTCGGCTTGGTTGCGATCGTCATCGCTGCCCTTCTGCCCATGGCGAGGGCCATTCGATTTCGCCTCATCGCGGCGGTGTTCAGCGGCGTCTGTATCGTTGGCCTCTTCCTGAGCCAGCAGCGATCCGCGTGGATCGCCGTTGTTCTCAGCATGTTGCTCGTTATGGCGTTGGGCCGTCGCCCATTGCAAGTGCTTGGCCACGTCGCCGCTGCCAGCGTCGTCGCCGCAACCATTGTTGGGGCTCTTGCCCTCAGTCACGGCGAACTCCATCACCACACACCTGCCGCGGCGCCAGCCGCCGCCGCCAAGGCGCCCTCAGATAGCGTTCAAGCCGCACCGACCGCTGCGGCCGCTCCGGATTCTTGGCTTGACCAGCCAACGACTGGTTCGACGACGAGCGTCGGCGGTTCGATCAATCGGCTTGGGTCAGGTATCACCAAACCGGAAATGGACCCGACGATCGCATGGCGTCTGGCCGGATGGAAGGAGGCGTTACGGCATATTCGAAGCAGCCCGCTGACGGGCGACGGCATGGGAGGCCTATTCACGTGGCGCGTCCCTGACCGCCTGGTCGTCAATTACCCCCACAACACGTACCTTACTGTGGCGCTTAAGACGGGATTGGTGGGGGCCTTGCTGCTGATCGTGCCGACTTTGCTCATTCTCGGGCGAGCGGTTGTTGGCGTACTCCGTTCTGTTCGAGCAGGCTCGCCGGATCTCCCGCTTGTGGCGGTCACCGCCGCGGCCCTCTGCCTGGCCGTCTACGGCAGTTTCAACCTGCTGTTGGAGAGCCCTTTCCTTGCCTGGCCAACGTGGACCGCCCTCGGCCTGACCCTCGCGCTCTCTGATCGAGTGCGGGACAGGGATTATGCAACTACCGACGGTGGTCAATCAGAGGACAGTGGGCGGCTCAGCCGAGCAACTAGATAGACGCGTTAGCTCGAAGAGAACCTCGATGCGCGCCGAGGTCGCCTATCTAACTCGCCGGATCCATCACTGCAGGATCGCCACACCGAAAAGGCCGACCTTGTGTTCTTCCCGAACGACTGCCGAGATCGCTGGTCGGGTCGAGTCGAGCCAGTCGGTGAAAGCGCGGTAGTCGTCGACGTCGTCCGCCACGATCCCCGAAGGGCGCGCCAGGCGTGGGGTCACCTGGGAGAGCTCGCGGCGAACAGTTCGGTCGGTGTGGAGGCTGTCGTGCACGAATAGGTCGATCGGAGCCGCATCACGGGCAACATCAGGTAACAGCCGTGCACTTGTCCCGCGATACAGCTGCCAATCGGCGCGAAGTTCGGCGGGCACGACCGCCCCCGTCCATCGTTCACAACCCAGCGGAGGAAGGTCAATGCTGTGGAGCTTCCCGCCTCCGTTCTCTCTTAGGGCCGCAAGCACGAAGCAGGTCGTCACGCCAATCGCGACACCGGTCTCGACGATTGACCGCGCGCCCAGCCGGCGCACGAGCGCGTAACACGCGCGCCCAAGCGAGAAGTCGCCCCCATGCCCGAACAGGTTCTGCGGAGCCCCTGATCCCTGAAGGCGGTCGAGCTCAGCTCGTATATGGGCCTCGATCTCAACACAGGTGGGCTCCTCCGCCCATCGCACGAGATCAAACCGGCGAGCGAAGTCGCCCCATGATTCAGGCACGCTGGCCTCGGCTGGCGGCGGCGTATGGACGCGAACCTCCGCAAACGCTCGCACCCGGTCCCATGCCTCTCGCGGCCGCCGGCCGGCGACGAGGCCCAACTGGATCAGCTTTCCCACCGCGGCCGAGAGTCTAGCAGCGACCCACTGGCACTAAGCTAACGAGGACCGCTGAGCGACGGGTTCGCTTCTGGGCGACCGTCCGGCACATATCCATATCCCGAGCGCACGACGACCGCCCACCAGACGGCAGCCCCAACAATTGAACCGGCCGCAAGGCCTTCGGCGGCACCCGCTGCTCTCCACAAGATCGCCCCTATCGCGGCGCCTAGGATGGTGAGCGACGCCTGCAACAACTGGATTCGAAAACTCCAACCTGCGGCGCCCAGCGCTCGCAGACCGACCTGAGGTCCCATGGTGAGCGCAACACCGAGGCTGTAGAGCGCGGTCATCAACATCAGGGGACGCGCATCCAGCCAGATCCCACCCATCAGTTCGCGGCCGAGGCCACTCGGAACCACGAGGAGAATCAGCGACCAGACAATCGCAGCGGCGGCGGCAATTGCCGAAACCACCTGGACGAGGCGGGGGAACCGAGAGCGCGCGTATGTGAGCTCGCGGACTCCCTCAGGAACCGCGACGAATAGCGCTCCCTGATATGCCAGGTTTAGGGGATTGAACAGCACCTGTGCTGCGCGCAGCGCCCCGAGGGCGCCAATCCCCGAAAGCGCGCTGACCAGGACGAGCGCGACCTGCATCGACCCTCGCACAACCAGCGACTCGGCGAAATACGGTGCGATCAGGCTGCGGTGTTCGCGGATCCATCCAGTCCGACGACCGAAGCTGAGGCCGAGCTGAGTCTGCAAGAAGCCGACCAGCGCGGCCACGTTGGCAGCCAAGCCCCAAGCCATGAGTACCGTCGTCGGTGTTGTCCTGCCCGCTATAAGTAGGGAGCCCGAAGCGGCAAACTGCACGATGGCCCAAACACCGTCGTTGGCTACCGCCTTGTCGGGCCGCGCATCTGCCAGGAAGTAGTACCTCCAGAAATCCTGGAGCAGCAACCCTGGCAGCAGAATCCCGAGCGCCAGCAACGGGTATTCAACCGATTTCGGGAACAGCGGGCTAATGAGGGCAGCAGCCGCTCCCAGCGCCAACCCGAGAGCGAGGGCAACACCTGCGGCCCTCGGAGCTGCGGTTCTGCGCTCCGCCACCGTCTTTCCGGCATAGCGGACCGTGAAGGGTTGACCTGCAATTGCTTGGCCAAGGCCCGCAGCCAGGAAGTAAACAGACATTGCGAGAGCGAACCCACCGAACCCATCCAGGGTCGCCGACCGCGCCGCCAAGATCGAGCACGTGAAGTTTGTAAGGCTGGACAGGCCCTGATCCGTTAGGCCCCAGGCTGCACGGCTGATCCGTCCCTGCCGGAACCTGCTCAACAGCGACACGGTTTCCTCAGCAAGACGCACGTCGGGAGCCGCGGCAAACGGCCCTCTTAGCCGCGCTGACGGGCTCGAACCTCCCCAGAACAGACCTTTGAGTACACGCCAGGAGCCGGGTGATGCTACACGGATGAAACCAACGCCGTGTCGCTGCCGGCGGCTCCAGGAAGATCCGATCTGGCATACTGCCGTCCGGCGGCCGATCGCCCGGCCGCGACCTCCTATGCGGATCGGCTTCAACACGCTCTACGAGGATCCCAACCGCCCGACGGGGTCACACGACTACAACGTTCGCCTCGTCCAAGAACTCGGACGCGGGATCAACGAGCACGAACTGATCATCTTTACCAGTCGCGCTGCTGCGCCTCATTTCACACCAACTCCTGGGCGCGCCCGACTGGTTCGCTCCGGATCGTCCAACGAGCGCGTGTTGCTTCGTCTTCTGTCGGAGCACACCCTTCTGCCACTTCTTGCCGCACGCGAGCGCTGCGACGTTCTGTTCGCTCCAGGTAATACTTCGCCACTCTGGACAGCGTGTCCGGTCGTCCTGAACATCAAGACCATGCAGCACCTCGTTCGTCCGGATGGCCTGTCCGGCGGTCGATCGTTATATAGGTCCAAGATGATCTCGCGGTCAGCACGCCGCGCTGATCTCATCATCGCCAATTCCGAGAGCAACAAGGGCTACATCGTTGACCTTCTGGGCGTTCCCGCCGAGAAGATTCGCATAGTTCCCGAAGGCCTCGACCACGACCTATTTAAGCCACATCCCGACCGCGAGCACCTGCTGGCAGAGCTGAACGCCGCGAGCATTAAGACGCCGTACATTCTGTACGTGTCGGGGCTTTGGCCCTACAAGAACGTCGAGTCTCTGATTCGAGCGTTCGGACTGCTCGACCTCCGTGCCCTGCCCCACCACCTCATCGTGGTCGGTCAGGGTGACGATGTCTATCGCCGCCGGCTGGACGCCTTGGCTAGGGCTACGCCAGGGGCTGAACGCATTCACTTTCTGGGCCAGGCGACTCGGCAACAGGTCGCGCGTCTCATGCAAGCAGCGGACGTGCTCGTGCTGCCGTCGCTGTACGAGAGCTTCGGGCGCGTCGTCACAGAGGCTATGGCGTGCGGCACGCCCGTCGTCTCGTCCGACGCCACCAGCCTTCCAGAGGTCGTTGGCGACGCCGGCTTAATTTGCTCAGCGCTCGAAGCCGAGGCGTACGCTGAAGCTATAAGCAGTGTCCTTCACGACGACGCCCTTCGACGGCGGTTGACAAGTGCCGGTCTCAAGCGAGCAGCAGGCTATTCGTGGCGACGGCAGGCCGAGATGACGGTCGCGGTGCTCGAGGAAGTCGCAGCTTGATCAAACAGTTAACTGACCTACGCCTGTCGATCTGATGCTCGCGTAAGGATTTCGTTCTACTTCGAACGAGCGTTCCCTATCACCCTTGGTGGCCAGCGGCCTACCAATGAGGCGACTGCTAGACTCTCGCCGGATGCGGGAGCCCCAGAACGCGGATTGGGCCGAGCCACGGCGCCTCGACGCCTCATCAACTCCTCAGTCGCACGTTGGCGGGATCCGTCCACGAGCTTCGAGCGGGCGGCGATTGCGTGGGCGACCGAACACGCGTTGGATCGCTGCCGCACTGATCGTCGCCGTCCTCGCCATGCTTGGCGGGCTCGCAAGCCTCCGCGCCGTCGCCCTACGGTCGGCGATCACGAGCGATTTCATGTCCGCGCAGGCGCATTTGGAGCGCGGCCGCGCCCTGCTCAAACAGGCGAACGCAGACCACAACCCCACCCTGATCGACCAATCCGTCGAGGAGTTGCAATTGGCGAAAGGGAGCTTCGAGACTGCGCGCTCATATCCAGAGCTGAGGGCTGCTTCGCAACTCTCCTCGCTTCCGCTGATCGGACCACCCGCGGGCACCGTCGATCGGTTATCGCGAATGGGAGTCGACCTCAGTCTCGCCGGGATTGATGCTGCAAAGGTCGATCGAGCATTCCTCGATACGGGTCATACGAGCGACCCCCAGGAGCAAGGCGCTTCGAAGCTGATCAACCTCATGATTCAACAGCAGGCGCAGATCGACCGCATACGAAGTCGATTGGCTGACGCCCGCGCACAGGCGGCCGGGGTGGATCCTGCGGTCTTGCCCGCATCCCAACGAGCAGCCTTTGCGAAGGCAAAGAGCAGCATCGATTCCGGCATCGCGGGCTTGGACGAGTTCCAACGCATGACTCCGGTGCTTCAAGAGGTGCTTGGCGTCAATGGGCGCCGCATCTACGTCATCGAGCAGGTCAACCAGTTCGAACTCCGAGCGGGCGGGGGCTACGTCGGTAGCTATACGGTGATCAGCGCCGACCACGGAAAGATCTCGGTCCTCAAAAGCGGTGACACCCACGACCTCCCTGATTACAAGTTGCCAAAAGGCCAGCGTGGCTATACGCCGCCGCCGGCCACGATGGTCGAGTTCCTGAAGGACCTCAGCTGGAGCGTCGCGGATTCCAACTTCTTCCCTTCATTTCCGGACAATGCGACGGCGGCCGAGAGTTTTGCTGATCGCGACTTCGGGACCAAGGTCGATGGTGTGATCGCAATCGACCTGTCCGCCGTAGAGGCGATGATGCAGATTGCAGGGCCGATGAGCGTCCCCGGATACGGATTACAGCTAAGCAGCGCGAACTTGATCGCGGAAACGATGCGTGTCGACATCGCTGGCGACCCCAACCACAAGAAGATTCTCGCCGCCCTCGCCGGGCCGCTGATGGACCGTCTTTCTAACCTCGGTGCTCAGCAGTGGCCACAGCTACTGCAGACAATGAACACGCTCGCCTCGCAGCGGCACCTTCAGGCCTATTTCAACAACGGTCCCGCCGAGGAGGAGATGAAGCGTTTTGGCTGGGCTGGGCAGTCTCAGCCGGACCCTGGCCATGAGTTCATGATGGCCGTCGAGTCGAACTTCGGCGGCAATAAGGCGAACTACTTCTTGAACCGCTCCTACGTTCTGTCGCTCGAATCCAAGAACGGAGCTCTTCATCACCACCTGGACGTCAAACTTCACCTGGATCTGCGGACGGCTCCAGTGAATTACAGCCCGTCCTATCGGTGCTATTTCCGGCTCTACACGCCGGCCAACGCCTCCAACCTGCGAATCTCCAACGTGAAGTCCGACGACTATCCGAACACCTCGATCCCAACCGGCATGGCTCTCGTCGACGGTTGGCAACAGATGAACCCGGGGCGGACCACACGTCAGGCCGACCTGGCTATCGGCTACGACTGGGACACGCCAGCATCAGCAGCCGACACCAAGATCTACTGGCAGAAGCAGCCCGGAACGGCGGCTGACCACGTGACCGTACAGTGGACCACCGCCGGGCATACTTACAAGGCCGAAAGCGACCTTGCGCAGGACCGGGTGATTTCACTGACCGGCACCGGCGCAACGATTGCACCCGGAGTTGCGGCTACCGCCAAACTCCCCTCAATCAGCCTCTAGGTGGTGGACGCCTTCAGCCTAAGTCGCTGATCGAAGGCCGCCACTAGTGGCCACCTAAGCCAAGTGACTGGCGCGAGTGGCCCAGCAAGCCGATTCGATGGAGATCGACCCACCGTCCACCTCCGCCCCTCCCACTCCTCGACAACCTCCGGCTTTGCTTATAGCATCCGCCCGAGA
>CAZRMD010000040.1:0-18029 GCA_964601135.1 uncultured Actinomycetes bacterium | reverse complement strand
GCGGCGCGCGGCACCCCGCGTGCGCCCGGCGCCACGCCCGATCCAGTTGGGCACCCGATACCTGGGCCTGGTCTCTACCTGGGCGGTCGCCGTCGGCCTGGCCTTCAAGTCCGAGTTGTTGACCCCGAACCAGGTATGGGAGGCGACGGCTGGTCTGGCGGTGCTCGTCACGTTGGGCTTGCTCTTCCTGCACGCCACGAATCACTCGCCCGGCTGGCTCAGTCCAGACCACTACATCCTGCCGATCCTCACCGTCGTGGCGGCATCGGGCTTTTCGATCATCACCACCGATTACCGGATTCACGCCCTGGCCATGCTGACGATGGGTGCCTTCATCTTTGCCAGCACCTTCGTCGATCTTTCGCGCGGCATGGGTCGGGAAAAACCGTTGCACCGGTTCCTGCGCGACGCCACCACGTTCTGCGTGCTGCTCGCGCTCTTCTTTCTGATCCTGCAAGCGATCGATCTCCCGAACGTCGTCAAGTTCAGCGCCATTTTCGTGGTCGCCCTGCTCAGCGGCTACCGAAGCTTCCGGTTCGCGACCAAGCGCGAAGGACTGGCCATGCTGTCGGCCTTCCTGACGGCCGGCACCGTCACCTTCGGCGCGTTTGGCATGGTGACCCTTCTCAACCAGGGCAGTCAGTACGTGGCGGTCATCCTGGCGTTTGCCTGGTACGCCTGGCAGGGCCTGACCGTGCATGCCCTGGACGATTCGCTGACCCGGCGGATCATCTTCGAGTACGGCCTCTTCGCCGTCATCTGCGTCTACTTGATCGCGCTCGCCCTCGTTGCCGGCCGGCCGATCGGCTGAGCCTCGGCGGCCGCAGCGACGTTCAACTGACGACGATGGTCGCCGTGAAATGACCCGCGGGCTCCGTAGGGGCCATCCACTGGTACGCGGTCAACAGCTTCAGGGTGGTGTCGCCCTGGGCGTCGAAGCCCAGCCGGCCCATCAGCCCCGCAAAATCGTGCGTACGAGCGACGGCGGAAAGCACCTGCTGCCGGCTGGGGACGTTACCCCCGGCGTCATCGATCGCCTCGCCGACCGCCCGGATGAGCAGGTTGGTGGCGTCGAATGCCTGCACGCTGAGGCCGGTGGGGTCGCCCGCGTAGGCCTTGCGGTAATCGCGCAGAAACGCGGACGCACCAGTGAAATGGATGGGATCGACGCCCACGAGCATGTAATAACTCCCTGACACGGCGGCGCCGGCGGACTTGGCGAACTGGTCATTGCCGAGCTGGTCGCTCGCAACCAGCGGGAGTTGCGGCATCTGGGTGCTCATCTCGCGCCGCAGGGCAGCGGCCGCGACCAGTTCCGGCCCGGCGAAGTACACGACGTCGGCATGGAGCGTCCTGGCACGCGTCACCTGGTCACGGAAACTCGGTGGATGAGCTGGATCGAAGCCGCCAAGGTCCTGCGGATTCACGATCGCGCCCCCGTCGCGGTGGAAGCGGTCGGCGAACTGGGCAGCCTGCGCCACTCCCAACGGCGTCTGGTCATTGATGACAAAGCCTCGACGGGCGCCCAATGCGTTGCGCGCAAGGTCGGCCGCCGCCGCGCCCTCGACGACCTGGGTGGTGACCACGCGGAAGTAATTGTTGGGACCGTGGGAGCGCAGGTGGGCGGCCAGCCCGTGACAGTGGCCGTCCTTTGGCTCCTGGGTGAGGCATTCATCGGTGTTTGCCGGGCTGACGATGGCCAGGCCCGCCGCGTTGGCAACCGGCACCTCGCGCTTTGCCACGCTGTCGTACAGCGGCCCGACCAGTGCGACGACGCGGGGGTCCGAAAGCAGGGCCTGGACGTTCGAGGCGCCCCGGGCGGGGTCATGGATGCCCTTGCTCACGTCATCGTCGACGATGGTCTGCAGCGTGACGCACGCATCGGTATGCGATGCCACTCCACACACCTGCCCTGCCTGCTTGATGGCCAGGAGGATGGCGTTCTTCACGGGAATGCCGTCGGGAGCGTCGTCGCCGCTGAGTGGAAGATCGGCAGCCAGCTTCACGACGCCGATCGTGTGCGGCGTGCCGATCGGTCCAACGTTGCAGGCCGACATGGCCATCCCCATGGCGAGCACGAGTCCGACTTGGGGAATTTTCATTTGGTCCGCGGATCCCCTACGTTGCCAGCCAGGCGTCCGGATCGGCATCCCTGAGAAATCGCCGGCGCGCGGCACGGATCGCGAGCAGCACGAGGATCCCCGTGGCGATCGCCATGATGAGACCAGCCGCGGCTTGGAGGATGGGCATGCAGCCCGAGCCACGGAGACACACGAATGATTGCGTGCTGAGCAAAGGCTGCGTCCCACCGACCTGGTAAATCTCGGTGAAGCGGGTCACCTGGCCGTTGTGGACGCCTCCTGCCACGAGGACCCGACCATCTTGCAGGAGGGTTGCGGTGTGGCCGTAGACCGATTGGCGCAGGTTAGGCAGCGGCCAGCTCCGCGTCAGCGTCGGGTCGTAGACCACGCCGGTGGCCAGGTCTTCGTCGTGCAGACCGCGTCCTCCCGTTGAGAGGACCCACCCGGTAGGCAATTGCGAGACCTGAGCGCCGGGATGTTCACCGCCGTTCATTTGCTTGGTGGTGGCCACCGCGGACCACCGGCCGGATCGCGGGCTCCACCTCTCGGCGACGGGGCCCCAGGTCTGGCCACCCGCCACCATCACGTCGCCGTTGGGAAGCAGTGTTGCCGAGTGGCCACTCCGCGGCGTCAACATCGGTGCAGCGGCCGACCACTGGCCGGTGGCCGGCTGGTAAACCTCGACGCTGTCCAGAAGGCCAAATGCATCCTCGCCGCCGATTACCAGCACCCGACCATCTTGAAGCAGGGTAGCGCTGTGGTTGATACGCGCATGCGCCATTGGCGGCGCAGGCAGCCAGCGGTCGAGGCCGGGGTCGAAGATTTCGCTGTTGCGCAGCGGCGGTCCGCCGGGGCCCTCGCCGCCCGTGACCAGGACCGTCCCATTCGAAAGCCGGGTGGCGCTATGGTTCGAGCGCGCGGTGGACATCGGTCCGCCCGCTGACCAGCGGTTCGCCTCGGGATTGTAAAGCTCGGTAACGGCGATCGGGTCGAGGCCCCGACCGCCCACCGTTTGACGACCTCCGGCGACCAGCACACGTCCATCCATCAGCAGGGTTGCGGTATGTCCCGTCCGGGGCACCTCGAGAGATGCCGCCAGTTGCCAGGCGCCCAGCGGTGGCGTGACCAGCGATAGCCGAGTCAGGGCAGCAAGCAGGATCAGTGCGGCGGCGACCAGGAGGCCGCGCACCATGGCTCAGACCCCCAGGTAGGCCTTCTGGACTTCGGGAGATTCCATCAGCTGCTTACCGGTTCCTTCCATGACAATGGACCCCGTTTCCAGGACATAGCCGCGATGCGCGAGCTGCAGGGCTTTCTGCGCATTCTGCTCGACGAGCAAGATGGTTGTCCCCTGCTGATTGATTTGCCGGATGATGTCGAAAATCGATTCCACGAGGATGGGGGCGAGCCCAAGCGAGGGTTCATCGAGCATCAACACTTTGGGATTGGCCATCAGCGCTCGACCAATCGCGAGCATCTGCTGCTCACCTCCGGAAAGCGTGCCGCCGATCTGCGTTCGGCGTTCGCCGAGCCGCGGGAAGAGGGTGAAGACGCGATCCATGTCCTCGACGACCCGGCGCTTGTCCCGTTTGGTATACGCCCCCATCAGCAGGTTCTCGTGGACCGACATCCGAGCGAAGATGCGGCGGCCCTCCGGGGCGAGGGAAACGCCCAGTAACACGATCTTCTCCGGCCCGGCGGCGCTGATCTCCTGGCCTTCGAAGAAGACGCCTCCGGACGTTGGACGGTGCAGGCCGGCGATGGTCCGCACGGTGGTCGATTTGCCGGCTCCGTTGGCGCCGATCAGCGTCACGATCTGGCCCTTGCCCACGTCGATGGTGATGCCCTTGACCGCTTCGATGGATCCGTAGTGGACGTGGAGATCCGTGACCTTGAGGAAGTGTCCATCGGCTGAGGCGCGAGGCGCCGATGATGGGCTCATGCGCCCTTACCGAGGTAGGCCTCGATCACCCTGGGATTCTGGCGCACCTCGTCGGCGGTTCCCTCGGCGATCTTCACCCCGTAGTCCAGGACGTTGATCCGATCGGAAATTCCCATCACGACCCGCATGTCGTGCTCGATCAAGAAAATGGTGATCCCCTGCTGACGAATCCCCTCGATCAGCTCGGCGAGCGTCGCCTTCTCCATGGCATTCGCACCGGCGGCGGGCTCATCGAGAAGCAGCAGTTTTGGCTCTGAAGCCAGGGCCCGGGCGATCTCCAGCCGGCGTTGGAGCCCGTAGGGCAGATTGCGGGCGAGTTCGTTGCCGCGGCGCCTCAAGCCCACCGACTCGAGCAGGCGCCGGGCCATCTCAACTGAGCTTCGCTCCTGTGCTCGCTCCCCAGGCGTCCGGAGGAGGGAGCCGATATACGTGGCGTGCATTCGACTGTGGCGCCCGACCAGGACATTTTCCATCGCGGTCATGTTGGGGAAGAGCCGAATGTTTTGAAAGGTGCGGGCGATGCCCAGCGCCGCGATCTCGTGGGGCTTGAGTCCAACCAGCTCTTTCCCGTCGAAGGTGATTGATCCAGAGGTCGCGCGATAGAGGCCCGTAACGGCATTGAACAGCGATGTCTTGCCTGCGCCGTTCGGTCCGATCAGGCTGGTCACCGAGCCGGCTTTGACAACCAGATCGACGTGATCGATCGCCACCAGCCCGCCGAACTGCATGGTCAGCTTGCTGATGTTGAGCAGGCCATCGGCCTTTTCGGGCTCTTGCCGAGGGAGCCTGGCAACACTCATGACGGCGTGCCAGGCGTCTCAGGCGCGGACGCCGCCAGAGGCGGGATAGCACCCTCCTCCAGTTCGATGCGTTCCAGCTCGAGCTTTCGGCGGCCGCTGGGGAGCAGACCGGCGGGCCGCAGGATGATGACGATGACGAGCAAGAGCCCAAAGATCAGCACGCGATAGGAGCCGAACTGACCCGTGAGGAAATAGAGACCACCGGTGAGCACAGCGCCCAGAATGACGCCGGGGATGCTGCCCATGCCCCCCACGACCACCATGCACAGCACGAGGATGGAGAAGAAGAAGCCAAATGATCCAGGGTCGATGAAGTGCTGCCCTGCGGCGAAGACCGCGCCTGCCAGGCCGCCGAAGAATCCTCCCGAGGCATAGGCGAGCAGCTTGAGGTTACGCGTGTTGATGCCGGCAGACTCGGCGGCAACTTCGTCTTCGCGGATCGCCGCCCAGGCCCGGCCGACGCGTGACTGAGCCAGCCGGGTCACGATGAAAATCGTGAGCAGGATGATCAGGAAGACCAGGTAGTAGTAATTGAGATATGGCGGGACGGTATAGCCGAGGATCTGGTGGGAGGTCCCGAAGCTATAGGGGCCGATCCAGATCGGGTCGACGTCATACACGCCGCGAGGGCCGTTGGTGATGTTGACGGGCTCGTCGAGGTTATTGGCGAAGATCCGGGTGATCTCGCCGAACCCCAGGGTGACGATCGCCAGGTAGTCGCCGCGAAGGCGAAGAGTGGGAAAACCGATGAGCACCCCGAAAACCGCCGCCATCAGTCCTGCCAGCGGCAGGATGAGCCACATCGAAATGTGGAACCCCTGGAGCCCGCTGTTCGGCACCAGCAGGTAGAGGGTCTTGTGGGTTAAGTCATACAGCTGCGGGCTCGCCAGCAGCGCATACGTGTATGCGCCGACGGCATAGAACGCGACGTACCCAAGATCCAGGAGTCCGGTGAATCCGACGACGATGTTGAGGCCGATGGCCAGCATCAAGAACAGTTCGACGCCGTAGGTGATCGTCAGCAAGTAGCCGCCCGTCAAGAGCTCGACGAGCGGCAAGCCGATGGCAATGGTCAGGAAGAGCCAGCGGCTGCGTAGGGGCCGGTCGAGGGTCCGCCCGACCGTCCCTGCCGGTGGCCCGACCCAGTTGAGTACCGGGCGCAGCACCCGGCGTCCGCCATAGAAGAGCGCGAGGAGAATCGCGGCCTGGACGGCGACCACGACGAGGGGAGTGACGTTGACCGAGCCCAGAACGATGGCCAGAAAGGGGCTCATGCCCGTTCGCTAACCCGTTCGCCGAGGATTCCGGACGGCCGGAAGACCAGCATCAGGATGAGAAAGGCAAACGCGAAGGCATTCTGATACGAGGAGGAAAAGAATCCGCAGGAAAGGTTGCCGATGTAGCCGGCGCCGAACGCCTCCGCCAGGCCGAGCAAGAAACCGCCGAGCATTGCGCCCGGAATATTGCCGATGCCGCCAATGACGGCGGCGGTGAAGGCCTTGAGGCCGGCGATGAAGCCCATCGTGTTGTTGATCGGGTAGTTCAGCGAATACAGCAGGCCGGCGACGGCGGCGAGCGCCGAACCGATGACGAAGGTGAAGGAGATCACCTGGTCGATGTTGACCCCCATCAGGGCTGCCGCCTGACGGTCCTGAGCGACGGCCCGCATACCGCGGCCGAGGCGGGTGCGCCGAACCAGGGCGGTCAGGCCCAGCATCATGACGATCGCGGAGACGAGCATCAGCACCTGGATGTTGCTGATCGAGACCGATCCGTAAAGACTCCAGCCGCCTGCGATCATGGTGGGAAGGCTGAAGAAGTTGGACGACACGTAGGTCGCCATCCAGGCCTCGATCACGAAGCTGACGCCGATGGCGCTGATCAGTGGCGCCAGCCTGGGGGCATTGCGGAGCGGCCGATAAGCGATCCTCTCGATGGAAAATCCCAGCACGGCGCATCCCGCGACCGAGAGAACCAGGGCGAGGATCAGGACGCCGACCGCCACGATCGGCGACACGCCGGAGACGATTCCGAAGGCGTTGACGACGCCGAGCGTGATGAAGGCGCCGACCATGAAGACGTCGCCGTGGGCGAAGTTGATCAGTTCCAGGACGCCGTACACCATGCTGTAACCGAGGGCAATCAGCGCATACACGCTTCCCAGGGTGATGCCATTCACCAGCTGCTGCAGCAGCCCCTCAACCGTGACGTTACTGGTCAGCTGTTGGAGGCAGTGTTCCATTGCACTCGATTAAAACGAAAGAGGCAGTCCGCTCGCGGGCTGCCTCTTTCCGATTGACTACGTTCGATCGATCATGCTGATCGCTGTCCTCAGGACGCTACCGATCAGCCCGATACCGTCTTGAGCGCCTTCCAGTCGCCGCCCTGGGACTTGTACAGGGTGAAGACCGCGTTGAGGATGTCCCCATTCGAGTCAAAAGTATAGGTCTGCACGATGCCCTTGAAGTTCTTGGTGGCTGCCACCGCCGCGACGATCTTGGCCTTGTCCAGGCTACCGGCGGTCTTGATCGCGTTGATGATGATGTTGGCGGCATCGTAGGCCTCGGGAGCGTACTGCACGACGTCCTGGCCAAACTTGGCCTTGTAGCGGTTGTTGAAGTCGGAGAAGCCCGCGATGAAGGTCCGGTCGGGACCGGCATCGGAAGCAAAGTTCCCGTCCTTGTTGTCGCCGGCCAGGTCGAGGAACTTGCTCGAGTGGATACCGTCACCGCCAACGAGCGGGACGTTCTTCATGCCCAGTTTCTTGATCTGGGCCGCCATGGGGCCGCCTTGCGGGTAGATGCCGCCGAAGAAGATCGCGTCGGGGTTCTTGCCCTTCAGGCTGGTCAGCTGGGCTGTGAAATCGGTGTCCTTGTCGGTGGTGTGCTCACGGCCGACCACCGTCCCACCGGCGGCGGAAACGCCGTCGTTCACGTAATCCGCGAGGCCCTGTCCGTACGCCGTCTTGTCGTCGACGATGCCGATCTTCTTGCAGCCGAGCGTCTTGACCATGAAGTCGGCGTCGGCCTTGCCCTGGGCGATGTCCTGCCCGACGACCCGGAAGACGTTGTTGAATCCCTGGTGGGTCAGTTTCGGATTCGTCGCGGACGGCGAGATCTGGACGATGCCGGCCGTATGGTAAATCGCTGAGGCCGGGATGCTGGCGCCCGAATTGAGATGGCCAACGACGCCGAGCACGCCATCGTCAACCAGCTGCTGAGCGCCGGTTACCGCCAGCTGTGGGTCGTGCTGGTCGTCCTTGGCGTCGACCTGGAGCGTGTACGTCTTTCCGCCCACGCTGATGCCACCGGAGGCGTTGGCCTCATCGACGGCCAGCTGCACGCCGTTCTTCTCGTCGACGCCGATCGCCTGCTGGTCACCGGTCAGTGGGCCAATCGAGCCGATCTTGATCACCGACGTCGCCGCGTTCGGCTGCCGGTTGACCACCTGCGCCGCCATGGCCTGGGTGTTGGCCGCAGCTGACTGGCTGCCAGTCGATCCCCCTCCAAATCGAAACGCGTTGAGATTGGTGCAACCGCCGCCCGCGCTCCCGCCTCCGGTTGTCGTGCCGCAGGCCGCCAGCGCCACGCTCGCCACCGCAAGCCCGGCGAGCAACTTCGGCAATTTCATACGGTGTCCTCCTTCCATCTGCTGGTAAATACGCCTGGTGACCCCAAGTCCCAAGGCGTAGCTCTTTATACAACCTTGTCCCACCGGCTGCAAGGTTTGGCCCGCCTCCTCTAATACCTACTAATAATGTGGCGGCCTGGCGCAAGCACAGCCGGGCTCTGTCGTTCGAATGCGGGAGAAAACCTGACTCCAAGCTTGACAATGGTTTCGGGGCCCGCGTAGGGTATAGCACGCATCTCAGGAGGGCACTCGATGGCGGAATTCGCAGAACGCGTCAAGCCACGGGCTCAGTACGTCGATGAGGCGATCGAGCTGGCTCTGGCGAGCAAGTGGGCAGAAGCAGTCCAGCTGAACCGCAGCATCATGGACCGCTTCGGTCCGGATGAAGACACGCTCAACCGCCTGGGCAAGGCCTGCACCGAGCTCGGTCAGCTCGACGATGCGATCGAGGCCTACCGGGGAACCTTGAAGATCAACCCCGTCAACCCCATCGCGCAGAAGAACATTGCCAAGCTCCAGGCGCTTCGCGGCGGCCAACCGGTGCCCACCTCGAAGGCCAAGGTGGACGTCGACGCCTTTATCGAGGAGACCGGGAAGACGGCGCTAACGGCGCTCCATGTTCACACCGAGGGGGACCCTTGCAGCAAGGTCGCCGGAGGCGATCCTGTCAAGCTGATTGCGGATGGAGACACCATGAACGTGGAGACCGCCCGTGGGGTGTCGCTCGGCCACCTCGAGCACGCCCTGGGACGCCGCCTGATCAAGTTCGTCGAGGGTGGCAACCGCTACTCCGGCGCCGTGGCGACCTGCGATGGCGGCGCCATCAAGATCATCATCCGGGAGATTTACCAGGACCCGAAGTTCTTCGGCCGGCCGTCCTTCCCCATCAAGAAGGGCCGTGAGGAGTTCCGCCCCTACGCCAAGGAGTCGCTCCTCGCTCGGGCCGACATCGAGGACGCGGAGGAGGAGACCGAAGAGCCCGCGGAAGAGCTCGAGGGCATGCACACCGTCGAGTCAGGCGAGGAAGAGATCGAGGTTCCCGAGATCGACGAAGATACTAGAAAAGAAGACGTTTACTAGGCCCGACGGAGCCAGGTAAGCAGTACAGCGAGGCCGCAGGCCGAGCCGCGCTTTCGCGCGTGTCGCGCAGGCGGCGGAGGCGGCTCGTGCGAGCACACGAGGACACTCGTCTTAGGTCCGAGTGCGCCGCGAGCCGACGACGACGCAAACCGCGCGCTCAGTCTCTGTGTAACTTGGCTTAGCAGACTCGCCAGTAGACGCCGTCTTTTCGGTTGAGGAGCTCGTAGTCGACCAGCGCGCGGCGCAGCTGGCAGTGGTCCGCCCAGAGCTCTCGCAGGACGGCGTCCACCTCCGGTTCGCTGAAGCGCTTTCCAGGGGGAAACGTTCGAACGACCTCGTTCAGCAGCAGACGGCGCCGGCTCTCGCGGGCTGGCCAGCGCACGATGCGTCCATCGCGCCAGAAGGGCCGCAGCATCCGCATCTCTTCGGCGGCGATGTCTCGTGCAACCACCGTCACACGTCCATTGTAGAAACCAAAATCCGCGTGACCTCGCGGGTACACTGAGCCACGATGCTGCTGGCGATCGACCTCGGGAACACGAACCTCACGTTCGGGCTCTTCGAGGGGGATCAGCTCCGGCACGATTGGCGGCTGGCGACGCGTCGCGACAGCATGCCGGACGAGCTCGGTCTGGTCATGGTGCAGCTGATGCGCCAGGAAGGCATCGATCCCAAACACGTCGAGGCCGTCGTCGTGGCCAGCGTCGTCCCGCCGCTGAACAGCAGCCTCATCCAGGCGGTCCAGCGATACTTCGGCCAGGAGCCGTTGATGGTCGGTCCCGGCGTGAAGACGGGGCTGAAGATCCACTATCGCGATCCGAAGGAAGTTGGTGCCGACCGCATCGTCGCGGCCATGGCCGCCTTCAAGAAATATGGAGGCCCGCTGATCATCATCGATTTCGGCACGGGAACGACCTATGACGTCGTCTCGAAGGACGGGGATTATCTGGGCGGCGCGATTGCGCCCGGCATGGGGATCTCCGTCGACGCGCTCTATGAGCGGGCGGCCCGGCTGCAACGCGTCGAACTGAAGCCCCCGGCCACGGTGATCGGCCGCACCACGGCCGAGAGCATGCAGGCCGGCATCATCTTCGGCTTCACCGCCCAGGTCGAGGGCATGGTGGCCCGCATCAAGAAGGAGCTTGGCGAGAACGCCCGCGTGATCGCGACCGGGGGCTTCGCCGGACTGATCGCGGCCGAAACTCCGGTCATCGAGCTGGTCGATCAGCGGCTGATGCTCGAAGGCCTTCGGCTCATTTATGAGCTCAATGCCTGAGGCCGCGCCACGGCCTCGGATCGGCGATCGGCTGGTACGCTGTTAGCCCAATGCAGATTGGCCCACATACGCTGACCTCCCCCGTCTATGTCGCACCCATGGCCGGTGTGACCGATGCCCCCTTCCGCAAACTCGCCCGGGAGTTCGGCGCCGGACTGGCCTGCACCGAGATGATCAGCAGCGAGGCGCTGGTTCGCGGAAACCGCGAGTCATTTCGCTTGATGGATCTGCGCTGGGACAAACGGCCGGTCTCGGTGCAGCTCATGGGAGGCGACCCTGAGGTGATGTCCGAGGCGGCGCGCATGGTCGCGGATGCCGGCGCCGACATCGTCGACATCAACATGGGTTGCCCGGTGCCGAAGGTCGTCAAGACGTCGGGCGGCTCGTCGCTGCTCCGCGATCCCGATCGCGCCTGCCGCGTCACGGAGGCAGTGGTCAGGGCGGTGCCCATTCCTGTCACGGTCAAGATCCGGCTGGGTTGGGATTTCGCGAGCCGCAATCATCTCGAGCTGGCTCCTCGCCTCGAGGCGGCTGGAATTCAGGGGCTTGCCGTTCACGGACGAACCCGCTCGCAGCGCTACGACCCCTGGGCGGATTGGGAGGCGATCGCGGCGGTCAAGGCGTCGGTGCGGATCCCGGTCGCCGGGAGTGGCGATCTCCGTACCGCCGAGGATGCCTATCGGCGCCAGACGGACAGCGGAGTCGATGCCGTGATGCTCGGCCGTGGCATTCTCGGCAACCTGTGGCTGGTTCGCCAGACCGTGGCGATGCTGACGACCGGCGAGTCGATCCCCGACCTGTCGTGGCAGGAGCAGCTCGCTTTGGTACGCCGCCAATGCGATCTCGTCCTCGAGTACTACGGCCCGGAGCGCGGCTGCCGCATCCTGCGCAAGTTCATTGCCTGGGGCCTCCATGGATTTCGGGGCGCCGCGCGACTGCGCACGTTGGTGCAATCGGTCTCGAGCCCGATCGACATCGACCGGGTTCTCAATGCCGCGGCGGCAATCGACCCCGGCGCCCGCACCCTCGACGAAGAGGTTCAGGACGCGCCGGTATCCTGCGAAGCCGCCTGAGCCGTGAGCGAACTCGAGGTACTCGGTGTCGACAACGTGATGCTGGCGGTTGGCGACCTCGAGGAGGCGCGGGCGTTCTACGAGGCGACGCTCGGCCTCCCGGTGAAATTCGCCGTACCACAGGCGGGCGTCATTGGCTACCGCCTGGGTCAGGAAGAACCGGGCCTGATGATCCGGGTACAGGCGCTGGTTCCGTCACCGCCCCGTGACACCCCACGCATCTGGCTGGAGGTCACGGATGCGCGGGCCGCGGCAGCGGCGCTGCGCAGGAAGGGCGCCCGGATCCTCAGTGAGCCGATGGAGATTCTGACGGGCTGGGCGGTCGAGCTCGCCGACCCTTGGGGCAATGTCCTCGGACTCACGGACTACGTCAAGGACCCGGCGAAAGGCCGGAGGACCGGGTAGGAACTTTTCCGCCGGCCGGCCGTCATATCAGGGTGAAGCGACTCTCTGCGCTCCTGCTTGCACTGGTCCTGACGGCTTGCGGCGCTCGCGCGACCGGCTCGCCGCCCCCCGCCACGGTTTCGGGGACGAACGGCCCCTTCCACGCCGTCGCCTCACCGGCCCGACAGACGGCCGGCGATACTGTGAAACTCAGCCTGACCGTGTCGGGTCCGATCGAGTACGAGGTCGGCTGCGTCCAGACCCTGCATATTTGGGCAGAGGACGGCAACAAGCAAACGGTGTGGGAGGAACCGGTGCCTGCCATTCAGTGCATGGCCTTTGGTTACAAGAGCCTGGCCGCCGGGGAAACCGCCAATTTCGCGGCCGAATGGCCCACCTCGAGTCAGCTGGCTCCCGGCCTCTACACGATCCATGGCCTATTCCTCACCGTGCTGCCGCCCGGCGCCGGGATGCGGGTGCGCGAGAATTTGCCCCCGCTCACGATAGAGATAGTCAGGTAGCCAAATCCAGAGTCGGACCCGTATAATACGTCGGCTCTTTGAGCCGGAAGGGGCTCGGGCGAAGGGAGAATCATGGACAGTGACAAAGTCGTATACATCACCCAGGAAGGCCTGAACCGGCTGCAAGCCGAGCTCGAGGTGCTGCGCAACAAGCGCCGGCCCGAGGTTGCCGAGCGGATCCGGCAGGCCAAGGAGTTCGGCGACATCAACGAGAATGCCGAATACGACGATGCCAAGAATGAGCAGGGCTTCGTCGAGGGTCGTATCCTCCTGCTCGAGAAACTGATCCGCAACGCCTCGATCATCGAGGGCAAACACGTCAAGGGCGTGGTCGAGGTCGGGTCGACGGTCAAGGTGCACGACGAATACGGTGACGAGGCATTTACCATCGTCGGTTCCGCCGAGGCCGAACCCGGCAAGGGCCGGATTTCGTTCGAATCCCCGGTCGGGAAGGCGCTGCTCGGCAAGCACGTCAGTGACAACGTTTCGGTGACGACGCCGGGCGGCGCGACCAGCATGCTGATCGTCGAGGTCCGCTAGCGGCCGAACGCGCCGACCTCGTCGTCATCGGCGGCGGCATCATCGGTTGCGCGACGGCGTTTTTCGCGCAACGCGCCGGACTTCGGACGATGGTTCTCGAGAAGCGGCCGGCTCTGGCGACGCTCACGACCCCAGTTGCGACGGGCGCCTTCCGTCTGCAGTTCGACAACGTCGAGGAGGTCGAGCTCGTGCGGGAAAGCGTGGCATTCTTCGACGACCTGCAGCAGCGGGTTGACATCGGACTCCGGCACCAGGGCTACCTCTTCGTCGCGCGAACGGACGACGGTGCACGATCTCAACGAAACCTTGTTGCGGTGCAGCGCGGTTGGGGACTCGATGACGTCGAGCTGCTCAATCCCCGCGAGGCCCGACGGCGTTTCCCTTACCTCGGGGGCGACATCGTAAATGCGCGCTTCCGCCAGGGCGACGGCTGGCTCGAGCCGCGGCGCCTTGCTCTCGAGCTCGCGCGAGCGAGCGGAGCGCGATTCGAGATGGATCGACCGGTCACCGGCTTCGTCCGAGAGGGCGAGGCCATTCGCGGCGTGACCACGAGCGCAGGATCCGTCGCCGCCGAGACCGTTGTTATCGCTGCCGGCCCACTGTCCGGGCCCCTCGCACGGCTGGCGGGTCTGGAGCTTCCCCTCACGACGGTGCGGCGGCAGAAATTGATCGTGCCAGACCTGCCGCAGGTTCCGCGGGACGCACCAATGACCATCGAGTTCGAGACGGGTGCCCACTGGAGGCCCGCCGGCACCGGCGCGCACGTGCTGTGGACTGCCCCCGCTGCAGCCGAGCCACCCATGGAGGATGTTCCGACGTCGTCTGACTTTGCCTTCGGCCTACTCGATCCCAGGAGTGACCATGCCCTCGCCCGTGTCGCCCCGTTCTGGAAAGAGGTTTGGGCCTCGCCTCGCTTGCAATGGTGGCTCCAGGCTGGCCAGTACACCTACACTCCCGACCGGCGGCCATTGCTGGGACCGACCGAAATACCAGGACTGGCCGTGAATACCGGCTACAGCGGCCACGGGATCATGGGAAGCATCGGGGGAAGCCGTCGCATGATTGACGCGATTTCCGGGAAGCTTCGGGCGGAGGACAACCCCTTCCGTCCTGATCGCCCGATGGAGTCTCGCATCTTCGACGTGCTTTAGCGGGTGCCCGCCACCATTTAGACTTTCGCGGAATGGAAGCGGCGCGGACCGACCAGGAACTGCAGCGTCGGCAGAAGTTACAGGCGTTGCGCGACCGTGGCATCGAACCGTACCAGAGCCGATTCGATCGCACGCATTCCTCCGCCAACGCCATCGAACTGTTCGAGCAGACCGAGAAATCCGCAGGACCCGACGCCCGGACCGAGCGCGTGGCCCTGGCCGGCCGCCTCGTCGCCATCCGGGTGATGGGCAAAGCGACCTTCGCGCATCTCCAGGATTTCGCGGGCCGGATCCAGATCCTGGCGAAGGTTGACCGGCTCGGCGAGGACGCGTACCGGCGATTCACGGACCTCGACCTGGGCGACGTCATCGGTATTCACGGGGTGCTCTTTCGGACGAAACGAGGCGAGGTCACCTGCGAGATCGACGACTTCGTCCTGCTGGCAAAGGCCTTGCGGCCGCTGCCCGAAAAATATCACGGCTTGCGCGACAAAGAGCTGCGCTACCGGCAGCGCTACCTGGACCTGATCGCCAACCCGGAGGTGATGGACGTCTTCCTCGCGCGTAGCCGGATTGTCGAGGAGACGCGCACCTTTTTGAAAGGCCGCGGCTTTGTCGAGGTCGAGACCCCCGTTTTGCAGGCGATGGCGGGCGGGGCCACAGCGCGACCGTTTCGGACGCACCACAATGCGCTCGACATGGAGCTCTACTTGCGCATCGCCCTCGAGCTGTATCTCAAGCGGCTCATTGTCGGCGGCTTCGACCGCGTCTACGAGATCGGGCGAATCTTCCGTAACGAGGGCATGGATCAGTGGCACAGCCCCGAGTACACGATGCTCGAGCTGTATCAGGCGTATACCGACGTCGAAGGCATGATGGAGCTCACCGAGTCGCTGGTGATCCACCTGGTCGAGCGGGTCAAGGGAACACCGACCATCCAGTACCAGGGCCAGGAAATCCAGCTCACCAGGCCCTTCAAACGGATCGAGATGGTCGAGGCGGTGAGCCAGGCGGTTGATGAGGACCTCTACCGCGCCGATGTCGCGACGCTCGAACGGCTGATCAAGACATACAACATCGAGCCCAAGCCGGGCCTCGGCTGGGGTGGGCTGGTCGACGAGCTCTTCGAGGAGCTGGTGCAGGACACCCTGGTCCAGCCCACGTTTGTGCTCGGTCACCCGGTCGAAGTCTCACCCCTGGCCCGACGGCGGATCAGCGATCCGCGCCTGACCGACCGCTTCGAGCTGATGATCGCCGGCGAGGAAATCGCCAACGCCTTCTCCGAGTTGAATGACCCCGAGGATCAGCGGGCTCGGTTCGAGGACCAGGCACGGGCCCGCGCCGCCGGCGATGAAGAAACGCATCCGATGGACGAGGACTTTTTGACCGCGCTCGAGTACGGGTTCCCGCCGACCGGTGGAATGGGCATGGGCGTCGACCGTCTGGCAGCCATCCTGACGGACCAGCCCTCGATCCGAGACGTGATCCTGTTCCCGCACCTGCGCGCCCGCCATGCTGAGCCTTAGCTTCATCCGCGAGCACCCGAACCTGGTCAAGGAGGGCGCGCGCAAGAAGGGCGAGCCGGCGCCGGTCGATGAGATTCTGGCGCTGGATGGGGAGCGTCGCGAGCTGCTGACTCGGGTCGAGCAGCTCAAAGCGGAGCAGAACCGCCGATCGGCCGCGATGGCGAAGAGCCGCGACGAGGCGGCCGTCGAGGAGCTGCGCAGGATGCGCGACGAGATCAAGGCCCTCGAGCAACGCGTCGCGCCCATCGATACCCGGCTCAATGCGCTCCTCCTCGAGGTGCCCAATCCACCGGACCCATCGGTTCCGGAAGGCCGCGACGCCAGCGGCAACGTCACCGTGCGCGAGTGGGGAATGGCCGAGCGCAAGCCACCCAGCTTCAAGATGCGGCCGCACTACGAGCTCGCTGAGCGGCTCGGCATCATCGACGTCGAACGGGCCGTCAAGGTGACCGGGTCGCGGTTCGTCTTTCTCAAGGGCGCCGGGGCGCGCCTGGAGCGGGCGCTGCTGAACTTCATGATGGATCTCCACATCCGGGAGCACGAATACACCGAAATCCTGCCACCGCAACTGGTCAATCGTGCGTCGATGACGGGGACGGGTCAGCTTCCCAAGTTCGAGGACGATGCCTTTCGGGTCGACAAGCGCGATTTCTTTTTGATCCCGACCGCCGAGGTCCCGGTTACGAACATGTACCGCGACGAGATCCTCGATGGCAAGGACCTTCCCATCAAGCACGTCGCCTGGTCGACGAACTTCCGCAGCGAGGCCGGCGCGGCCGGCAAAGACACCCGGGGCTACATCCGGCTGCATCAGTTCAACAAGGTGGAGCTGGTCAAATTCGTCGAACCATCGACGTCGATGGACGAGCTGGAATCCCTGGTGAGGGATGCTGAAACCGTTCTCCAACAGCTCGCGCTTCCGTACCGGGTGCTGCTGATGTGCACCGGCGACATGGGATTCGCCCAGTGGAAGAAATACGACCTGGAAGCCTATTGCCCCGGCGATGACCGATATCTGGAGGTGTCTTCTTGCTCGAACTTCGGCGAGTTCCAGGCTCGTCGCGCCGGCATTCGCTATCGCGACAGGGGCGGAAAGCCGCAGTTCGTGCACACCCTCAACGGCTCGGGCCTGGCCCTACCCCGGACGGTTGCGGCCATCCTGGACAACTACCAGCAGGAGGATGGCACCATCCGGGTTCCGACGGCGCTGCGCAACTACATGGGCGGACTCGAGGTTATTCGCTGACCCGTTCCGTACAGCATTGGGCGGAGGAAATACGTCATACCTGAGTTGAGCTAACCGTGGCGATTAACACAGGCCAGCAAGGCGTGATTACAGAAGCGGAGTTCGTCAAAATCGCCATCCTGACGAGTAACGGAGCGGTGGTCCCAACCAGGCCGGTCGCCGACGACGAGAGACGAGACTTCGAGGTCCATCTGCGACGCCACTTTCGCGGGACCATCGCCATCCAGATGAAAACCGCCAGGCGGTTGCGGATGCATGGCAAGTCGCGCCGGCTCCAGATCGATTTCGACATGAAGCTGCCGCTGGTCGTGGATCCTCGTTTGTGGTTTCTCATGGCGCGGTTCGACATTCCCGCGATGGGCCTCGACGATCCCTTATTCCTGATCCCATCGCCTTTCTTTATCCGTCATGCCCGCCACGGATTCCGGAACGGGGCCGCGAGATTCCAATTCCAGGCCAGCATGGAGCTGACGGCCAATGAGATATGGTCGCCGCACCGTGTACTCAAAGCCGATCTCGGAAGTCGCCTGATCGAGATCCTCGAAAAGCTTCCGGCGGGCACACGGAACCGTGCGCCGTCTAAGGCGCTCTGGAGCGCTCCGAATGTGATTTGGGTTCCTGCTCACGGCGCGGCCTTCGAGCCTTCACGTCGGCGCGCCGCGTGATTTTCGAGCGATATCATTGTGGGTCGCTGGAGGGATGGCCGAGTGGTCGATGGCGGTGGTCTTGAAAACCACTAAGGTGCAAGCCTTCGGGGGTTCGAATCCCTCTCCCTCCGC
>CAZRMD010000039.1:0-18519 GCA_964601135.1 uncultured Actinomycetes bacterium | reverse complement strand
GCTCTCGACGGCCACCCGGCCCCCATGGCCCTCCACCACCTGGCGAACCAGGTAGAGGCCGATTCCGGTACCCGCCACGTTCTGGAGCGATGGGTCGTTGACCCGGTAGAACTTCTCGAACAGATGGCGGCGCGCCGCCTCAGGGATGCCGATGCCATGGTCCCTAACCACCAGCCGGACCCGTCCGTTAGTCCGATCGCCCGCCACCTCGATTCGTGGCGGGCCGGCGCTGAACTTGACCGCGTTCTGGAGCAAGTTATCGACAGCGGTGGCCAGGCGTTCGGGGTCGCCGACGACCGGCAGGGGCGACTGGGCCAGATCGACATCCACCTGCCCGTGTCTGAGGGCCAACGCCGGCTGGACCCGGGCAATCGACTCCCGGACAACCGTCCGGAGATCCATCGGCGCCATGTGTTGTGGTGCGGCCGCGTCTTCGAGGCGAGCCAGCAAGAGCATCCGCTCAACCTGCACCCGCATCTCGCTGGTCTTGTCCATCAGAGTGCTAATCGCCTGCTTGGCTTGCGGCGGCACGTCCCCCAGGGACCCATCGGCCAGCATCGATGCGTAACCGCGGATGACCGTCAGTGGCGTGCGGAGCTCGTGCGAGGCGATCTGCATGAACTCGCGGCGGGCGCGCTCGAGCTCGGTCAAGGCATCGGCTCGGCTGCGTTCCCGCTCGAGGGCTTCGCGGGCGTCGAGGGCGATGGCGGCCTGCGCCGCCAGCAGCTGCAGCCGTCCGAGGAGCTCCGGGCGGAACCAACGGGGACGGCGCCAGTGCAGGCCGACGATTCCCGCGAGCCGTTGACCGGCCCGGATGGGAAGGAAGAGCGTGGCCTTGATGCCGGCGTGCTGGATTCCGAGCTGCGCCCATTTTGGGAGGCTCTGGCCGGTCCCAGGATCGGCGACAAAGGCGGTCAGCTTTGGATCGGTCAGCCAGGCGACCTCAGACCCGGCGAGCGGGGGGCCGGTCGGTGGATCGGTGTCCGGCCATAGCCGGCCGCCCGTCGCGACAACGTGGTAGCGCCCGTCGGCTCGCAGCAGACGGAGGGTGGCCAGGTCCGCATGCGTGAAATCGACAAAGCTGTTGAGGAGACGATGGTCGGCCTCGGTCTCCGGTACAACCTCATCGCCGGGCTTGAGGCTCTCGATGGTGGCGAGCGCCTCGATGGTCTGCTCGGCTTCGGCGTGCTCCTCGGCGTTGGCCAGCGCGAGCGCGGTCTGCGCCGCGACGGATTCCATCAACCGAAGGTCCTCGCTGCTGAGCGAGCGGGCCCCCAGCCGGGCCAGAGAGAGGACGCCGAACAACCGGTCGCGAGTCACCATCGGCACACTGAGGACGCTCTCTTCAATCGGCGTCGTGCCGGCCGGGTAGACCATCCGCGGATCCTTGCTGGCGTCCGGCACCAGCAAGGGTTGGCACGACTGCGCCGCGGTCCCGGTAATGCCTTCGCCCAGCGCGAGCGTCGTATTCATCCAGTCGATCCCGGCGTATGGCTTTGCCCGCGCCACCGACTTCACCGGGATCAGCCGCTCAGCGGATTCGTCCCAGCGGTACAGGCGAAGGTGCTGATAATTGATCACCCGAAGGGTTGCGTCGACCACCGTGTCGATGATCGCCTCAGAGTCGACGTTCTGGAGGATCCGCGGCGATACGTCCTGCAGGAGATTTTTGCGCTTCTCCAGCTCGATCTGGCGGCGCCGGCTGACATGGCCGAACTGGATGAGCGCGGCCGCGGCAAGGATGCCGGTGAGAAGCCGGACGCTGTCCCCGACGGTCATCGAGCCAAAGCTGCCAAGTGGCACGATGAAGAAGTAGTCCGCAATCAGAGTGAACGCGACGGCTCCAACGATCGCCGGGCCGCGACCGTACCGCCAGGCGATGGCTCCGACCACCAGGACGAAGACCAGCAGGAAGCTCTCGATTCGCGGGAGTCGTAAAACCCAGGCGAGGCCACCCAGCGCTGCAGCAGTCGCCACAACGGCGGCAGGTGCGATCACGTAAGGTAGCGCCCGCCGAATCATGCCCTACAACGATACGGAATCCCGGGCTAAGAAGAAGAGGCAGGGCTCGCTTCAGCTTGACGGTGGGGAGCAGCGGCCAGTAGGCTGAAACGGCGATATAACAACAGCTCTGAAGGAGGTATCAGGATGAGGATCGCGTGTCTGCTCGACAGCGGTTTCGAGGACTCCGAGTTCAAGCAACCATACGATGCCTTCAAACAGGCTGGCCACCAGGTCACGGTCATCGGCCTGGAAGCAGGTAAGGAGCTGAAGGGGAAGAAAGGCCAGGAGACGACGAGGGCCGAGGTCGGCATCGACCAGGTTCGTCCAGACCAGTTTGACGCCCTGTTCATCCCCGGCGGCTACTCGCCCGACCATCTCCGCGCCAACCCCAAGATGGTCAGTTTCACGAAGGGGTTTTTCGACGCCCAGAAGCCGGTGTTTGCGATCTGCCATGGTCCGCAGCTGTTGATGACGGCGGGCGTGGTGAAGGGTCGAACGCTGACGGCCTGGCAGACGATCCAGGACGATCTGAAGCAGGTCGGGGCCAACGTCGTCGACCAGGAGGTCGTGGTCGACAAGAACCTGGTGACGTCGCGGAAGCCGGCGGATATCCCGGCGTTCGTGCGCGAATCGCTGAAGATCCTCGAGAAAGTCCCGATCGGCGCCCGCTAAGTTAAGTTCGAGATGCCGGCGCCGATGCGCCGGCATCTTGCTGTTCAATGTCGGCCATCAGGGGCGTCCGCGCGCCACGGGAGATCCTGGCGGCGGCCGTCCCGATCGCGATCGCGGTCTTCGTGTTTGGCATCTCGTTTGGTGTGCTCGCCATCGCGGCCCACCTGCCCGCCTGGGCACCGGTACTGATGTCGATGCTGGTCTTCGCCGGATCCGCGCAATTCGCGGCGCTGGGCGTGATTACCGCCGGTGGCAGTGTGCTTGCCGCGGTTCTGGCAGGAGCGCTTCTCAACCTTCGCTACATCGCCACCGGGATTGCCGCAGCCCGGTCACTGCCCGGCAGGCGTCTCCTTCGAGCGCTCCTTGGGCAGCTGGTCATCGACGAGAGCTACGTGCTGGCGGTCAGAGCCGGTGAGGGCGGCTGGCCAGAGCCTCGGACGTTGCTGGTCACGGGCGCATTCCTCTATACCGCCTGGGTTGCGGGCACCGTCCTGGGTGTCACCGTCGGTGCGGTGGTCGGTGATCCCAAGCGCCTCGGCCTCGACGCCGCCTTCCCGGCACTCTTTACCGCGCTGTTATGGCCGATGCTTCGCGGCAAGCACGCGATTCGCTGCGCCGTGGCCGGCGCGCTCGTCGCGCTTGCGCTGGCGCCGTTTACGCCGCTCGGAATTCCGCTCGCCGGTGCGGCAGTGATTGGGCTATGGCTGGCCCGCTAGCACTAACGCTCGTCGTTGGGCTGGCCGCGCTCTCATTCCTGATGCGTGCCGCCGGCCCGCTGCTGCCCAGAATCCCAGCGCCGCTCATCGAGCGCACGAGTGGATTGGCTCCAGCGCTGCTTGCGGGCCTGGTCGGCATCCAGTTGACCGGGCCGAACGGAATCCTTCACCTGGACGTGAAGATACCGGCGGTCCTGGTGACAGCAATCCTCTCCGCATTGCGGGTGCCGCTACTCGTGTGCGTAGTCGCCGGTGCGATCGTCGCCGCCCTGCTTCGGGCGGTGGTACACCTCAGCTAGCTCTTGCGGTTGACAGCGCGTTCCAGCTCGGCCTTCGACATCTTCGAGCGGCCGGAAATGCCTTTTTCCTTAGCCTCGTTGCGCAGCTGGTCGTAGGTCCGGCCCGCTGCGCCGGTGTGCGACCGCAAGCCGCCGCGGCGTTCGGATGAGATGTCCTCGATCGACGTCCGGCTCGCCTCTTTCGCTTCACCGCTGCGGGCTCGCTCCTTGTTGACGGTTCTGGCGGCGATCTCCTCGGCTTTGTCCTCGCCGGTGCCCCGCTGCTTCAGGCTCGACTTGATGTGCTCGTACTGACGCTCGCGCTTCGGACTCCATGCGTCCTGCGGCATTGCTCTCAACCTCCCGGGTGTTCCTTCTTCATATCTATCAAGCCGTGGCCCGCGAGAGCAACAGCTTGACATCCTCTGGGACCTTGCCCATGATGAACCCGACTTCTTGAGGCGAACGTCTTACCCTACGTCCGGCTACAGCCTCGGGACGCGCGGCCGCCGCCCGGCGCGCTCGCGCCGTCTTCAACTACCCGCGCGCCGGCGCAACCCGATCATCCGGCCACTGATCCTGATCGCGGCCCTGGTTCTTGGAACTCGGGTCTATGTCCTGGTGCAGGGCCACCACGAGATGCATGCCGTCGCGGCCACCACCAGGAGCGCCCCACCAAAGGCCGCGGCAACGAAACGGGCGACCGCAACACCGCGTCCGGCCCCGACCCCCATTTCGAGACCCTCGCCGTCGCGGCCGGCAATCGCAACGCAGCTGCCCGACGTCAAAGTGCCGGTCCTCAGCGGCAGCTGGCTGCGGACGCACCCGATCGCCGAGGTTCCCGCCATCAAGGGACGAGCGGCAATCGTCGTCGATTTGACCGCGGGGCAAATCCTGTATCAGCAGGACGCCACGGGCCGCTATCCCGAGGCATCGCTCACCAAGATGATGACGGCCATGGTGGCGGCCGACCTGGCGCCCATGGACACCGTCATCACGGTGCCCGATGGCGCCACCCAGGTGGAGCCGAACCATATGGGGATCAGTGCCGGCGAGCAGCTGACCCTCCGCGAGCTGATCGAGGGGATGATCCTGGACTCGGGGAACGACGCCGCGGAAGCGATCGCGATGGGCCTCGTCGACCGGGCGCAGTTCATCGATTTCATGAACCAGAAGGCCGGTTTGTTGCACCTGCGTCAGACGCACTTCACCAACCCCAGCGGCCTCGACGATACCGACCATGTCAGCTCGGCCTACGACCTGGCCGTGATTTCCGCGACCTTGTTGAACGACTACCCCGACCTGCGGACGATCGTCGGCTCGAAGGAGTTTTCGATCTATGCGACGGCGCATCACAAGGCCTTTAATCCGACGAATATCGATCGACTGCTGTGGACCTATCCTGGCGCGATCGGCATCAAGCCCGGGTATACAGGCGCGGCAGGCTACTGCCTGGCCGCCGCGGCCACCCGCGACGGCCGGGCGATCCTGGTGGTGGTGCTGGGCAGCACGCAGCACTTCACCGACGCCGCGACCCTGCTCGACTTTGGATTCCGCCATCCAGTAACGCGCTAGTCCCGTCTAAGATTCGCCTCAGATGGATAGCCTCTTCAAGCTGGGCGTCCCCTGGTGGGAGCTGGTCATTCGCTCACTGATCATTTACGCCGTCTTCTTCGTCGGCCTGCGTTTGTTCGGCAAGCGCGAGCTGGGTCAGTTCACCGTCTTTGATCTGGTTCTCGTGCTGCTGGTCGCGAATGCGTTGCAGCCGGCGATCACCGGGCCCGACAACTCCCTGACGGGTGGCGTGATCATCATCGTGGTCCTGTTGCTCATCAACCGAGGTGTCGCCATGCTGCGCAGCTACTGGCCCGCCTTCGACCGGCTGGTCGAACCACCGCCGACCGTCGTTTGCACCGACGGCAAGATCATCCAGGAAAACCTCGAGAAGGAAGGCCTGAGCGTCAACGACGTCGAGATGGCCTTGCGCGAGCATGGCGTCGAGGACGTTTCGGACTGCAAGCTGGCCGTCCTCGAGAACGACGGCAGCATCAGCGTCGTCAGCAAGGACAGCCCGGACAGTTATCGACGGCGCCGTCGGGTGCGTTTCCTCAAGCGGTAAGGCATGACACCTTACTGAGGTAGGCTGGCCCGATGTCGCACTCCGACACGATCGCGGTGCACGCCGGTGAGCCGGCGCTCGACCGTCCGGACGCATCGATCACGCCCGACATCACGGTTGGTTCGGCGAGTGGTTATGCGGATCTGAAGACGCTCGATGCGGCGATGGCCGAACATCGCGGCTATGGTCGATGGGGGACCGAGAACCATCGGCAGCTGGAAACGGCGCTCGCGAGTCTCGAAGGCCACGGCCTGAACCTCAAGCTCGATGCGGTCGTGGTTGGTTCGGGGATGGCAGCGATTGCTGTGGCGTTGATGAGTGAGATGAGCGCCGGCGATCATCTGGTGGCCGCGAATGACTGCTATGGGACGACGTTGACCTTCGTGCGCGATGACCTGGCGCGCTTCGGCATCACGAGTGCGATTGTCGACTTCCAGGATCTGGACGCGGTCAGACGCGCCGTGACGGATCGGACACGCGTCCTGTTGTGCGAAATCTGCACCAATCCCCTGATTCGCGTCCCCGATCTCGAGGTTCTGGCCAGGATCGCCCACGATGCCGGCGCGCTCCTGGTAATCGACAACACCGTGCCGACGCCCGCGCTCAGCCAGCCCTTCCGCTGGGGCGCCGACGTCGTCATCTACAGCGCCACCAAGAACCTCAGCGGCCATGCCGACGTGATTGGTGGCGCCGTTGTCGGCAAGCCGGCATGGATCCAGTCTGCCCGCGCCTTTGCCCACACATTCGGGCCGACGCTCGGTCCCTTTGATGCCTGGTTGACGCTGCGCGGCATCCGGACGCTGGCGGTCAGGATGCAGCGACACAGCGCCAATGCCCTGACGCTCGCCCAGGTGCTCGAGCAGCACAGGGCAGTCACCCGCGTCCACTACCCCGAGCTGCAAAGTAGTCCGTTCTGCGCCCGGGCGCGGCGGCTCCTGCCCAATGGCGCCGGCGCGCTGCTGTCCTTCGAGCTGGCCGGCGGAAAAGCGGCACTGGAGTCGATGGTCAGCCGGCTGAAAATCGTGCGGTTGATGCCGAGCCTCGGCAACGTTGCCACGACCCTGAGCCATCCGGCGTCGACCTCGCATCGCGGACTGACGCCCGATGAGCGCGAACGCAGCGGCATCACGGAGGGGCTGGTACGCTGCTCGGCTGGGATCGAGCACCCCGAGGACCTGGTCGCCGACTTCCAGCAAGCCCTGTCCTGATTCAGATCTAGGTTCGCCGCGAAACCCTCGATAGAATCGGGTTCAATGCCGCATCGGGCACTTTCGCTTGTCGAGAATATCCCGGATCAGTCGATCATGCAGCGGATCGGCAACACACCGCTGATCCGCGTCCGGCACCTGGAGAAGGAATTTCCGCACATCACCTTCTATGCCAAGGCGGAGTGGTTCAACCCGGGCGGCTCGGTCAAGGACCGCCCGGCGCTGCGAATGATCGAGGAGGCGGAGCGAACCGGCGAGCTGACCGTCGAGAAGGTGATTCTCGACTCGACCTCGGGCAACACCGGCATCGCCTATGCCTTGATCGGCGCGGCCAAGGGCTACCAGGTCAAGCTGGTGATGCCCGCCAACGTCAACGAGGAGCGGCGCGAGATCGTCAAGGCCTTCGGCGCCGAGGCTATCTTCACGCCGGCGCTGGAGGGATCCGATGGCGCGATCCGCGAAGCGCATCGGATGAAGGAGGCCGCGCCCGGCGTGTACTTCATGCCCGACCAGTACAACAATTCGTTCAACTGGCGAGCCCACTTCTATACCACCGGACCGGAGATCCTCGACCAGACGCACGGCGAGGTGACCCATTTCATCGCCGGCATCGGGACCAGCGGAACGTTGATGGGCGTTGGACGGTTTCTCAAGCGGCATAACCGTTCGATCCGGGTGATCGCCGCTGAACCGTCGGATGGGTTGCACGGCCTCGAGGGCCTGAAGCACATGGCCAGCTCCATCGTCCCCGGCATTTACGACCCGAGTGTTCATGACGAAAAGATCAGCGTTCCGACCGAGGCCGCCTATGAGCTGGCCCACGATCTGGCGCGGACCGAAGGCCTGCTGGTGGGCAACTCATCGGGCGCAGCAGTCTACGCCGCGCGTGAGGTCGCGCGACGTACCTCCGAGGGCGTGTTCGTGCTGATCTTTCCCGATGGCGGCGACCGCTACCTCAGCTCGGGACTCTACCGCCAAAAGCGTTGACACTGAAAATTCCGCGCCCGGTGATGGACCGGATGCGGCAGCATCTCCAGCAGGGCTATCCGAACGAGGCCTGCGGCGCCCTGATCGGCAGCGCCGAGAATTCCGTCCATCACGTGCGCGACTTTCGCGCCATGCGCAACACGATCACCGACCGGCCCCGCGATCGTTACGCGCTCGATCCGCTGGAGCAACTGCGGGTGCAGAAGGATGCCGAGGCCCAGGGGCTGGAAATCGTCGGGTTCGCGCATAGTCACCCCGATCATCCGCCGGTTCCATCACGCTTCGATGCCGAGCACGCCTGGACGTTCTACAGCTACGTCGTCGCATCAGTGGAGAAGGGGCGACTGGTGGAGGCGCGCTCCTGGCGGCTCAACGACAGGCAAGCTTTCGACGAGGAACCGCTCGAAATCGCCTGATCGCCACCGAAGGTGCTTGTACCACGCGCCTCACGAAGCTTGCGCTGCACGACTTGACCAGATGGTCTGCGTGATGTCTATCAATAGTGTCTCCGCGAGCACCGTATCTGGTTCTTCCGGCAACGGTGAACGGTCACGAGCCGCTGCGATTCTCTCGGACAGTCGGTCGACCTCGTGCTTGACCTGCTCGAGCGTCCAGAGCCCACGTTTGATGGCGCGGAGCTCATCGGCGTCTGCCGTTCGATAGACGTTGAGCTCTCCGGTTTCGAGAAACTCGATGCCCATTCGAAGTAACCGCACGGAGTGGGCAGCATTCTTGCAGTCGTAGCCATACCGCTGCACGAGTTCCTTACGCTTTGCACCCATATAGGCCCGGTGGCCAGGCACACCCATCTTGGTCAACTGTGACTTTGCGTATCCGACGAACGATTCGTAAGCGACGGCTACTGAAGGCGCGGCGGTGGTCGATTAGCGGCTGAAAGGCAGCATGGCACGCCAGGACGAACTCGGGTCGGAGCCAGAGAAGGCCAACCACGTTGGGATTCGCTTTCAGGAGCAAACCAACGAATTTGCGAAGCGAATAAATGACGACGTCGAGCTCGTCGCGTTGTTTGACCCAATGCTCCCATTGATGCAATCCCAGAAGCCACTTTGGCGACGGCACAACGATCGCCATGATGTCTACGTCGTCAATGCTGTCGGGATCCTCCTTTGGCACGTAAGTGCCGTGGGAGACGCTGCCCATCAACCCGGCGTAGACCGTGTGGCTCCCTAAATCGAAATCGAACGGAAAGGATTCGACAATCCGCGGGTCAGGCCAATTCGTCGTTGGGATCATCGGCGGCCCTGGCGCTAGCTGCAGGCCGGCGGCATCTGCGCGTAGATCGAGGTCGCTTGAGGGTCCTGTCCGGTGCAGCTCGTATCGCTCGCAAACCAGCCGCCTGCGGTGCGGAGCACCGTGACGTCGATCTTCACGGTCGTGCCTCCGCCGAAATCCAGCACGACATGAGCGATGGCTCCGGGGTTGCCGGCCGGCAACGGTGTAGTGGTGATGGTCCGGGCTTGATAGGTGTTCTGACAGCGGCACAACGGCTCGGCCTGTTTGAGCGGATTCGCATCGAGCCGCGTGGCCAGGCCGTCGGTTACCGGACAGCTGTCGTACTTTCCGTTGGCGCCGCAGGGAGCGCCGGTCGCCGGATAGAGGATGCCGGCCACGACGGCGGCTCCGTTGTCGTCCAGGTTGGAGACGACGATGCGGCCGTTGACCATGGTGGGGGAGGGGACCGGTGTCGGCGTTGGCGAGGGCGTCGGCGTCGGTGTCGAGGATGGTGTGGTCGATGTGCTCTGGAGTGGATTCGAGCACGCGGTCATAACGAGACCGACGGCGATGACGAGCAGTCGGCGCATACCCAGGCGAAATTCTATGGAAGCCGTCAGGCGACGCCCTGGGCTTTGGCAACTTCGCTCCGCCTCGAGACCGGAGGGCGGCTGGTGAGAAAGACCCCGGAAAGGATCACCAGCATGCCAATGATGATCGGCAGCGTGATGGTCTCGCGCAGAAGCGTCATGCCCCAGAAAATCGCGGTGACCGGTAGCAGGAAGGTGACAGTCGTGGCGCGGGTCGCGCCGAGCGTGTTCATCATGCCGTAGTAGAGGAGATACGCGATGCCGGATCCTCCGGCGCCAAGCACCACGATGGCGAGCACCGATGAGGGATGTAGGTGTGTGGCGCTGATCGTCGGTAGGGCAACGGCGAAGGCGAGCGGTACCGTGAACGCCAGCTGCCAGAAACCCACCTGGATCGAGCTGACGCCGCGCAGCCGCCGCCGCTGCACCATTGCCGCCACCGCGTAACACCCGGCCGCGGCGGCAACGGCGAGTGCGCCGATGGTGGTCGCCTTGAGCGGCTGCCCGATCAGATCCGGGGCCACCAGAATGCCGGTACCGAAAAAGCCTATCGCGACGCCGACATAGTTCAGCGGGCTCGGCCGTTCGGCAGGGGTGATCCAGAAAGCCAAGACGGCGGTCCAGAGCGGCGTGGTGGCATTGAAGATGCTCGCCAGGGCGCTGCTGATCGACAGCTCACCGAAGCCGAAGAAGAACCAGGGCAACAGGCAGCCAAAGACCGCCAGCACGACGAACGGAAGCAGCCGAGCGCGGGTGCCTGGGGGCGCGACTGGTTGGTGACGCACAGCGAGGATGACCGCAAGCGTTAGCACGCCGATCAGCGCCCGCAGAAACACCAGGGTGGTGGGACTCATATCCCAGACCGCCAGCTTGATGAAGAAGAAGCTCGCGCCCCAAATCAGGGCCAGCAGGATGAGCGCGGCATAGCCTCGACGCATCGTTCGAATTATCCGAAGTGGAGACGTAACCTCTCAGCCTGCAGTTCGAAGTTCTCTCGCGGCTGTGGAGGAAAGCCTATTCGCTAACCGGCTCTTGCGCTCGATGGCGCGCCAGGAAATACTCCGGAACCGAGTTCATGGGCGGCCGTTCCTGGTCCTCGATCTCCTTCTGCTCGATCCAGTAGCGCTCGTCTTCGTAGTGGATGAGCTTCATGGTCTTATTGACTTCCTCGAGCAGATGGATGCGGTGCCGATCGCCCAGATGCTTGAGTCCCACCTGGATGATGGCGAAGGCCATCTTCGAGAGGTCGAAAAGGGTCTGGTTGCGATGCACCCGCATCCCGAGGTCGACCTGCGCGATGGCGCGCAGCCCATAGGCCTCGGAGATCGCCAGCAGCAATCCGAGTTCGACACCGTAGCCGGTGAAGAACGGAACGCTCTCCAGCACCCGGCGCCGGCCGGCGTACTCGCCGGATAGGGGTTGCACCAGTCCCGACAGCTCGGGAAAGAAGAGGTTGAGGAGCGGCCGCGCAGCCAGCTCCGTGACGCGCCCCCCGCCCTGCGCCTGGATTTCCGCGCCAAATTTCAGCGGGCGTCGGTAGAAGCCCTTGACGTAATGGATTCCGGGATCGCTCAGCAGCGGTCCCAACAGGCCGTAGACGAACTTTGGATGGATGTTCGTGATATCGGTGTCGACCCAGCAGATCAGGTCGCCCTTCAAGACGAAGAGGCTCTTCCACAGGGCTTCGCCTTTACCCTGAAAAACGCCATAGCGGGACAGGATTTCGCTGTGCTGCACCACCGTGACACCTGCGCGCTCGGCGATCGCCGTGGTCCGGTCAGAGGACCCAGAGTCGATGACCACGATTTCATCGAGGAGCGGCACCCGGTCCATCAGCGCGTGCTTGAAGGTTCGCACGACTTTCCCGATGGTCATCTGTTCATTGAGCGTGGGCAGCCCCAGGCTGATGGTGACGCCCTGGCGTTGTTTGAGGTCCACCAGCCGGCGCAGATCGGCGAACTCACGGCTGTGAAAGGTGTTTTCCGCAAACCACCGGTCGACGCGTTCGCCGGCGGCCGCGCGGCTCTCGATCCGGAAGGGACGGTCGGGGTCACGCTGCGCCGTTACCGGACCGGCAGCCTTGGCGACCATCACGCTGCCGGGCAGTCGCCGCAGTAGGCGCGTGATTGGAGCGCCCAGCACCATGGGGCGGTGCATCAGGCTCATGGTCGCGCCCAGCACGATCATCTGATGCTCCGCTGCCTCACGGATGATCGCCTCACGCACCGAGCTGGAAAAGAGCGTCAGCCGGCGCACCGGGACGTCGACGACGCGCACCAGCTTGAGGAAGGACGCCTCCTCGCGTTGTCGCGAGTCATCCGAGATCCGTGGCGTGAAGACATGGAGGATGCAGAGCTCGGCACCGGTTTCTTTGCACACCGTGCTCGCCAGCCGCAGGGCGAGCTCGGCGTTGGGTCCGCCGCGAACTGGAACCAGCACGCTGCGGATTGGCGTCGTATCCGGGCGGACGAGCGCCACGTCGCAGGGGGGATCGACGAGCAGGTCTTCGACAGCGTTGACCCACAGGCCATCGTTGCGCGTGCCCTGGCTACCGGCGGCCTCGAGCACGAGGAGATTGGTATCGGTTTCCAGCACCGCCTCCCGGATCCCCTGGGCGGCCACGTGCGCGATCCGCACCTGCCCGCGCAGTTCGCCTGGGCCTCGTTCGGCATATCGCGTGATCCGCGACAACAGCGCCCGGTAGGCGCGGGCGACCTCGACACCTTCACTCAGCGGCCGTTCGGGAGCCATTTCGATCACGCCCAACAGGGTGCCGCGCGAATCCTCGGCATTGAGGAATGGCGAGATGGCCTTGAGCAGTGGACCGGTGCGCGCCGGGTTGGTCGTCGGAATCAGGACGCGATAGTGGCTCACAAGGGGCTCTTCAGATCCTTTGGTTGGGTCGCGTGAGTATCGTAAGTCCTACGAGTGAGAGGCTCGCTGCTCGCGTCTGTAAGCCTGCAGGAATCTCCCAAAAAACACGGTTCCCAGCACCAAACAAACAATGCTCAGCGCCAGTAGGGCGGCCCGAGCGATCGCCTGCTGGGCTGGCACCAGTTGAAAGGCGAAGGATGTGAAGAGCATCACGCTGAAAAACAGCTGATACCACCATAGAAGCCTTGACCGCGGCTGTACCGTGGGTCGTCCCGTATAGAGATCATGTCCACTGACACGCATGTAGACGCCCATGCCGACAATGGTGAGGACTAACAGGCCACTGGAGAAGACCAGGACCTGCACAACCACCTGGCCGAGAACCTCCATGAGCTCATCGTTTCATAGCCGCTTCTCGAGCTGCAATGCGTTACCGGTGATCAACGGTTCGATGCGTTCCTCGATGAGCCGGTCCCATGAAAGCGCCGACAGCACATGGCGGCGGAGGTGAGCAGCCGGTGTCTCGATCGCTCGTAGCACCGCTGCCGTGAATGCCTGCGAGCCCGCATCGACGGGCACGAGCGCCGCTCCTTCGGGGGCAACCTCACGAAACGCGGGCAGGTCCGTGCACACGATCGGCACCCGGAAGACGGCGGCCTCGGCCACCGGCAGACCAAAGCCTTCGCTCGCGCTGGGCAGAACCACGACGTCACTCAGCATATAAAGGTCCGAAAGCGTGGACGCGTCCACCGCGTAGTCGTTGCTGCCGGCCGGCGTCGCTTCGAACAGGAAGCGCACGGAATCCTGAAGGCGCAGCTGCTGAGTGTGCCGTTTCAGCTCGGCCACATATTCATGCGAGCTGGGGTTGTGCGGCCCCGGCGGCCCGGTAATCAGCAACTGGACCGATCGCCCCGAATCCCGAACCGCGGCCGCGGCATCGATCGCCCACTCGAGATTCTTCCGTTTCGTGATCCGAACCGGGGCCAGCAGGAGCACGTCGGTGTCCAGCAGCTTGAACCTTGAGACGAGCGCTCGTCCACCGGGACCGAGCTTCAGAAGCGCCGCCGGGTCGATGCCGTTGGGTATCACGTTGCTGGCATCGACGGCTGCGCCGGCCAGGGCACGCCATTCGTTCATTCGCTGCACTGACACGAAGACGGGCGTGATGCGGGGATGCTGGCGTCGCAAGAAGTCCCAGGGTTCGCCATGGTGCATCCACGGCCGGTACAGGGGATTCACCCAGCTCATGTCGTGCATCCACGAGATCAGTCGGGGGCGATCGCCATCGGCGGCCCTCCAGAGCGCGGTCGTCAGCGGCAGATTGAAGTGCAGCGACAGCGCGTTGTGCACGATTACGACGTCGAGCTCCGCAAGGTGTGGTTGCAGGAGATCCTCGATCTTGGCCGTCATCGGTGCGAATGCTGGTGGCACCGTGCCGTTTATCATCTGCTCGCGGAGCTCGCTGATCGCGGCGTGGCGCGAATCCAGCTCGGGAATGATGATGAGCATGTTGCCGGCACCGCCGGTCAATGGTCCGCCGCGTCCAGCCAGGATGGTCACGGGGTAGCCGCGGGCGGACAGTCGCGTGGCCTGCTCGTAAAGGATGGTTTCGACGCCGCCGATGACGGGCGGACAGGTGTAGTGCAGCAGCCCGACTCGCGGGCGGGTCACCAACTACTCAGGTGATGACGGGCGGTTCATCGAGGATCACTTCAAGATCGTCGGGCTTTTCGACCACGTCGACGTGCGGCCGGCCGCCGTTGTAGGCGACCTTGAACGACAGCTTCCCGGTACCAATGCGCATCCCGCGGATCTCGACCGTGCGAGCCTGACCGAACGGGATGGGGTTGAGATAGACGCGACCGGCGGTCGTGTCGGGCACGATGCCGAGGGCCGACTGCATCAGATGGAAGGCAGCACCCGCGCCCCAGGCTTGCGGATTGCACGAGACCAGATACTCGGCCGGACCATTGTTGTAGAGCGTATCGCGACGGAATCCGCAGAACAATTCAGGCAGGCGATAATTCGGCATCCGAACCCCCGCTTCCATGATGCCGTCGATCACCTGACCGGCGGCTTCGGCGTGGCGATAACGGCGCAGGCCGGCGACCGCGATCGAGTTGTCGTGCGGCCATATCGTGCCGTTGTGGTAGCTCATCGGGTTGTAGTGGGGCGAGTCAGATGAGAGCGTGCGGATCCCCCAGCCCGAGAACATGTCGGGCGCCATCAACCGATCGCGCAGGAGCTCAGCGCGCTCCGGGTCGATGATCCCGGCCCACAGACAGTGCGCGGGGTTCGATGTGATCGAACGGATCGGTACTTTGTGCCGGTCGAGTCCCTGGGCATAAAACTGCTCGTCATCGAGCCAGAACTTCAACTCGAACCGTCGCCGCAGCTCGGCGGCCTCGCGGGCCAGGCGCTCGGCCATGCCCGACTGGCCCAGCCGCTCGAGGATGCGGCTCAGCCCGACCTTCGCCTTGTAGACATAGCCCTGCACCTCGACGAGCGCGGCCGGAAGTTCGGCCGGTCGGCCGTCGGCATAGAGCAGCGAGTCGGATGAATCCTTCCAACCCTGGTTGCGCAGACCACCACTGGCGCGCTCGGCGTACTCGATGAAGCCGTCCTGGTCCTGATCGCCGTAGCGATCGCACCAGGCCAGGGCCTTCAATAGTGCCGGCAGCAGCTCGACGAACAGGTCCTGGTCATTGAGCCAGTCCATCATCTCCACGGCGCACACCAGGAAGAGCGGCGTGCTGTCACTGGAGCCGTAGTACGGGGTGTGCGGGATCATCCCCAGGTTGGCGAGCTCGCCGTAGCGCTGCTCGTGGAGAATCTTCCCGGGCTCTTCCTCACGCGCCGGATTGACCTCCGTGCCCTGGCGTTGTGCCAGGTACCGGAGGGTGCCGCGTGCAATTTCCGGATTGAGCATCAGCGTCTGAATCGAGGTGATCAGCGCGTCCCGACCGAAGGGCGCCGAGAACCACGGGATGCCGGCCATGGGAAAGAGTCCGCTGTCGAACTCTTCGAGCAAGATGCGAAGGTCCATCTGGCCGCGGCGCAAGAGCCCGCGATCGAGGAAGGCATTATCCGTCTTGATGCGCGTGGTCTGTTCGTGCCAGCGGCGGTACGACTTTTGCAACGCCTGCAGCGCGTCGTCGTAGAGATAGCTGAGCATCGGTTCGTCTTCGCCAATCAAGGGGATGATGTCGATCCCGAGACTGACGGTTGCTTTGGACGGGAGGTGGAAGTGCCAGGTGAAGATGCCATCGTGTTGGCTGTCGGCGGGACGACTGACGACCACCTCGGTGCGCCGCAGCTGACCATCCTGGCCTTCATAGGTGAAGGTCATGCCCTGCCCATCCGCCTCGACGGGTCGGCGCTGGCCGAGCATCTGCAGCTTGTAGCCGCGCACATCCATCATGTCGCGGAAGTCGGCATCGATTCGCAGCGAGCACTCGATATCGACGTCGTCAGTGCCGCAGTTCTGGAGCCCGATGCGTTCGTGCAAGCCGCCATAGATGAAGCGGCTGCGTCGGACACTGATGCTCTGCTGTGGGATGCGGCGCTTTCCCTCATCGAGCAGCAGCACGGGATTGACCATCTGGAAGGTCGCCACATAGCTCTCGTCGACCGATGCCGAGAGCAGGATCGGGTGCAACCGATTGAGCCGGAATTCATACGCCGAAAGGAAGCGGGTATCCGAAAAGTAGAGGCCGAGACCGCTGGTATTTCCGGCAGGGATATCGCCCAGCTCGTCGGAGACCATCATGATTCGGTTCTCTTTGAGAACCACGCGGCCGTCCGACACGGCCCCTATTATAGGTTCGGTTTTTCGCGCTGCTTACAGAGCGATTGCATCTTATGTTGACAATCCCCACACTCCACTGATGGCCCTGCCGCTCGTCGCCATTGTGGGACGTCCGAACGTCGGAAAATCCGCGCTCTTCAACCGCCTGCTGGGCGAGCGCCGCGCCATCGTCGATCCGATGGCGGGACTGACGCGCGACCGGCTGTATGCCGAGGTCGAGTGGCGGGGACGTCGGTTCGTCATCGTCGATACGGCCGGCCTGGTGCTGGGCAAGGATCGCGATGAGGTCCCGGAGCAGCGCGAGCTGCGTCGGCGGATGGAGCAGCAGAGCCGGCTCGCGATCGAGGAGGCTGACCTGGTCCTGTTTGTCGTCGACGTGCGGGAAGGCGTGACGGCCGTCGATCGCGACATCGCCGAGCTGCTGCGAAAGTCGCGCACTCCCGAGCTGCTGGTCGCCAACAAAGCCGATGGTCGCGGCCGCGAGGCATTGGCGGCCGAGTTCTATGAACTGGGCCTCGGTGATCCGTGGGTTGTCTCGGCGCTGCACGGAACCGGCAGCGGCGACCTGCTCGATGGCGTCGTCGAGCGACTGCCACCGCCACGACCGGAGATGGCCGACGAACAGATTGCTGCGCGCATCGCCATCCTGGGGCGGCCCAACGTCGGCAAGTCGTCATTGGTCAACGCCTTGACGGGGGATGAGCGCAGCCTGGTCACGGCGGTGCCCGGAACCACGAGGGATCCGGTGGACACGACGATCACGTTTCAGGGCAAGCGGGTGTTGCTGGTCGATACCGCCGGCATCAGGCGCCCCGGACTGACGCGCGGCGTGGAGCAGTACTCGCTGCTACGAGGCCTACGCGCCATGGAGCGAGCGGACATCGGCGTCGTCGTCATCGACGCCCGGGAAGGCATCACCGCCCAGGATGTGCACATTGCCGGCTATGTCGTCGAAGCGGGCCGCGGCCTGGTTCTGGCGCTGAACAAGTGGGACCTCCTCGCGCCGGAAGAGAAGGAAGAGAAAGAATGGCGTCGCCGAATTCGGGACCAGTTGCGGTTCGCCCCTTGGGCCACCGTCTCTTATATCTCAGCGAAAACCGGACAGCGGGTGAGCCAGCCAATCGAGGTCGCGCTCAAGGTCATCCAAGAGCGGCACCGACGCGTCGCGACGCCCGAGCTCAACCGCTGGTTGCGGACGATCTTGGCCGAGCGCGACGCCCCGACGCACAAGGGAAAACGCCTTCGCGTCATGTATGCCACCCAGGCCGAGGCAGCAACGCCCACCTTCGTCTTCTTCGTCAATGACCCGGAGCTTGTCCATTTCTCATATCAGCGGTTTCTCGAGACACAACTCCGCAAGAGCTTTGGCTTTGCCGGCACGCCCATTCGGCTCGTATTCAGAAGGCGGGGAGAAGAGCCGTAGAATAGGCACCGCGTCGGGGAGTGGCGCAGCCCGGTAGCGCACCTGAATGGGGTTCAGGGGGCCGCAGGTTCAAATCCTGTCTCCCCGATTTCGCGTCAGTCGCGCTGGAGCTTGCTGTCGCCCTAACAAAGGGCTAAGTTCACGCTTGTCGTCAGCGCGCCACTCAAGGAGGGAACATGAGAAGGCTGCTCGGCCTCGCCGCGTGTATATCGTTGCTCGTAATCCTTACGGCATTACCCGGCTACGCTCAGGGTCCGCAGTTGCCCTGCCAGCCAGTACCGCAGGGGAACGGCACCTATGGCTGCACGACGCACTTCGACCACACGTCCTTTGTCGGACAGCCGCTGGGCTGCCCCGGGGTGGAAGGCTTCGTCTTTGTCGACGCGACTGGCAACGGCGTGTTCCACGTCACGATTAATCGAGCAGGCGACTTCTGGGCCACCACGACCTTTACAGGGCAGGCCACGATCTCGCCGGTCACGTTTGCTTATCCGCCACCTCCGCCACCTGGCCCTCTGCCTCCATTCACTGTCGGAGCGCCGATCGCCCAGGGCCATTTCACCGAGTGGTTCGGTGCCGAGCAAAACAACCTGAACAATGTCTTCAG
>CAZRMD010000038.1:0-19328 GCA_964601135.1 uncultured Actinomycetes bacterium | reverse complement strand
GGCGTACCGTCAGCATAACAGAAGTGCTCTAGAAATGAGCGTTACAGGCCACTAGTCGGACAGCAAGTCCGGGTGCGCCTCGAGGTATCGCCAGGCCGCCTGAGGATCCGGCTCCAGCGCGCCGTCGATGATGGCATCTTCCAGGGCCGCCTTGGCTCGCTTGATCCAGGGTCCGGCCGGTCGGCCCGTGCGCGCCATCAACTCATCCCCTGTCAGCGGCGAGCGGATGGCGGCGATGGCCTCGGCGTCGAGGCGACGGATCCGCGCTTCGAGGTCATCGACCTTCTTGACGTCGGGATAGTGGCTGGCGCGCATGTCCGCGCGCGCCAAGTCCAGCAACCGCTCGAGCTGATCGCCGGCGTCACGCACCAAGCGGCGCACCGCCTTGTCCTCCCATCCCTGGGGGTCGTACTGGATCGGTCGCATGTGCAGCCGAATCAGTTTGGTGACCGCATCGATCACCTCACCGGAATAGCGCAAACGCCGCAAGGCCGGTCCCGCCATCGTCGCCCCGACCTCCTGGTGTCCGATGAAGGTCGGTTTGCCATCACGCAATTCGTGACAGGCCGGCTTTCCAACGTCGTGCAGCAAGGCAGCCAGCCGGGTGACGAGCTCGGCCGGTGCGAGCGATGCCGCCAGTAGCGAGTGCCCGAAGACGTCGTGGCTGTGCCATCCACCCTGCTGCATCCCCTTGCCGGCCTCGAGCTGGGGCAGGATGCGGACCAGCAGGGTCGTGGCATCGAGGAGCTCGAGCCCTGGCATGAGCTCACGAGCCAGCATCAGCTTCGAGAACTCGTCGCGGATTCGCTCCATCGAGACCACCGGCGGTTGCAGCCGCTCGGCGTGTTTTCGAATCGCCGCCTCTACCGACGCATCGAGCGTGAACTCAAGGGTGGCCGCGAAACGAACCGCGCGCAGCATGCGCAGGGGGTCTTCGTCGAAGGTCGCCCCCGGGTCGAGTGGGGTGACGATCCTTTTTGCCTTGAGATCGTCGAGCCCGCGTCCGGTCAGATCCAGGACGGTTCCGTCCCAATCCATCAGCAGCGTATTGATGGTGAAATCGCGCCGCATGACGTCCTCTTTGAGGGTGCCGGGGCTGACGTCGGGTTTACGGCTGGTGGGGTCATACTTCTCGACCCGGCTGGACACGAATTCGGCCGCGTGACTGGCGTCGATGTCGAGATGCGCGGTACCAAACCGTTCAAAGATCACCGGTGGGTGGGGCAGCTCGAGCGCCTTTCCCACGGCAATCGCCAGGTCGGTCGCCCCTTTTCCCTCCACCAGGACGTCGACTTCCCGAATGTGTTTCGCCCGATCGCCTTCCAGGAGGCGGTCACGCACGTAGCCGCCGACGATCAGCGCCCGAACCCCCAACCGATCGGCTTCATTGTGCAGTGCTCTGAACGCGCGCTCCCAGTCCGGAAGCGCCGCCGGTTCAAGCCTTACCGGCATGACCGGCGCGCAGTCGCGCAAATTCCACCGCGCCAATCAACCCCGCGTCACCGCCGAGGGCCGGGCGGACGATTCGCAGACCCTGACGTGATGCTTTCCATGACGACATCACCATCGACCGCCGCATCGGCTGGAGGAGGGGACGTCCTGACTTCAGCACGCTGCCGCCAAGCACGATCAGCTCTGGATTGAACAGGTTGATCAGCGTACCGACGGCGATCCCAAGGTACGCTCCGGCATTTTCGAGAATGCTGAGAGCTAGCTGGTCCCCAGCTTTTCCGGCGTGAGTCACATCTTCCGCAGTGGGGTTTTCGATTCCGTGTAGCACGCTACTCGGAGTGCGGGGGGCCGCCTCTCGCACAGCACGGGTGATTCCCGTGCCGCTGGCGATCGCCTCGACACAGCCGTAGTTCCCGCACGTGCAACGCGGACCGTCGCGCTGGACGACGATGTGCCCGATCTCCCCCGCGATGCCGTGCGCCCCGGCATACAGCTCACCGTGCAACATGATGCCGGCGCCGATGCCGGTGGACACGGTCATGTAGATCAGATCCCTGGCGCCACGCGCGGCACCGTCCCGATACTCACCCAACGCCGCCAGGTGAGCGTCGTGATGAATGAAGCTCCGAATGCCGGTGGACTGGGTCAGGATGCTGTTGAGCGGCACGTTTCGAAAACCTGGCAGGTTGCCCGGACTGATGACGAGTCCCCTGGCTGGATCCAGGGGCCCTGGCATGCCCATGCCGAGCGCGCGGACGCGACCGGACGTGGTGTGGTTCTTGTCCAGCGCCTCCTCGACGGCGCCAACGATCCGCTGAATAACATGGCGCTTGCCACGCGCGGCCTCGGTGGGATGACGGACGACCGTCTTGATGTGTCCGCGATCGTCGGCCACGGCGACCCGCAACTGCGTGCCACCCAGGTCGATACCGACAAACGCCATCAGCGCCAGCGGGGCCGAGGCAGCGGACGGAGCGTTCCCGCAGCCAGCAGCGCGCCGACGAAAAGCGCCACCGCGGTGCTCAGGAAGATCAAGTGATACTCGTCGAAGATCGCCTGCTTGATCTTCAGCAGGTAGATGGCGTACTGGCTGGCAAAGCTCGGGTTCAATCCCGGAAGAGGTGGCAGCAGGTGCGCGGTGGCGCGATGGAATTCCCAGAGGCTGAAGCCAGCCACGAGGGAGAAGCCGATGAGCATGCCGACCAGGCGCATGACGATCAGGAACGAAGCCCCTGCGCCGCGCTCCGCCTCACCAACCGCATCGAGCAGCGCGGCACTGACCGGCGCGATCTCCAGGCCTAGGCCCAACCCGGTGATGAACAGCTCGACATCCGAGACGCGAATCGGCAGCCCGCTGACATGCGTCCCGAGCGACCCCTCGTTCCATCCCGAGAGCATCAGGAAACCGATAGCCGCTAGGACCATGCCGGCGGCGGCGACAACCCGGTAGCTGCGCAGTTGTTTGGCCAGCCAACCGCCCGCGAACGCACCGATCGGAATGCCGAGCATCAAGCGAAAGAGCAACAGTGCGGCGTCGCTGGCATTCATGGAGAACACGGCGTTGGCCAGCACCGGGATATACACCAGCGCCACCATCAGCCCCGCGCCCGCCACCGCATTGGTCAGGGCCGAGCCGGTAAACGAAATGTCGCGAAAGCGTCGGACGTTCAGCAATGGATGCGCGGTCCTTCGCTCGTGCCAGACAAACGCCGCGAAACAGATAATGGCCAGCGGCGCCTGCCAGATGAAGCCATCGCCAACCGGACTCTGCTCCGGGTTCCCCGCATAGAGCGCCAGCGTGAGCAGGGCAAGCCCAGCGGTGCCGAGCAGTGTACCGAGCCAATCGATGTTGGCGGCACGCCGCACCTCGGGACGAGCCTGGATCTGCGGCCACAGCGCCCACAACAGAGCCGCGGCCAGCGGGATGTTGATCCAGAAGATCCAGGTCCAACCAAACGAGGACGCCGTGATCAGGCCTCCCCAGAGCGGCCCGAGGACGCTGCCCACCTCCTGCAGCGCGCTGACCGCACCCATCGCCGGGCTGCGCTCACCCGCCGGATAGAGGTCTGCCGCGAGCGCGAGTACGGCCGGCACCAGCGCACCGCCACCGGCGCCCTGCAGCACGCGGCCGGTCACCAACTGCGACAGCGATGGCGCCGTCGCCGTGAGAAATGATCCGAACGCGAAGAGCGCGAGGCAGGCGGCGAACACGCGCAGGCGACCAAACCGATCGCTCAGGCCACCTGCGATCGGCATCACGGCGAGATAGCCAAGGAGGAAGCCGCTGATGATCGGCGTCGCTTGCTCGAGACGGTTGACGGCGATATTGACGGACTTGAGCATGGGCAGCAGCGCCGTCACCACCACATAGGCATCGAGAGATGCCACAAATAACCCGGCTCCGGCGAGCGCGAGCAGTGCCGGGCGGTTAACCGAGCGGGGGCGGACTGATGGAAACGGCGTGATCATGGTTGGAGAAATCGAAGGTGATGGTCGCCGACTTCGAGGGGTCGAAGAGGTTGCCGGTCAGCTTCGCGCGCCACAGGTCTGCGTTGGAATTTTCGATCCAGTAGGTGACGTCGTATTGGCCCTGGTCGCGGATCAAGGTGAGGAGTTGATGCATGCGGGTCGCCGACACCTGGCCATTGATCGGATAGGTGTCGTGCCCGCTGATCTTCTCAGTGTTTGCTACCCCGGGCTTGATCGTGTCGCGCATCGCCGCAAAGAGTCCCGTCTGCGGGTCGAAGAGCGTTCGGGCGTCGAAGAAGGCGGCGATCTGCTCCGGTGTGAGCTGCTGCCAGCCCCCGGTGAACGACTTCAGATAGATGTTGTTGGCCGCAAAGATCACCTCGACTTCGAGCAACACGCCACCTTCAGCCAGGTTCACCTTTGCGTGGAGGTCCGGGGCATGAGCATCGCCCTGCGCGCTCTGGACCGGCTCATCCGCGCCCGTCGCGCCCGAGATGTTCATCTGAAAGTGGAACCCTTTGAGACCGAGCATTCGCTGGCTGGATTGCTTGAGCAGGGTCGTCGCATCCGGAGGGGGTGAGCCACAGGCGCTGAGTCCGAGGGCGACCAGCAAGCCGGCGCTGACTATGCGGAGCGGCGGAACGCCGGCGCGCATCAATCCCTCAGGATACGGTCATCTCCGACGCGTCGGGTGATTTTCTGTGCATCGAGCCACTCCAGCAAAGGAAGAACGTATCGCCGACTCGAACCCAGCACGTCGCGAGCCGCGGCCACCGTCAGGGTCCGGTGCTCGGTGAGATGCGTGCGGAGCCGGCTGACGGCCGCGTCGTAGGCGGAGCGGGCGAACACCGTGTCCTCATTCACGCGAACAATACGCTGCTGCGCCACCAGATACTGAAGGACGGCGGGCGTCAGATGGTGGCGTCGGACCAGGTCGGCCAGCGGGGGCGGGTTGAAGGGTTGCAGCTCGAGCTCGGCCAGGAAGGCGCCGGCCGATGCCTCCTGCTCGGCGGTCAGTCCAGGATGGTGTTCGCTCAGGGCGATGTCGGCAGCACGCTCGATCAGCGTCCCCCCGGCGATCAGCACCGGAATCGCTGCGCTGAACACCTCCGCCGGAACGCCGGTCTTGCTGCGCAACTCTTCCTTGGGCATACCCGGGCGGAGCGGTTGGGCCCGGTGATATCCGGACAGTGCATCGGTTAGCCGCATCGTCAGGCCCTGCCACTGCTCTCGCGTCATCCAGCTCGCGCCGATGCGGCGGAGACTGCCACTGGCTTGCAGCGGGGCGAGAACCTGAACGAGCTCCGCTCTGCTCAGTCCAAGACGACTCGCGAGGTCATCATCGGAAAGCCCGAAGGGGTGCTTGCCGAGCTCGATCAGTGCCGTCGTACCCGGATCGGCACGCTCGCGCGCGACCAGCGAATCGACCACCGCGTGATCCCGCCGCCGATGACGCCTGGGGACGATGTCGAGGATGACGCCACCGGCCACCGTTTCTGGGGGCGACGGAACACGCAGGATGAATCGGTCGCCGTCGAGCGCAACAATCGGCGCCGCCGCAAACAGTTGCGCCAGGCCCTGTTCACCGGTAGCCAGTTCATCACGGTCGAGCAGGCTAAGCTCGACCATCTGCTCGGCAGTCCCGTGGTACATCAGCAACCGCTCCCGGTGATGGAGCGGCTGCCTGGCCTCCTCCAGGACGAGAAGGCGGGCGTCGATCCGGCGGCTCACGACCAGGCTGCCGGGCATCGCCAACACGTCGCCACGCTGCACCTGCGAATGGTCGAGTCCGCTGAGATTCACCGCGGTCCTGGTACCAGGTCGGGCCTGCTCGACCGCATGATTGTGTTGCTGCAGGCCGCGGATTCGAGCCCGCCGGCCGGCCGGAAGGACGACGACCTCGGCGCCCTGGCTCAAGCTCCCGCCCACCAGCGTGCCCGTGACCACCGTGCCGAAGCCCGGCATGGCAAACGAGCGATCGACCGGCAGCCGCGGGCGGCCGACATCGAGCCGGGGCAACGTGGTCGCCAGCTCGGCGTCCAGGGTGGCGCGAATCGCCTCCAGCCCATGTCCCGTGGTGCTGGAGACGGCGACGATCGGCGCTCGCTCGAGCGAAGAGCCGTTGAGAAGAGCCGCCACCTCATCACGGACGAGCGCCAGCCAGGCATCGTCGACGAGGTCCGCCTTGGTCAGGACGGCGATGCCATGCTGGATCTGCAGCAGGTCGATGATGGCAAGATGCTCGCGGGTCTGCGGCATCGGCCCTTCATCAGCCGCGATCACGAACAGGACAGCGTCCATCCCATGAACGCCGGCCAGCATGTTCTTGAGGAAGCGCTGGTGGCCTGGAACGTCGACGATGCCAACCCGCCGGCCGCTCGGCAGATGCATGTAGGCGAAGCCGAGATCGATCGTCATGCCGCGTCGCTTCTCTTCCTCGAGCCGGTCGGGGTCGATGCTGGTCAGCGCTTTGACCAGGGCCGATTTGCCGTGGTCGATGTGCCCCGCCGTACCGACGACGTAGTCACTCGTCGCCTGTGTCATTGCAGGGCGCGGACCAGGGCGTTGATCAACGCGTCATCCTCATCGGGGAGCACGGTTCGGGGATCGAGCAGGACGCGCTCCTGGTCGATCCGTGCGATCACCGCCGGTTCCTGCTCGCGCAACCGGCGGAGCACATCATCCGCTCTTCCATGACGCTTGCCGAGCGCGATCACGCTCGTGGGCAGGTGCTCGCCAGGCAGTGAGCCGCCGCCAACCGCCGATTCTCCAGACACCACCTCAACCTCGACGCCCACTTCATCAAGCCGGCTCTGCCATGCACGGGCGCGTGCGGCGACTGCCTCCGGCGACGCCGACAACATGTCCCAGACCGGGAGGCTGCTCACGGACTGGGTCAGGTAGAGATCGAGGGTGGCGGCCAGGGCCGCGATGGTCAGCTTGTCGACGCGAACCGCGCGCGCCAGGGGATGTTTCATCACCCGTTCCACGATCTGGGAACGGCCGAGCAGCAGGCCGGCCTGCGGGCCGCCGAGCATCTTGTCTCCGCTGGCCGCCACCAGATCGACACCTGCCTGCAGGCTGTCCTGAATGCGTGGCTCTTCTGCCAGCCCGTAGGCGGTCGTATCGACCAAGCCGCCGCTACCCAGGTCATGGAGCAGCAGCAGTCCATGCTGGTGCGCGATGTCGGCCAGGGGCTTCAGGGAGACCGTTTCGGTAAAGCCCACCACCTGGAAGTTGCTGGCATGCACTTTCAGGATGGCGGCCGTCTTGGGCGTGATCGCGCCGGCGTAGTCACTGGCCCGGGTCCGGTTTGTCGTCCCCACCTCCACCATGCGCGCACCTGAGAGCCGCATGATCTCCGGCATGCGAAAACCGCCGCCGATCTCGACCAGCTCGCCCCGTCCGACGATCACCTCCTTGCCCTTCGCCAGGGCCGTCAACATCAGAAGCACCGCGGCGGCGCAATTGTTGACGACGGCGGCCGCTTCGGCGCCGGTCAGGTAGCGAAGCGTTTCCGCGACGAGGTCATGCCGGCTGCCGCGACGCCCGGTCTGGGGATTGAACTCGAGCGTCGAGTATCGAACCGCGATCCGGGCGGCGGCGTCGGCCGCCGCGTCGGCCAGCGGCGCGCGGCCGAGATTCGTGTGCAGGATGACGCCGGTGGCGTTGATCACCGGTCGCAACCTGGGCCGCCGCAGGTTCTCGATCAAGCTGGCCACTCGCCCCCACCTCTCGGCGGGATCGGTCGCACCCTGGCTCTTCCGTTCCTCGTCCAGGACCCTCTGAATGGCGAAGCGCACGAGTGGGCGCCCATTGTTCGCGATCAGCAGGGTCGCAGGCTGCTCTTCGAGCATTTGATGGACGCTGGGCAGCGTTCGCATGGTATCCATGTTCAGCGGCCTAACGGGAATGGCGGTGCCTTCAGAATCACGTCGGCCACGGGCTGGGCGATCACCTGCAGCACCTGGGTACCGACGTAACTGGCGACGACGAGCACGAGAACGAACAGGAGAATGATGACCTGCCGATTCATGTCGATGCGGAAAAAGAGCTCACCAAACCGGCGTCGAAATAGTGCGGCTAGCACGTTGTAACCGTCCAGCGGGGGAAGCGGCAGCAGGTTGAAAATGGCCAGCACGACATTCAGAATGAAGGCCAGGTACAGCAAGTGCCAGGGTGGCCAGCTGAAGTGCCAGGGTGGCGAGCCGTCGTTGAAGGTTCCGGCGCGCACGGCCAACTTGATGGGGATGGCCAAGACGATCGCGAGCAGCAGATTGGCAACGGGTCCGGCCAGACCGACCAGTGCCGGGTCGAAGCGGCTGTGCATGCGATAGGGATTGATGCGCACGGGTTTCGCCCACCCGAAGCCGATCAGGAAGATCGCGATCGTACCCAGCGGGTCCAGGTGGCGGCTGGGGTTCAAGGAAAGACGGCCATCGATCCGGGGCGTTTGGTCGCCGCGGGCGACGGCGACCAGCGCATGCGCGAACTCGTGCCCGATCAGCCCGATGAGCAGGGCCGGAATCAGATAGATCGCGTTGATCAGGAACTGGGTGGGGTCGCCGGAGAGCGGCACGACGCTAGTATCGGCAAAAAGACAAAGGCTCCGGTTTCCCGAAGCCTTCGTATACGAATAAATCCCGAGATTTAGGCCGGAACGGCGACCGCTTCGGTGCGAACACCGACCGAGACAACCGAGGCGTTGGCCTCTTCGCCATGGACGGCACTCTTGCCGCGAAGGATTCCTCCCTCATCGATGATCAGCGAGCCCACGACGATGTCGCCATAGACCTTGCCGGTCGCCAGAATCTCCAGCCGGCCCGTGGTGCTCACGTTGCCCTGGATACTGCCGCCGACCACGACATTCCGTCCGCTGACATTGCCTTTGACCCGGCCGTGCTCACCGACCGAGAGGTCACCCTCCGTGGTGAGGTCGCCGAGCATTTCGCCATCGAACCGGATGTTGGACGTTGACTGCAGACGGCCTTCGAGCTTGATCTGATTGCTCAGAACGGTCTCGGCCACGATCGGTGCCGCTTCACGCGGGGATCTCTTATCGAACACGCATACCTCCTGGCAGGTTGTTATCGCCTTGTGCCAGAACGGTTACGCGAAGGTTTTTCTTGCTGCCTTTAGGCCTGAAGCAGACCGCGCAGAACGAAGGAACCCAGGATGAGCAGCACGATCATGAACCCGGCTGTGATGCCGATCCGCCGCAGGTCGGAGCGGAAGTAGGGCACGCGTTCCAGCGGGATGGCCGCATCCTGTGTCGCGAACTGGCTCGCACCCGGCCGACCCGATACAGGCCGCGGAAGCGGACGCTGTACGGAGGACGCCTGAGTTGCCGCTGGAGTTGCGCCTTGAGTCGCCTGGCCGCCCGCGGCTGGAGCCGCCGGTGGCAGCCCCGCTGGCCGCGCCGCCCGAGCCGCGGCCCCCCTCTGGGGCTTTCTCAGTTGCTGTCGCTTGTTCTTCCGCGCCATGGTGATCGGGGGCAGTTTACCGCGGTAGTGGATAAGCGCTTGACACGTCCAAGGGGCTGTGGTACAACCTGCGCCGGGTACAAGATATAGCGTACCCAGAGCCGCGAGCCAACAAGGGCCAGATCCTGCAGCCGTCCTGCCATCGCCGCTGCAATGCCCCTCCTCATCTGGTCCTTGTTGTTTTTTGGGCGGCTTGACCCAGCGGCCGCTCCGTCCAGTCTTGGGTCTCGTATTTGGAGGCGCTCAAGGTTCGTGCAGCCGCCACCTCGCTCGAACCCAGTCCACCGGCCAAGAGCGTCACGTTGAATTCGCGAGCGACGGCCTCGGCGATCGCGGCGGCGATCGTGGCCGGATCGCTGATGCCCACTTCCGCCAGCCCGATCACGCCGTCGTCAAGTCTGGTGCCAGCTGGGCCCCCATGCGTCACCGCAACCGGCAGGCGGAGGCATCGAAGCATGGTCCGGAGCTGGGGCTCGATCAAAATACTGCCATGCTGCAGGAGCGATTCCGAGCGGCGCACCTGAGCGCTTCCGACCAGTTTGCGACCGCCCAGCAGGATCTCGTGGGCGGACGGGCGGTCGAAGCAGATTGGGCCGTGCTCGGGTTCCGTCGGCGCAGCCGATTCCGGCGCCATCGTCGTCGCCACGCCGAGCTGCGCGAAGCCGGCTTGCAGGGCGCGACTGATGCGGTGATACGAGGGCAGGATGGCGCGGTCATGACCGAGCACCGAGGCAGGCAGTGCGATGCTGTATGTGAGCTCGCGATCGTGCAGGATGGCACGACCACCGGTCGGCCGGCGGACGATGTCGATGCCGAGAGCCCGACACGCATCCGGATCGATTACCGCGAAGGACTGAAAGTACCCGAGCGAGAGACAGGCCGGCTGCCATCCATAAAAGCGGAGCGTCGGCGGAGCCTTGCCACTGGCGACGCCATCGAGCAGGACCTCGTCGACCGCCATGCTCCAGGCGCCGGGCGCTGCTTGATCCAGGATCAGACGCCAGGTCAGATCACACATTGAAACGAAACAGGCAGACGTCGCCGTCCTTGATGACGTAGTCGCGTCCTTCCAGTCGGACTTTTCCCCGTTCTCGCGCGGCGTTGTACGAACCGGCCGCTTTCAGGTCGTCGAACGCAACGACCTCGGCCTTGATGAACCCGCGTTCGATGTCGCTATGGATGACGCCAGCAGCTTCGGGCGCCTTGGCGCCCTGCCGCACCGTCCAGGCGCGGACTTCCGGCTCACCCGCGGTCAGGAAAGTCACCAGGTTCAAGAGCCTGTAGGCCGTGTGGATGAAGGCGTCGAGCGCCGGTTCTTTCAGTCCGGCATCGGCCAGGAAGGCGGCGGCCTCCTCATCGGGAAGCTCTCGAATCTCCGCTTCCAGGCGGGCCGACAACGCGATAACCTCGGCATTCTCGGCGCGCGCTTCTTCACGTACGGCACGAAGCTCTGGAGTGTCCTTACCAATCTGGTCTTCGCCGATGTTCGCCACGTAGAGCACCGGCTTGGCCGTGAGAAACGAGAAGCTCTTCAAAAGCTTGGTCTCCTCGGCATTGAACGATAGGGTGCGAATCGGCTTACCCTCGTCGAGGTGCGCCGCCAGGCGATCGAGCAGGTCGAGTTCCTCTTTCTCTTTCGCCGCCGGCTTGAACCGTGCTGTCCCAGAGATCTTCTCCCGTCGCTTGTTGACCACGTCCAGGTCGGCGAGGGCAAGCTCCAGATTGACCATCGACATGTCGCGTCGCGGATCGAGCTGCGCATCGACATGCTGGACATTGGGATCGGCAAAGCAGCGGATGACCATAGCCAGAGCGTCCAGCTCACGAATATTCGAGAGAAAAAGATTTCCCATCCCTTCGCCGCGGCTGGCTCCGGCCACCAGTCCGACCACGTCGACGAATTTCATGACGGTCGGCGTCACCTTCTTCGGGTGGTACATCTCGGCAAGGACACCCAGACGTTTGTCCGGGACTTCCACCATGGCGGTGTTGGGCTCCACCGTGCTGAACGCATAGGAGGCGACCCCGGCGCCGGCGCGCGTCAGGGCATTGAACAACGTGGTCTTTCCCACATTTGGGAGACCAACGATTCCAACCCCAAGGCTCATGGCAAGCGGCGGACTTCTGTGCCCAAATGAAACATCCTGCTGAATCGCGAATCCGTAGGCGGCTGTTAGGCTCGTTCGAATCCTAACGGCCCAGCCAACGCCTTCATCGAGATGGCTCAGTAACTGTTAGGAGCAGCCGCCTGCAACAGTGAAGGCGTAGGGTCCGGTTTGGGTCTTGAAGATCTGAACAGTCTGACTCCCGGTGAATAAAGCGATGCCCTCGTCTCTCTGCAATGGCAGCCATGTCTGCGAAGCCGCGGTGAACGCGCTTCCTGCAGACTGGACCCCTGCCGGCAGGTCAATCTCCTTAAAGTGATTCTGGTCCTGAAGGAGGCCAATCCTGAGGGTGTCACCTAGGAGGCTGATCAGCGGACGATCCTGCCCATCGAGGGCGAGAAGGCCGACCGGGAGTGGGGTTTGGTACCAAGTTGTCACCTGTCCTGATGCGAGGTCGAGCCGGAGCACGCTCTCTCCCGAGACGCCGGGAACGCCGGTCACCGTCCACGCCGCATCAGCCCCGACGAGCATCCATGCCGGGTTGTGGTCGCTGCCCGGAACGAGCGTTGCGGTGCCCGTCGCTGGATTAAGCAACCAGAGACCCGGAGACGGGTTGATGCCCGTATCGGACAAGAAAATGCCACGGCCCGTATACGCGATTACCCGGCGGTAGTCGGACGTCGAGTAAATGGGGCGCTTGGCTCCGGTTAGCGCATCGACCAGATAGAGCGCGCCCAGCGAACCCGGCTGCTCATCCAGCAAATACTGAGTGCCATCAGGCGCCACGTCGACCGACTCGACTGGCACCCATCGCCGCAGAGGCCAATCGTAGCTCGGTTCATGATTCGTAGCAGTGACCATGCTGCTGGCATCTCGTTGATATTGGCCACCCGGGAAAGTAACCCAACCTCCGGGTGGTTCATTGGATCCTGCCGACGTGGGCACGAGAACCGGTAAACGGCAGCTAACGCCTGAGCTGGGACTTGTTGGTGCGGTTGCAATCGCCGCGGGTGACGGCGAAGCCTTGACCTGGGACGTTGCGGCAGTCGGTTGCGAGGGTGACTGCCTGGTCGCAGCCGCACCGGGCTGGCCGCAGGCCGCGAGAAGGCAGAGAACTGCGGCGACCAGTCCGAACCTGATCATGCCGTAGCAACGCCTCAAGCGGGACGAGCGTTACTCCGTGACTTAGTCAGGACCTCACCCGGCGTTCAACAACCGATCCACGGAAGCTTGGAGCGCGTTCCCGAGGGCGGTCGCCAGAGTTGCCAGACCCGTCCAGTTGACCCAGCCAAGTCTGCGGTCAGCCGTTCGACCACATGGACCAGATTCCACGAGCATCGTCGAACAGGCGCGCTCGCCGTCGGCCAACCAGGATGACGAGGTAGAGTCCGCCGATTACGATCATCGCAACCACCGGGCCAACCGGGCTCTGAGTCAGCGGACTGTCGGCGGTCTGGTATGTCGTTCCGCCGGTATCCAGTTCTGTGATTCGGCCTGCGTAGACCTTGACCAGGACGCTGGCTGAGGAAAACGCGGGCCTCGGCTGAAGCGGGTATGCCGCGTAGATGATCAGCGTCTGCTGGCCGTCTGCCAGGGCGATCGTGACTGTATCCGTCCAGGATCCTGCTCGACCGAATTGATCGCGGGCGGATAGCACCGTTGCCGGCTCGGTTTTCTGACAGGGCGCGTTCGTCGGGCTCGGGCTGGTGCAAACAGGTGCCGAACGGTAAGCAGCTTCATAGCGAAGGGCCGGGCCAAGGAGGGCGACCCCAACAATCACCAGTCCGACGGGGACCACCAGCCCAAAGAAGACAATCATCAGCAGGCACGACCGGACAATCGATAGGCCCAACCACGTCTGCCATTTGGGCGGTACTCGTCGCGGAACCAGAGGCGTGTCAGTAGGTGCCGGTGTGCGAATAGTCTGCTTCTCCGGAAGCCTCGATTCGTCGTCAAAAGACAGCGTTGGGTCCGTCACTGCCAGGGCTTCGTCGAGCGCCTCCTGTCCCTCACTGGACGGCCCCTCCACGTGATAGACCGCTCCGAAGAGCAGATACAGGCGATAGGTGCGGCCAGCCGACTGCAGCGTCAGGCAGCCGGTCTTTCGCTCCGCCTTCAGGTGGTCCAGGATGGTGGCGGGATCCTGCCCGTCAGAGGCTTGCGGCTGGGTCTATGACGTTGAGTGGAGCGGACCCCGGCCACCGTCCTGCTTGTCGAATTGCCCATGTCCCCTCAGGCCGGCGGCGGCCGGCGTGACGTAGCCTGTCTAGCGTGATAACCGGAGCGGGAACGGCTGTCGATGTGGTCGGGTGGTTGTTGGAGAGCGACCCCGCCATCCGCTGGCAGGTGATGCGTGACCTGACAAACACGCCCGCCGATGCCATCGCGTCGGAGCGGGCGCGCGTCGCCACAGAAGGCTGGGGCGCACGCCTTCTGGCCCTCCAGCGCGAGGACGGCCACTGGAGCGTGGATCCTCCCACGTTCGAATCCGCTGCCGCCGAGGACTGGTGGCGATCGATGCCGCCGGAGAGGCGAGGGACACTGTTCCCAGCCTGGACCTCCACAACCTGGACCCTGCACCTGCTGCGGGCCTTCGGCATCGACCCGGCGAGCGTGGGGGCGCGTCGGGCGGCTGCCCGGGTCAAGCAGAACTGCCGCTGGGAGCACGACGGTGAGCCATTCTTCGACGGCGAGGTGGAGCCGTGCATCAACGGCAGGACCGTCGCGCTCGGGGCTTATTTCGGTGAGGATGTCGAGCCCATCGTCGCCCGGCTCCTCGGCGAGCAGATGAGCGACGGCGGTTGGAACTGCGAGCAGGAGAACGGATCCACCCGGGGGTCGTTCCACACCACGATCGATGTGCTGGAGGGTCTGCTGGAGTACGAGCGGGCGGCGGGGCGCATACCGGATGTCACCGCGGCGCGGCTGCGGGGCCAGGAGTACCTCCTCGAGCGTCGGATGCGACGCCGCCGGTCGACCGGTGAGGTGATCGACCCGTCGTGGACCGAATTCTCCTTCCCGACCGGGCACTTCTACGACCTGCTCCGAGGTCTCGATTACCTCCGCGCCGCAGGCGCCGCACCCGATGAGCGCGTGGCTGAGGCGATCGACATCGTCGCGTCAAAGCGCGATGCGTCCGGGCGGTGGCCGCTGGAAAACCCACATCCGGGCGCATTGCACTTCGACATGGACGCTGGAGAGGGCAGGCCGAGCCGCTGGAACACTCTTCGCGCCATGCGTGTCCTGCGCTGGTACGAGCAGTCTGGAAGGCGACTAAATCGGTAAGGGTTCTAACCTGCCGCGATTTCGACGTTTAGGTAGCGGACTTCAGTCGTAGCCGGAACTGAACCGCCGTCCTCGCCTTCGAGGGTGAAGGCCACGGCGTCGACGACGCGCTTTTCGGCATCTTCCCTGGTCTTCGCACCGCCGACAATCCCAAGGCTTGGGACTCGAAAGTTCCAGTTATGGCTTTCGGGATCATAGGCATACTCGACTCGCAGTCTCATGACCATTTCACTCTTCTACAAGAGTCTACGGAGCTCATCCAATGTATAGCCGAATTGTCTTGCGACTTGCGAAAGCTGCACGGTTCCCAGATCAATGCCGTTGTGAAACGCCCAGGTCCGGTGCATCGACCCTTTTACCAGCTGACGATGCGAGCCTCGCTGCCGAACCTGTATCCAACCATCACGCTTGAGCGCAGCCAGAACCTTCCCTGCCTTCGGCATGTTGATGCCAGCTCAGTACTCCATGGGGTCGACGGGATCGATCCCGCGATAGCTCCGGTCGGGCAGCAAGTAGGTCAGGTCTTCCCTGGCATCGTCATAGGTCGGGTCATCGGGATCGTAAGGATGCGGTTCTGGAATCATTGGTCGTTACTCCTTAAGCGGCAGGCACTGGCTCCGCCAGCGGCTGCCCGTTTTCAACGGCGCTCTCCGTCTTGGGACTCAGCATTTTCATCTGATCGATCACCACTTCAGTGGTGTAGCGTCGCAGGCCGTCCTTGCCATCCCACTCATGACTGCGCAGCCGGCCCTCGACGTAGATCAGCTTGCCGCGGGTGAGAAATTCCTGGCAGATGGTCGCCAGGCGATCGAAGGCGACCAGCGAGTGGTACTGCACGTCCTCCTGACGGTTTCCGTCGTCGTCTTTCGAGTAGCTATTGGTCGCCAGCCGCAGCTTCGCAATCGTGAGCCCCTTGGGACTGACGACGATCTCCGGATCTCGGGTGAGCCGGCCGACAAAAATCACGCGATTGACCATGTCGTTCTCCCTTCCAGTATTCGTTGGCAGCGGGTCGAGGTCTGTCTACCGATCACCTCCTTTCATGCCGAGCAGCGGGAGTGGATCGACCGGCACCCCTGCGATGCGCACCTCGAAATGGAGATGCGGTCCGGTGCTGTTGCCGGTCGATCCCATCAAAGCGATCGCCTGTCCCGCGGCAACGACGTCGCCCGGCTGGACGAGCGGCCAGTCGAGGTGCCCGTACAGCGTGCTGAACTCCGAGTCTCGCGACACCACGATGTAGAGGCCATAGCCTCCGCGCTCGCGATAAACCGCAACGCTGCCGCCGGTCGCGGCATAAATTGGAGTGTCGGGTGCCGCCGCCAGATCGATGCCGCTGTGAAAGTGATGATTCCCACATGCTGCCGACCAGGGCTCGATTTCGAGCGCCGTGCAGCCGAAGGGCTGAGTGAGCGCCGCACCGTGGACCGGCATCAGCAGCGGGCCGGCCGCATGCTGCTGCGCTCGGACAACCATTCCGGCCAGCAAGACGGGCATCATCAGGCAGCCCGAGCCAATCAGCATCAGAGGACGACGCCAGGACCAGGCCAGCAGCGCCAGACGGCCGCCGGTAAGGAAGGTCATGTGGCGCGACTGGCACGCGCGGTCCCCATGGCGCCCTTGACCGCCTTCTTCACCAACCCCTCGCCGAAGTGCTCGGCTTTGAGCTCGAGGTGCGCAGAGGCGTTCATCAATCCAGGGACCTTGATGAGCAGGTACAGCACGGCCACGCCGTAGAGCGCCTCAAGCGGTCGCGACCCCATCTGGTCGGCAAAGAGACTGGCAAAGCGCAGCACCATGACCTGGCCGAACTGCATGAACACCGTGAGACCGAAAAGCCGCAGCCAGGAACGGGCGTACGGCTTGGTCTCCGGCAGGATCATGCACAGCGCCGCCAGGGGCAGGATGGCGAGTAGCACGGCCAACAGGGCGAAGCGCACCACGTAGGTGAAGGCGACGATGACCAGCATGATGGCGATGGCCAGGCGGATCAGGATCTCGAACAGTGGCAGGCCGAACCCGTTGTTCATGGCGAAGGTCCAGGGAAAGCGCGGGGTCCCGCCCGGAAACGGTTGGGTCCACACCGCGTGGATCATGGCGTTGTTCAAGTCGATCGCCATCTGACCGAAGAGCAAGCCGAAGTGGGCCATGACCACCGCCGCCATCGCGCGCGGCAGCACCACCTTCAGGGTGTATCGCGGGCGGAACGAGGTGTGCTCCCACTGGCTGCGGAAGAACGCCCAGATGAAGACCAGTACCAGCAGCAGATCGGCCATGGCGAGCGTCAAATGAAACATCGCCTGCAGCGCGGGTTCGTCGGTCAGCGGCCGAGCGCTGCCGGTCGACAGGTCGTGCGTGCTCAGCAGATAGGTCTCGACATTGCCGGCAATCGAATGCTCGACATCGTCGATCAGCTTGTTGAAGAAACCGGTAACGAGGCCGGTGAAGATTTCTAACACGGCGCAGCTGCGCGATGGGCGTCTTCAAGCGGGCTAGTGATTGACCGAATCCACGAGCACCCGGACGAGCAGTCCGGCCATCTCGACGCCTCGGCGAATGGCCACGGCTCGGGCGAGATGTGCCCAAGCTGCGGCTTCGACTTCACCGGCGTTGTCGATGAGGCGCGCTACGCCGAATGGCGAGAGCAATGGGTGCGCGGCGGCATGGCCTGGTGGGCGGCCCAAGCCGGCCGGCCTGCCCCTTATGACTGGAATCCGACGACTCAGCTCAAGGCGCTGACCGGCTAGGTCGACGCCGGCTCAGGCCGCCTGTCTGGATCGCCGGCCGTGCAGAGCGGTCTGGATCGGCAGCGCGGCGACGGGCGAGGCCATCGGCGCCAGCTTCCTCAGGGTGAAGATCATTTCGGAGCCGCCGACGTAGTCGATGGCCTCGATGGCGAAGCCTTTCCCTTGCAGATATCTTAAGAGGTTGGCGCGAGCGTAGTGCGTGATGTGTTCGTCGGCGTATCCTCCGGGCGACACATGGCCATAGAGCCACTCGAGCGCACGCCAGCGCCAGCGGTCGTAATCGGGTGTCCCCAGGATCAGCCGTCCGCCGATCTTGAGGACACGCGCCAGCTCATCGAAGGGCTTCTCCTGAGCCGGGATGTGTTCAACAACCTCGGAACAGACCAGGCAGTCGAAGCTGGCATCGGCGAAGGGCAGATCGAAAATCGATCCCTGCACCAGTCGGTTCCCGTAGCGGCGGGCGTACCGCAGCTTGTGCAGTTGAATATCCAGCCCGATCATTCCGGGGAGGAGCGCAAGCATCCGGCTCGAACCACAGCCGACGTCGAGCACGCTGCTGAAGCCCTGCGCTTGCCGGGTGATCACTGTGCATCGACGCCGTTGCCAGTAGCGCTGCAAGGGGATCACGCTGTCGTAGGCACGCGCATCGTAATCGGCTGAGGCAATCGAATTTCGCAGCCGCCACATGGCGACAAAGGTGCGCAGGTAGGACAGCCCAAACTTGAACAGGCGAGCGTGGCTGCGCCCGGTGACTCGGGCGCGGTAGGCGAACGGAACCTCGAGGACACGGTACCCCGCGGCCAGGGCACGGATCAGGATCTCCTCCAGGATGTCGAAATCGCTGGCAAGGAGCTCGATTTCGCGCAGGACCGCCGTCCGGTAGAGGCGGAAACCGCTGGACAGATCTCGCACCGGGAGCGACAACCCACGCCGGAAGGCGGCGTTCAGCACCCGGCTCAGGAATCGGCGCCAGCGCGGCATGACTGCGGATCCACCCTCGACATACCGCGACGCGATGACCACGTCGCCGAGCTGGCGCGCAGTCCATAGATCGGCGAGCACCGCCGGGTCGTGGGAGCCATCAGCATCGAGCGTGAGGAGGTACTCACCGCGGGCCTGTTCGAAGCCGGCGACGTATGCGCCGCCGAATCCCGCTCGCTTTTGGCTGATCAGGCGAGCGCCATGCTTGCGCACGATCTCCTGCGTGCCATCGGTCGACCCACCGTCCACCACGAGGACCTCATGAGTGGGGCCAAGCGTCGCCAGTGCCGACTTGAGCTGGGGAAGGATGTGATCGAGATTCGCAGCCTCGTTCAGGGCCGGGATCATTACCGTCAGGGCGCAGCCTGGAAGGACTCCCGGGTCCGTCAAGGCCCTGGTAAACGCTGGGATGCCGTCGATCAGCGGGAAGCGGATGCCGTCTCTCTTGCACTCGAGCTTCTGTCCCGACTCGCTGCTCGACAGAGACTCATGGCATTGCGGGCAGACCAACTTGGGGCTCGACATCGGCTATCCGATGAACGGAGGAGCCGCAGCCGAGCTTGCTTTGCACGCGGCATTACCCTAGTTCGCGGTGGGACATCCTCGGGTTCTCGCGATCGACGTCGGCACCGGCACCCAGGACATCCTGATCTTCGAGGCGGGCACCGTGATCGAAAACGCGGTCCAGCTCGTCATGCCATCGCCAACGGTCCTGCTGGCCGAGCGCGTCAAGCAGGCCACCGCCGATCGCGCGGACCTGTTCCTGACCGGCGTCACGATGGGAGGCGGACCTGACCACTGGGCCA
>CAZRMD010000037.1:0-19688 GCA_964601135.1 uncultured Actinomycetes bacterium | reverse complement strand
GCGCATACTCGCGCTCGATGTTGCGCGCATAGGCGCCGGTGTTGCCGAAGGCGTCGACCTGCACCGAGTGGTCGACGACCAGGTCGGCGGGCACCAGCGGATCGATCCGACCCGCATCCTTGCCGGCGCGCGCCATCGCGGAGCGCATGGCGGCCAGGTCCACGACGGCCGGAACGCCGGTGAAGTCCTGCAGCAGGATCCGCGAGGGCAAATAGGGAAGTTCGGCGTCCCGCGGTGGCGGCTCCGGCCAGCGGCTGAGGGCGCGCACGCTGGTTTCACTCGCACGTCCAGTCTCCGCCTCGCGGAGCAAGCCCTCCAGGAGGACCTTAATCGTGATGGGCAGCCGCCCGGTATCGCCATAGCCATCGCCGCTCAACAGCTCGAGCGGGTAATAGCTGAGCTTTGTGCCAGGCAGATTTTGTCGCCGTTCAACCATCTCGTTCGATCCTAGTCCAATCGCAAAACCGCCCAGGTTGTGCTTGCGTCACCTAAGGCGAACCCTTATAGCATTAGTAACCGGAAAAGCGATATCGCTTATAGAACATCTATCAAGTCGATTCTCTCTGGAGGAAATGCATGAAACTTCGTCTGCCGATCCTTGCCTCGGGGCTCGCCCTGATCGCCATGCTAGCGATCACGCCGACCGCGCTCGCTGCGCCGACAAATGCGCCGGCTACGCACCTGACCGCCACGGTCAGCGGGACAGCCACGACACCAAGTGGAGCAACCCTAACCGGCAGCCTGAGCAATATCGTCTTCAAGAACGTCAACGGAGTGCTGACGCTGACTGGCAACCTAACCGGTACGGTGAAGAGCGCAACCGGTCAAGTCCTCAAGACTTTCAGCAACGTGCCGATTTCGGTGCCCGTGACGTCCACCAGCACGACCTGCCCGATCCTGCACCTCACCCTCGGACCGCTGTCTCTGTCGCTGCTTGGCCTCAACGTCTATCTCAGCCAGGTCGTCCTGGACATCACCGCGCAGTCCGGTCCAGGCAATCTCCTGGGCAACCTACTCTGCAGTGTTGCTCACCTGCTTGACAGCAATGCCAGTGTCAACGGGTTGGTCAACGCCCTGAACAACCTTCTCGGCGGTCTGTAATCCGCAAGCCGACAAGGGGAGGACGCCGCGCGTCCTCCCTTGTCATGTTGCCCGGTTACCGCTATGGAACTTCCGGTGTGCCGCGCGCAATTGTGGATTGGTGACGTGCGTGTAGATCTGGGTCGTGTTGAGATTCGCGTGGCCGAGTAGCTCCTGGACGGCGCGCAGATCGGCGCCGTTGGAGAGCAGGTCGGTGGCAAAGGAGTGTCGCAGCGTGTGCGGCGTCGCCTTGACACCCAGCCCGGCGATGCGCACGTACTTTTGCACCAGGCGCTCGATGGAGCGGGCCGACATCCGCATCCCGGGTCCGCCGGGCGTCAGGTCGAGCGCGCCTTGCATGCGGATGAAGAGCGGTTTCCAGCGATCGCTTCGGCTCGAGAGATAGCGCGCCAGCCACTCGACCGCGGAGTCGCTCAGAAACACGACGCGCAGCTTTCGTCCTTTGCCGATGACGCCGAACTCCCGAGTCTTGAGGTTGATGTGGCCGCGGTCCAGACGCGCCAGTTCCGACAGCCGAAGCCCGGTGCTGAACAGCGTTTCCAGCAGCGCTCGATCGCGCAGCCCGCGCACCTCATTGATATCGGGCGCGGCCAGCAAGCGGTGCAGCTGGTCGCCATCGAGAAACTTCAGCGAACGCGAGGGGGCCTTGCCGAGTTCGATGCGGTCCGGGGGCAGCACCTCGAGGCCTTCCCGCGCCCAGTAGCGCAGCAGCGAGCGCAGCGCCACCAGGAAGTAGGTTTGGGAAGCGCGGGAGAGAGGGCGGCGGGTGTGCTCGTTGGCCTGGCGCGCGAGCGCGAGCTTGTAGCCGCGCACGATGTCCGCCGTAAGGTCGGTGACGTCAGCCACCTGTGGCTGCTCGCGCCCCAGCCAGCTCAGCAGGTGATTCAGGTAGTGGTCGTATTGCCGAATCGTGCCCGGGCTGAGGTTGCGGTCGATCTCGCAGGCCTCGAGGAAGCGGCGAACGCGCTCGGCAAGGACGGTTGCCGTGGGTGGTGCCTGAGTCGTGGACGTTGCGGGGACGGGCGGCACGCTGCTGCGGCGCATTCTAGGGCTTCCGAATACGACTTGACACTCCCAAGCGCTGAGCAGTAATATCGCGATATATCGTGATAGTTACGCGAAAGGAGGCGGTTTCTCGGGTATGTGGTCGCGTGATTTTCGTCGTTTCGGTCGCCAGGTGTTCGAGCGCGGGGATCTCAAGTACGTCATTCTCGAGCAGCTCAAGGACAAGCCCGCCCACGGTTACGAGCTGATGCGGGCGCTCGAGGAGCGATTCGGCGGCTTCTACAGCCCCAGTCCGGGCGCGGTGTATCCGACGCTGCAGATGCTCGAGGACATGGGTTACGTCAGCGCCGACCAGCAGGAGGGACGAAAGGTCTACACCATCACCGATGCGGGTCGCAACTTCCTCAACGAGCGGCAACCGCAGGTGGACGAGGTCTTCAGCCGGGTGCGCGAGCGCTGGGGCAACGAGTGGGGCCCGCACGCCCACCGCGTCATGCACGACCTCCGCGAGGATCTGCGGGACCTGACCCGTTCCTTTGCCAGCGAAGCGCGACGCCGGTGGCCGGATCCGGAACAGCAGCGCCGCATCCGCGACGTGATCGGTCGGGCCAAGGCCGAGATCCAGTCGATCCTCGACGAGCGGCCGGCCGAAAAGGTTTAGCGCTCGCCGCGGACGATCCGGCGGCGGATCCACTCCTCGAAGAAGCGTTCCTTGATGGCGTAGCCGCCGCGCGGGTCGAGCTCCACCAGCTCGCGCTCCACCAGCGTCTGGATGGCGCGCTGCACCGTCGTCGCCGGCCCGAGGTTGGCGTGGCGCCGGTACTCCTCGCTATAGATGTTGCGTCCGCCCCATTCCACCAGCGCGACGAGCAGGTTGCGCTGCGCCGGCGCGGAGTCGTGCCACAGCACGGTCATCTGCGCGGCCTCCGCGTCGAGCACCCGGTCGATGGCGGTAGAGACCAGCTCCTGGCTGGAGAGCGGAAGGAGCGCGACCTCCCAGAGGAAGTGGGCGGCTTCCTGGGTGTCGTTCGGATGCGCGCGGGTGAAGTCGAGCAGCGCGTAGACGGCATCTTTCGGCACCGGCCGCCCGCTGGATCGGAACCGTGCCATCAGGAAGGTGGCAAATTCGTCGCGGGGCAATGGTCCCAGCGGATAGGGACGGGCCATCTTCAGCAGCGGCGCGCTGCGATCGTGCACCGCCTTGTGGAGCAACGCCTGGCGCGAGCCCAGCAGCGCGTAACTGACGTGCTGCTGATGCTGGATCACCGCCCGCAGCTGACGGAGCAGCGCCGGACCGAGTTCCATCAAGTCTTGAAATTCGTCGAGGATGACGACCAGCCGCTTTTTCTTCCCGGATCGGGCAATGGTCTCGGGTTCCTGAAAGAGCTGCTCGAGCAGCGCGTCGAGGTTAGGCGCGCCGGCGCTGCCGGCTTCGAACGAGATCTGCGTGTGTCCGTGGTCATCGATGGTCAGCGTGGGTCGGATCCGGACCGCCTTCAGGTGCTGCCGCACCCAGTCCTCGGCCCGCTGGGCCGGGCTGCGAAACGCGTCGAGATAGGCGGAGGCCAGCCGATCCGCGAGTCGGGCTCGCGACGGCACGAGCATGCAGTCGAGATAGGCGACCGGAATCCCATCGGCTTCGAGGCGACGCTTGACCTCGAGGATCAGCGAGGTCTTGCCAAAGCGGCGGGGCGCCTCGATCAGGACGTTCTGGCCGCCGCGCAGCTCGCGCTGCAGCACCAGCAGGTCGGCCTCCCGGTCGGTAAAAGCCGGGCCGGAGACGATCCGGCCGAAGCGAAAGGGATTCGCCGCCGGCGCTCTGGTTACGCGGGCTGGCATTACGCGTGTCAGTATAACTTGGTTGCGCGAATCTGCGTAACGAGGCTCAGGCGGCGCGCTTCAGCGGCCGGCGATTTGGGTCATAACCGGACAGGATCGCGGTCCAGTCGAGACCGGCATGGCGGGCCCGGAAATGCGCCAGCGCGAACCGATCGCAGGCGGTCTCGGCCGCGGCCTTCCCACCCCGAACCTCGCGCAGATACCAGTGATAGAACTCGTGGCAGTAGAGAAAGCGCAACACCTCGCGCCGGGTTCGAAAGCGGACGGATCGGCTGAACCACTGGAAGCGAAGCAGTTTCCCGGGCCGCCGGCGGGCGCGGTAGTAGACGCGCTCGTCCCAGGTTCTGAATGGCTCGGGGACCTGGAGCTCGATCAGGCGATCCTCATACCAGCAGAAGGCGGCCAGGTGCGGCGCCCGGCGGTAGCGCAGCGGACGGGCGCGGACGCCGTAACCAGGCGGTGGAGGCAGGTCGATCAACCAGCGGCGCAAGGTCTCTGGTTCAACACCGGGAACCCGCGACTGCAGCGGAATGGAGGACCAGGCACGGCGAAGAGGGGAGAGGGGCACGCCAAAAGGATAGGAGGTGTCGGCGGCCACCGTCTCCGCCAATTCACCGTTACACCATTTGTAAGGTTCCTCGTCTGGTTCGCTACAAATTGTGGCGAGGTCTTGGACCGGATCGCAGCCTTCCAGCGACAGACTGTGACATGGTGGACGCCCAGCCCCTGAGCGAAACCGAGTTCGCGCGCCTCAAAGGCAAGCGCTCGCGCCCATCCGCCTGGCAGCACTTGACGGCGGAATGGCAGCGGCCGTCGGACAGCTGGCAGCAGACCGTGCGCTGGACGGTCCTGGCGCTGGCCGATGAGTGGCGCCGCTGGCAGATCGTCCTGCCGGGCCTCTTGCGCGGAGACTTCATCTTTACGCTCGCGCTCTGGGTGGCGGTCTTTACCGTGGCGGCTGCGGTCGTCGCCCAGCCGAGCATCCCGCTCCCGGTCCGCTACAGCGCCGGACTCTCGGCGGTCGCCTACCTGTATCTCTACGCCGAGCTGGCCCGGATCCGGCGACCGGTGCCGGGACGTCGGTTCCTGCTGGGGGCAGCGGACGTCGCCGTCGTCCTCGGCCTGGGCGCGCTCTCGACTGCCTACGTTGGCTACGCGCATGTCCTGCTGTTCTTCGCCGCATTGCGCTTGGCCTCGCGCTTCCCGGACGTCCGGGTCCTGCTGGTCGGCCTCCTCATGCTGCTGCCCTTCGAAATTGCCGGCCACGTCACGCCGCTGACGATCCTGCTCGACACCTTCACCGTTGTCATGACGATGCTGCTCGTCGTCCAGCTGACGACCATGTCGGCCACCGCCGAGGGCGCCATCCAGCGGCAGGGCGCCGTGGCCCGCCTCACCTCCAGCCTGGCTCGCGTCCGCGACGAGGAGGCGCTCTTTACCCGGCTCGCCACGCACGCTCCCACCCTGGGGACGAACTGCGCCTGGGCCTTCTGGGCCAAGCAGGCGCCGGGCGACGAGTTTCGGGCGATGCGCTGGGCCGGCTTGCCGGAGGGCGAGCTGCCGGTCTTCACCTTCAGCCCGAGCCTGCCGGCCGATCCCGTCGAATCGGTGCTGATCAACGGGCCGCTGCCCGGCACCAGCGTCGGTGACTGCACCCTGCTGCAGCCAACCGTTGGCGATGGCCAGATCAACGGCCTGATCACGATCGCCGGCCGCCGCCGCCAGTTCGATGCCGCGACCCGCGTGCTCGCCCGCCAGGTGGCCGAAGAGATGGGGGCCACCTTACTCCGGTTGCAAAGCCTCGATGAGGAGCGGCAGCGCACCGAGGCAATGGAACAGGCCAATCGTCTCGCCGGTCTGGCGGCCCGTCACGCGGGCGACCAGGCGGCGGCCCTGGCCGCGATCCTGCCGGCGATGGCCGACACGCTCCGGTCCGAAAGTCTCCATCTCGAATGGGTCGATGGCGACACCGTCGAGCTGGTCGTGGCTGATAGCGATCCGCTGGATGGGCATGCGCCCGATCGGTTGCCGCTGGCGGGCAGTCGGACCGCTGATGCGCTGCTGCAGGGTCGTCCGCTGCGCGAGCCGATGACCGGGCGCCGCCCGGAAGATCTGTTCATGGTGCCGGCGGGCCTGCGCCAGGTGGCCGTCGCGCCGTTGACCTGCGCCGGCGAAATCGGCACCCTGCAGCTGGGCCGGCGGCTGCCCCGCACCTACTCCGCCGGCGAGCTCCTGGTCGTCCAGCTGCTGGCCGAGCGGCTGGGCCTGCTGTTCGCCGCCGGCCTCAAGTCGACCGTCGCAAATTCGGCCTGGATGGAGGCGAAGTGAGTCAGACGGTTCGTCACGCGAGCAACACCGACGGGCTGGTCACCAGCATGCGCCAGTTGGTGCAGACCGGCACGCCGGTCGCCGACATCGAGGACCGCGACCAACTCGAGCGCAGCGTCAGCGCCCGGATCGCCACGGTCTTGATGGTGCTGCTGGTCGCAATTATCTTCACGACGTCGGCGATGCCCGATGTCGGGCCCAGTCTGGCCAAAGTCATCCAGGCGCATCTCTAAGAGGAAGCAGGACGCGGCTGGGCGTCGGGAGCTTATGCCTCCCTTTGGATCGTTCGCACCTGTCTACGTCGTAAAAACTCCGATTATTGAACCTAGAGCTCGATCGAGGGGAGGCACATCTGGGCACCCTCCCCTGGACATTCGCTCTTGAGCTTCCCCGCACGGACCGGGACCAAATTCGGGCCCGGCAGCGAAATTGCAGCTGTGAGGTACTCCGCGGCAGCCTCCAGAAAGGCTGGGGTATTCCTAAAGTAGCCTAGCCCCGCATTCCAGTCGTTGCAGAGGAGTCCTCGAATTCGGCCTGTCGAATGGTCGTGGTCAACCGACAATTGCTTGGGACGCCCGTTTCGGAAACTCGTTGACGTACCGCGACAGATCGCGCAAAGGCCGCCTTGGGACTGGAGCATCGCTTGGTACGTCTGGGGCGGCAGGTTGTAGTTGATCTTGCGTATCTTGTCCAGGTAGACGTCGCGGTGTCGGTGGTAGTAGCGGCGTTGACGCTCACGTGTCTTCTGACGATTTGCCGGGACCGAAAGGAACTGGCGATCTCGTTCACGCCTTTGTTGAGCCAGCTCGTAGGCAGCTGGTGCCTCAGCGACGTGAAGGTACAACCAAGAATTTATCAACGAGACTCAGGTTGCCAAGTATCCCCGAGCAGCCGCACGGGGCCGGCAAAGTGTTCGGCGACGACGGCGCGAATCGAATCGGCAATGGGCGGACGGAAATCCATCCGGGGGAGACGGTTGACCGCCACCCATTGCCAGCCAGCAAGCACGGGGTCGTTGGGATCCAGCCGAGGCTCCGCTCCCTCCCCCATCTCGGCGTGAAAAATCAGGTTGACGACATGCCGGTCCGGGGCCAGCGTCTCGCACACGATGACCAGCTGCCGGACCGTGATCGATAGCCCGAGCTCCTCGCGGACCTCGCGGCGCAGGGCCGCCTCGAGGGTCTCGTTACCCTCGAGCCGGCCACCCGGCAGCACCCAGTAACGCTGCCCGCGTTTGCGGTGCTCGACCAGCAGGAGCTGGTCACGGTTGACGATGATCGCGGCCAGCCGCAGCTGCGGCGTCACCGGGTTAAAGGCATTGACCAGGGAGGCGAGGCTGACGAGCGATGCGCTCATGGTAGTGGTGCCGGCGAGGCGCTAGTCCCGCGGAATCTGCAACGTCTGGCCGGGCGCGAGCAGCGGTGAGCGCAGGTGGTTGAGGGATACGATCGCGTCGACCTGCGGGCGGGGATCGCCGTGGTAATGGCTGGCGGCGATGCTCCACAGCGTGTCCCCCGGGCCGACCACGACCAGCTGCACCGGCTGCGGGCCGCTGCCGTACGCCAGCCGGCTGCCCGCCAGGATCAGGACGCCGGCCAGGAGGACGATCCGACCCCAGCCACGCCGCCGGCGGGGTCGCGGGAATACGTTTCGGGCGCCGTCCTGCACGAACATGCGTTCGTTTGATAGCCTAGCACGAACGCTTGTTCGCGTCAATGCCTTGCGCGAACAAGTGTTTGCCTTGGACGAACGGATGTGCTACGATGCCCCCACTTTGCATCCGACTGAGCCCCGGTGCACCCCAACCAGCCAGTCATTCGGGGCCGGTGTCCAACGCGAAATCACTGTGCTACGATGCCCTAATCGCGCGCTGAGAACCCCTCCTCTCCCCTCCCCAATCGCGCCTCGAAAAGCGGCGCAGGGTGCGAGATGATCGGCTCTTGGCCGACGACGACATCGGCGCAAAAGGGAGGGGACGACATGCCTGAGCCGTTGACCAGCCGGCAGCGGGAAATCCTGGAGTACCTGCGGTTTCGCCAGAAAATCCGCAGTTATCCGCCGACCGTGCGGGAAATCGGCGAGGCGGTCGGACTCTCATCGAGTTCGACGGTGCAGAACCACCTCAATACCCTGGAGCGCAAGGGCTACATCCGTCGTGACCCCACCAAGTCGCGCACCATCGAAGTCGTCGACATCGACGAAGTCCAGGCCAAACTCAGCAAAGTCGTGGCCGTGCCGCTGATCGGCCGGGTGGCGGCGGGCCAGCCGATCCTGGCGGAAGAAAACATCGAGGATCACCTGGTCTTGAGCCAGGAGCTGATCGGCACCGATAACGCCTTTGCCCTCGAAGTCCACGGCGACAGCATGAAAGACGTCGGCATCCTCCAGGGTGACTACGTGGTCGTCCGGCCAGGAAAGGATGCGCCCAACGGCAGCATCGTCGTGGCCCGGCTCGAGGATGAGCAGACCAATGAGCCAACGGCCACCGTCAAGCGGCTGTTCCGGGAGGCGAATCGGGTCCGGCTGCAACCGGAAAACGAGGCCTACGAGCCGATCTACGCGACGAACGCCGTCCTGGAAGGCCAGGTGGTCGCGCTGGTCCGGCTCCTCCGCTAGGCTCCGTTCGGGCTGGCCGTCTTAAAGGGATCGAAGCGCGGCAGCAGCCGCCGCGGCAGGGCGCCGCGCATTGCGACGCCGTCGGCGCGATAATCCACCGCCTCGACGTTGCCATGGGCGTGAAATTCGGCCTGGCGGGCGTTTTCGCTGTACGGCAGCAGCACCTCGATCGGCACCAGGTCACCCGGTAACGTCGTCGCAATCGCATTCCCCAGTTGCTCGAGACCCAGCTTCCGCAGGGCGGAAATCGGCACGACGGCGCGGTAGGGCGACCAGTCTTCCGCCAGCAGCATCTCCACCTGGCCGGGGCTAAGCTCATCGATCTTGTTGAGCGCCAGGACTTTCGGCTTGTCGAGGGCATCGAGATCCTGCAAGGTCTCGTGCACGGCCTCCATCTGGTCCCGTCCGTTGTAGCGGGTCGCGTCCAGCACATGCAACAGGAGATCCGCCTCCTGCACTTCTTCGAGCGTCGCCTTGAACGCCGCCACCAGGTCGGTTGGAAGTTTCTGGATGAAGCCGACGGTATCGGTGAAGAGCACCTCGCGGCGATTCGGCAACCGCACCAATCGCGTGGTGGGATCGAGGGTCACGAACAGCGCATCCTCCATCTGGACCCGCGCCTGGGTCAGCGCGTGCAACAGCGTCGATTTGCCGCTGTTCGTATAGCCGACGATCGCCACCACCGGGTAGTCCACCCGCCGGCGCCCATGGCGGCGCATGGCCCGCTGCTTGCGAATCTCCTTGATGTCGCGGTCGAGCTCGCGGATCCGATGGCGGATGCGCTGGCGATCGCTCTCCAGCTTTTGCTCACCAGGACCGCGGGTCCCGATGCCACCGCCCAACCGCGACAGGTCGCGGCCCCCCTGCAGGCGTGGTAATAGATGATGCAGCTGCGCTGCCTCGACCTGCAGCCGGCCTTCCTTGGTCCGGGCTCGCTGGGCGAAGATGTCGAGGATCAACTCGGTGCGGTCGATGACCTTGACGTCGAGCTTGCGTTCGAGGTTGCGCTGCTGGCGGGGCGACAGTTCCTCGTTGAAGATCAGCAGGTCGAAGTCGGCCTCGTGCTTCAGCTCGTGCAGCCGATCCGCCTTCCCCTTGCCGATGAAGAGGGCAGGATCCGGCTTCTCCCGCCGCTGGATGTCCGTGCCCACGACGACGACGCCCGCAGTCCTGGCAAGTTCGCTCAGCTCGAGCATCTGCTCTTCGATGGCAGCCAGCCCCTGGTCCTCGTAATCCAGGGACATGAGGTAGGCGCGCTCGCGCCTGCCGTTGGAGTTCTGAATCAACTGGTTTCCGCCTCCATCATAGCCGCGGCCAGCCGGCCCATAACCAGGTCCCGATCGGGCACGCTCCATTGCACGCGCCGGTCGGCGCGAAACCAGGTCAACTGGCGGCGGGCATACTGGCGCACCTGCCGGACGGTCGACGTCCGCGCCTCTTCCAGGGACAGCTGTCCGGCGAGATAGGCCGCCAGCTCGGGGTAGCCATGCCCGAGCCGGCGCAGATCGGCTGCCGGAAAATCGCGCCGGAGTCGGTCCACCTCGTCGACCCAGCCGGCCTCGATCATGCGCAACACCCGGTCCTCGATGCGGTGGTCCAGTTCCGGCAGCGGGACATCGAGACCCACGACGCTCGTCGACCACGGCGGTGGATCTGCGGCGCGCGCCGCGCTGGGCGGACGCCCGGTGACCGCGTGGATTTCGAGCGCCCGGATCATTCGCCGAGGATTGCGCTGCGCCACATCAGCCGCGGCTGGGTCGATGCGCCGAAGCTCGGCGTCGAGCGCATCGGGCCCCTCCTGCTCCAGCCGAAGCTCGAGGGTTGCCCGCAGCTGTGGATCGGGCGGCGCATCGGCGAGGTTCCATCCCTCGAGCAGCGCCCGCAGATAGAGGCCGGTCCCACCCTGCAGCACGGGTAGGTGACCACGGGCGGCAATGTCCGCCACCGCGGCCAATGCCAGGCGCTGGTAATCGGCCACCGTAAAGGGCGTGCCGGGGTCGACGACATCGACGAGATGCAACCGGACACCCCCCAGCTCCTCCGCCGTCGGCTTGTTGGTTCCGATATCGCAGTAGCGGTAGACCTGGCGCGAATCGACCGAGATGAGTTCCCCATTGAACCGCTGGGCCACCGCGATCGCGAGCGCCGTCTTTCCGCTTGCCGTCGGCCCGACGATGGCGACGACACGTTGCCCGCCTAAGGACGTTTGAACAATCGCCTCAAGTGCTCGTCGGCCAAAATCAGCGTGGTCGGGCGCCCGTGCGGGCAGCTGATCGGTTCATCCGTCATCGCCAGCGAGCTCAGCAGTTGTCTGGCAGCCGCCGGCTCCATCCGGTCGCCGAACCGGACGGCGCTGTGGCAGGCCAGCAGCGCGGCGGTCTCGTGCAGCCGGCGGTCGGGCGTGCGGTCGCCGGCGAAATCGGCGAGGAGCAGCTCGAGGACGCGGTTCGCCCGCGACTCGGGCATGTCGCTGGGCGCCGCCAAGAGACGAATCGTGTGCGGCCCGAAAAGCTCCGCCTCAAAGCCGACCCTTCTCAGCCAGGCCTCCTGCTGCCGAAAAGCCGTCATCTGCGGCGGGGTGAGGTCGAGCACGTGGGGAACCAGGATCAGCTGGCTCGATGGCTGGCGCTCCTGCAGCCGGCCCAGGATGCGATCGAACAGGATGCGTTCATGGGCGGCATGCTGGTCAACCAGGACGACGGCATCTGGCGCCTCCGCCAGCAGGTAGCCCTGCAGCAGCTGCCCCACGTAGGTGAGCGGCGGGAGCCGCGGGCCGGTCGGCTCAGGGCTACGCTCGACGGACTCGAGTTCCCTCCCCCTCTCGGAGAGGGCAGGGTGGGGGCCGGACAGGATCGCGGTTTCGCGCAGCTCGAGCACGGGACTGTGGTCCGCGGCCTGTAGCTCGTAGATGGGACTCCCGCGCAGCGCCCGGTAGCAGGCGCGCTCGAGCGTCGCGAACATCGCGCCCTCGTTGCGGAAGCGCACCTCGCGCTTGGTTGGGTGCACGTTGACATCGACCTCGAGAGGATCGATGACCAGGTTCAACACGGCGAGCGGAAACCGATCCGGCTCGCGTAACCCTCGGTATGACTGCTCGACCGCGAACGCCAGGTTGCGATGGTGGATGCGCCGGCCGTTGACGAGGATGACGATGTGGTCGCGGGTGCCGCGATGCAGGGCCGGCGGGCTGAGCAAGCCGCGCACGCTTGGCTCGTCGATCGCGAGCATGGCCTCCGCCGTCTCCGGGTCATAGATAGCCGCGAAGGTCGCGCGCAAATCCCCGGTCCCGGGCGTTTCCAGGACCCGCCGGCTGTCGACCTCGAGGCTGAACGCCACCGACGGATTGGCCAGCGCCAGCTCTGCGACGAGCCGCGCCATCACGGCGGTCTCGGTCCCCGGTTGCCTGAGGAATTTCAGCCTGGCCGGTGTGTTGAAGAACAGGCGGCTGACGCTGATGCGGGTTCCAGGTGGACAGCCGGTGGAGCGGGCCACGATCGTGATGCCGGCCTCGACGACCATGCGGTACCCTTCTCCCCCATCGCGACTCCGGCTGCTGGCTTCGACGCGGGCCACCGCCGCGATGCTGGCGAGCGCCTCGCCGCGAAAGCCGAGGGTGTGCAGGCTGGCGAGATCCTCGAGCGAGCGCAGCTTGCTGGTGGCGTGGCGGTGAAAGGCGAGGCGCAGATCGGCCGGCAACATTCCGATTCCGTCGTCGATGACCTCGATGCGTTCCTGGCCGGCGGCATCGATGCGGATGTCGATCTTGCTCGCTCCGGCGTCGATCGAGTTTTCAAGCAGCTCCTTGACGACCGCAGCCGGCCGGTCGACGACCTCACCGGCCGCGATCCCATTGGCGACCTCAGCCGGCAGCACCGCGATCCGGGTGGCGGCCGTCTCGGCCTCAGGGTGCGGCATGCTCTCCCTGCCACGCATAGAGTTTTTCCAGCGCCTCGCGCGGTGAGAGACGCTCCAGGTCCAGCTGTTTGAGCTCGGCGACAACGGGGTGCTCGAGAGGAAGACTCAGCTGCGCGCTGGCTTCGGGTCGCTCGAGGGGGCGCTGGCCCTCGAGATCGCCGAGGACCTGGCGGGCTCGAACAACGACCTGGCGTGGAAGGCCAGCGAGCTCAGCAACATGGATGCCGTAGCTGCGGTCGGCGCCGCCCTCCACCACCTGATGCAGGAAGATCACGCGCTCGCCTTCCTCCCGCACCTCCATCCGAAAATTGCGCAGCCGTGGCAGGCGCTGGGCGAGCGCGGTGAGCTCGTGGTAATGCGTCGCAAACAAGGTCAAGGCATGCAGCTGGGGGGCATCGTGGAGATACTCGAGGATCGCCTGGGCGATGCTGACGCCGTCGTAGGTGCTGGTCCCGCGCCCCACCTCGTCGAAGATGACGAGGCTGCGCGTCGTTGCGTGTGCCAGGATGTGCGCCGTCTCCAGCATCTCCAGATCCGGGTGGCGGCCGTCTCGGCCTCAGGGTGCGGCATGCTCTCCCTGCCACGCATAGAGTTTTTCCAGCGCCTCGCGCGGTGAGAGACGCTCCAGGTCCAGCTGTTTGAGCTCGGCGACAACGGGGTGCTCGAGAGGAAGACTCAGCTGCGCGCTGGCTTCGGGTCGCTCGAGGGGGCGCTGGCCCTCGAGATCGCCGAGGACCTGGCGGGCTCGAACAACGACCTGGCGTGGAAGGCCAGCGAGCTCAGCAACATGGATGCCGTAGCTGCGGTCGGCGCCGCCCTCCACCACCTGATGCAGGAAGATCACGCGCTCGCCTTCCTCCCGCACCTCCATCCGAAAATTGCGCAGCCGTGGCAGGCGCTGGGCGAGCGCGGTGAGCTCGTGGTAATGCGTCGCAAACAAGGTCAAGGCATGCAGCTGGGGGGCATCGTGGAGATACTCGAGGATCGCCTGGGCGATGCTGACGCCGTCGTAGGTGCTGGTCCCGCGCCCCACCTCGTCGAAGATGACGAGGCTGCGCGTCGTTGCGTGTGCCAGGATGTGCGCCGTCTCCAGCATCTCCACCATGAAGGTGGAGAGGCCTCGCGCCAGCTCGTCATGGGCGCCAACCCGGGTGAAGATGCGATCGCATAACCCGATGACGGCGTGTTCCGCCGGGACGTAGCTGCCCACCTGCGCCAGGAGGACGATGATGCCGGTTTGCCGCAGATAGGTTGATTTGCCGGCCATGTTTGGCCCGCTGAGCAGGACGATCGTGCAATCGGGACTGAGACGAACATCGTTGGGCACGAACCGCCCCGGTCCGAGCGCCGCCTCCACCAGGGGATGCCGGCCGGCAGCAATCTCGATGCCCGGCTCATCGCGCAAGCTTGGTCTGACCCAGCGATGACGAGCGGCGATGGTTGCGAGTGCCGCGACCCCGTCCAGGTGACCGAGCCAGGCGGCGGCCTCGAGGAGTTCGCTGCCGGCCGCGGCGATCTCCCGGCAGAGGTTGCCGAAGAGCACGAGCTCGCGCGCCAGCATCGCGCTTTTGGCGTTGAGGACGAGGCTTTCCTTCTCCTTCAGCTCCGGCGTGATGTAGCGTTCGCCATTGACCAGAGTCTGTTTGCGCACGTAGTCCTCGGGAATGGGCTCCCGGTTGGCGTGGCTGACCTCCAGGTAATAGCCGAACACCTGGTTGAAGCCGACGCGCAAGGATCGAATCCCGGTCCGCTGCCGTTCGGTCTGCTCGAGGCCGGCGATCCAGTCACGGGCGGCACGTGACCCATCGCGGATACTGTCGAGCTCGGTATCAAAACCAGCCCGGAAGACACCACCGTCTTTTAGGGTGGCGGGAACATCGTCGAGCAGCGACCGATCGAGCGCATCCTTCATCTCACGCAGCCGAGAGGTTGGCGGCGGCACGTCGAGCTCCGGCCATCGAGCGGCCAGCTGGCGGATCGCCGGCAACGTCGACAGCGCTTTGCGCAGGGCCTGCAGGTCGCGCGGCGTCGCCCGCCCCTGGCCGATGCGCGTGGTGATCCGTTCCAGGTCCGGCAGGCCGCGCAGCTCGGTCTGCAGCCGGCCGCGACCCATGGGATCATCAACGAGCGCGCCAACGCGACGCTGTCGTTCTTCGAGCGGCTCGCGGCTGCGAAGCGGCTGGTCGAGCCAGCGGCGAAGCTCGCGGGCACCCATCGAGGTGACCGCCTCGCGGACGATGAAGGCGACGAGGTTATCAGCCTCAGAGGCGTCGCCCGGCATCAGCCCCAGGCTGCGCCGGGTGGCCGGGTCGAGGTGCATGAACGCCTGCGGATGCTTGGCATGGAGACGGAGCAGACCGGGCTCCAGGCGGAGGTGAGACCGCTCCGCGTAGCCGAGCACCGCGTTGGCGGCGGCCAGCGCCTCCGGCCACTCGTCGCAACCGAAGGCGGCCAACGTCTCGATCCCCAGCAGCGTCAGCAAGCGATCGACGGCCCCGCGGGCATCGAAGTCGATGGGACTGACCCACGTGACTGGCGTCAGGCCGATCAGCGGCGCGAGCCGAGCTCGGTCATTTTCCGAAGCAACCAGCTCAGCAGGCTGCAGGCGAGCGAGCTCATCGCGCAGCGCGTCGTCGGTTGGATCGACCCGGGCGAGGGCGAGCTCGCCGGTCGAACAGTCGAGCGCCGCCAGCCCGTGGTAGTGCGCCCGCAGGCAGACGGCCACGGTGTAGTTTGCCCCGCCCTGCAGGTACGCTTCCTCGACCAACATGCCCGGAGTAAGCACCCGCACGACCTCGCGCCGCACCAGCCCACGCGACGTCGTGGGATCCTCGACCTGGTCGCACAGCGCGACGCGATAGCCAGCCCTGAGCAGTTTGGCGACGTAGCTCTCGTAGGCGTGATAGGGCACGCCAGCGAGCGGGAGGCGCTGGCCTTTGCCCAGTTCGCGCGACGTGAGGGTGATACCCAGGACGGGTGCCACGCGCTCCGCATCTTCCCCGAATGTCTCGTAGAAGTCCCCCAGGCGGAAGAGAAGGATGGCGTCCGGATGTTCGCGTTTGATGCGCAGGTACTGTTCGAGGACGGGGCTGGGCTTCAGCGCTGTCGCCTAGTTGAGCACCGAGCCCTTCAACTGCCAGGCCGAGGCCTGTTCGATCAAGACGCGGCGCACCGTGCCGACCTCCGCTCCGAGCGGCGCGTTCCCGATGACGACCTTGTTCTGACGGCTCCGGCCGCTGACCGCGCCATCCTCGGCACGCTCCACCAGGACGTCGACCGTCTGGCCGATCCAGCGGCGATTGGCCTCTTCGGCGATGCGTCGCTGGACCTCGAGCAGGATATTGATGCGGCGCTTCTTCTCCTGCGGTGACACGTCGTCTGGTTGCCGGGCGGCGATCGTTCGTGGTCGAGGTGAGAACCCCTGGATGTGCACGACGTCGAACTTGATGTCCTCGAGCAGGTCGAGCGTCGCGCCGAACTGCGCCTCGCTCTCCCCCGGATACCCGACGATCACGTCGGTCGAGACCGAGAGGTCAGGAATCACCGACCGGGCGTGGGCGATGATGCCGCGATATTCCTCGCTCGTGTAGCGCCGTCGCATCTGCTTCAGGATCGCGTCATCGCCAGACTGAAACGGTAGGTGCAGGTGCTCGCATACCCGAGGAAGGTCGCGAATGGCGAGCAGCAAATCGTCGTGAACGTGTCGGGGATGGGACGTGAGGAACCGGACCCGCCAGATTCCCGGGACTCGCTCCACCGCCTCGAGCAGATCGGCGAGGCGGGCTCCGCTCTCGGGATCGCGGTAGGAGTTGATCGTCTGCCCCAGCAGGGTGACCTCGCGGACGCCCTGCCGCGCAAACCGGCGAACGTCATCGACGACGTCGCTCGCTGGCCGGCTGCGCTCGGTCCCGCGGACGAACGGCACGATGCAAAAGCTGCACACCTCATTGCAACCGAAGATTGCCGGCACGTAGGCAGTCAGCCCATGCTGCAGCACGGCGCCGCCAGTTTGCGCCGGGTCTGTCTCGTACTCGCCCTGCAGGTCCTGGATGAAGGCCTCGTACTCGCGCATGTCGAAGCGATAGTCCAGGTCGGGCAGCCGCTCGAACAGCCGATCCTTTTCTCGGTTCGCCATGCAGCCGGTGATGGCGATGGCGCGTCCGGGACGTGCCCGCTTCCACCCCTTCAGCTCGCGGAATCGGCCATAGGCCTTCTGCTCCGCGTTCTGCCGCACGCTGCAGGTCACCAGGATGGCGATGTCGGCCTCGTCGAGGTCCGCCACGGCGCTGAAGCCGGCAGCGGTCAGGCCCTGGGTAAGGTAATCGGCGTCGGACTCATTCATCTGGCAGCCACTTATCCACAGGTGGAAGCGCTGGCCGGAGGGCGGGCGCTTTCGGCCGTGGGCTCGCGGCCGCGCAAAACTATGCGGCTGGAAGGTTAACGGTGCGCCCGGAACACGTAGCCTGGGTGGGGCGGTCGACTCCGGCATCGAGCGAGTTTAGCGCGATTCGACCAGCAGCCGGATCCCTGTTCGCTCCTCGCCGTCGATCGAGATATCGATAAAGGATGGGATGCAGACGAGGTCGATGCCGCCCGCGGCCACGTAGCCTCGCGAGATGGCGATCGCCTTGACCGCCTGATTGATGGCGCCCGCGCCGATGGCCTGGACCTCGACCCGGGTCTGGCTGCGGACGACGCCCGCGATCGCGCCGGCAACGGCCACTGGCTTGGAAGTCGCCGAGACCTTCAGGATCTCAATGGCGTTGCGCGTCGTTCGGGGAACACCAGCCGCCGGGCTGGCTGATAACGTCTTCTCCCCTGTCGAGCCGTTCGATGGCGGTGTTGTTTCCAGAGTGTCCATTTATTCTACGGAGGATGCGAGATCGAACGTCTGATTGCCCCCCGACACCTTAACCCCAACTCAAGGGGTCGTCAAGCGCCTAAAGGGCCCTCGAGTTCCCGATCGATCCGCTCAACGGCCTCAGCCTTGCCCGAAAGGGCATCGATCCGGGCCAGCACGGAGTTGAACTGAACCGGCCCATCGGCGACTTTGAACCGGTACGGGACCCCAGTCAGGAAGCGTTGCAAGCTCGCCTCGCGATCCATTCCAATCACCGATTCTTTGGGACCGACCATGCCGAGATCCGAGACGAATGCCGTTCCGCCGGGGAACAGGCGGGCGTCAGCGGTGGGAACATGCGTGTGGGTCCCGAAGACGAAGCTCGCCCGGCCATCCAGATACCAGCCCATGGCGATCTTCTCCGAGGTGGCCTCGGCGTGGATGTCAACGATCCGCACCTTGGCGCCCCCCGCCTGGCGGAGCACCTCATCCGCGGCCGTGAAGGGCGAGTCGATCGGCGGCATGAAGAGTTGACCCTGGACATTGCCGATCAGCACCTGGCCCTTCTCGCCGAGGTCGTGGCAGAACCAGCCCTTGCCCGGCGCTCCCGCGGGATAGTTATGAGGACGGAGGATCGGCCGGTGGTCGAAGCCCGTCATCATCTCGCGTTGATCCCAAATGTGATTGCCGGATGTCAGGACATCAATGCCCAGGTTGAACAGGTCATCCGCGACCTTCGGTGTCAGGCCGAAGCCGCCGGCCGCATTCTCGCCGTTGGCGACGACTAGGTCGATGCCAAGCTCCCGACGGAGCTGCGGTACGAGGCGCGCCACGGCTTCGCGTCCAGGGCGACCGATGATGTCTCCAATCGCCAGCACGGTCACGACCATTGGCCGATCGTAACAAGGGCGCCTCAATCGGGAGACTTCTAACCGATCTCTCGCAGGCCACGATCGGTGCGACCTTCAATCAATTCCGTGAAGCTGGGCCGGATGATGTGCCGGATGCGCCGGCCATTCGACTGGCCAACCTTCGCCACTACCTTGACCAACGAAACGATGCCGACGTCGTCGCGGTCGGGGAGGCCGCCGGCTATCAGGGCATGCGCTGGTCGGGCATCGCCTTCACCAGCGAGTTCGACCTGTTGCGTTGGGGCGATCCCTACCGCCGCTCGAGCCGCCGACCAAGACCCTGGAAGGAACCTTCCGGGACCATCGTCCACGGGGTACTCGAGGAACTTGGTGCCGAGCGGCGCGTGCTCCTGTGGAATACTGTGCCGACCCATCCGTATCTTCGCGACCAGCCTCTATCCAACCGGCGACCGACGCGCGAGGAGATCTCCGCCGGTACTGCGTATCTCAAACGTCTGATCGCCATCATCCAGCCCGACCAGGTGATCGGCGTTGGCCGCATCGCCTGCGCGGCGCTTCCGGATGCGAGCTACGTGCGCCATCCGGCGCAGTCAGGCGCGACCGCCTTTCGTCAGGGGATGCGCGAGGCGCTCGGCTTACCGCGCCGCCTGGACGAGGTGCATTAGATATCCGCGGCGATGCTGTTGCGGGATCACCACGGATTTACCAACCACCGTCGCCCAAGATGATCGCTAAGAGCAGTGGGCACCCGAGCGACGCTTGCCTTGAAGCCCAGCGTGGTCGCGGCAGTGACCGGACTGCTGGCCGTCAGCCTGACGCTAATCCCTGGTCAGGTATCTGAGCCGTCCGCACATAGTCGCGTGGCTACAGCAAGTTTTTACAGCCAGGCGATGAACATGCCGCGGTCCTATGAGATCTATCTGCCGCCGTCCTATGGCCTGGCGCTCGACCGTCGATATCCGGTCCTCTACCTGCTGCACGGTGATGGTGGCCGCATCGACGACTGGCCGGCGCTCGGCTTGCGCTGGAAGCTGGATCAGGCGATCACGAAGGGCGGGCCCGAAATGATTGCTGTCATGCCGGATGGCTCCGGACATTACGGCGATCTCACCGACTGGGCCAACCGGTGGGCCGGGAAATCGGGTCGAGGACCAGGTGCTGGAGCTGGTGGG
>CAZRMD010000036.1:0-19725 GCA_964601135.1 uncultured Actinomycetes bacterium | reverse complement strand
TGTCCGGTTGGGGTCGCCATCCAGAACAAGTTTCGAACCGGGCTGCGCGTATTCAAAAAGCGCCTGAAAAGGATTATTAAGAGCCCAATCGCGGGCCCGCGAGTGCCGGTCGACGGTCACGCGGGTGAACAAAAGCTCGGCGAATTCTCGACGTCGTTCCTCGCTCTCACAACGGTCCCAGATGACCTCGAGGCTCGAGAGGATCGCCAGCCCTGTCGTGATGTCGCCAGCCTTCTTCGCGAAGCCGGCCTGGACGTGGTGAAGCCGATCCCGAAGCGCCCGCTGGGCTGCATCATTCAGCGATCGCTGGCCTCTGAACTCCTGATACGAGATGTCACTGTTCGTCTTGAGGCGGATCAGGTGCACGGCGGCAGGCGTCGTTCGAGGGCCGACTTCGACTAAAGAGGGTGCGGTTCGTCCTAGTACTCTCCATATGAAGAGGTCGCACCGCCAGAATGCATCCCGACAACCTAAAGCGACTGGAGCACCGCGTCGTCAAGGCCGCGGAGGAAGCGTTGCGGCACGAGAAGTACGTCAGCCCGATCGACGTCCTGGTCGGGATCGGCTGGCTGCCCCCTTCGAACGTCGACATGTGGCGTCAGGGCCGCCTCTCGTATCTCGAGCGTGGCGCGACGGCCAACTTGCACAAGCTATCGACCGCGATGCACCTGTTCCGAAGTTGGGCCGTGCGTCGCGGCCTGAGGCCGAGCGAGACAAGCTACGTCGCGCGCACTCGCGATCGACGGCCGCTCCGGTTCAGCGCCAGCGGACAAGAGTCGCACGCATTGGATTTCGCCAGAGCTCTCCGAGAGGAAGCGGGAACGGCTCGCTGAGCGGCAGAGCAAACCACCAGATCTTGTCGTTATCTCGCCACGAAAGGACTGGACCTGCTCACGATGCAGAGGAAGCGGCGATTTCCTCCTCATGGAAGACGCCGGGCCCATCTGCTTGGTGTGCGCAGGGTTGAACCATCTGGAGTTTCTGCCAGCCGGTGATAGCAGAGTGACTCGTCGTGCAAGAGAGGCGAGCCGGCTGTCCGCCGTGGTGGTGCGATGGAGCCGGACCCGGAAGCGCTACGAACGGCAGGGAATTCACGCTGAGAAGGAAGCTATCGAACGGGCCGAATCCGAGCCGCTGGCGACCGCTTCGCCTCGCTGAGTGAGCGCTTGTCTATTCGCCGCCCAGTCTCACCAGATAGCGACCTGATGCGGATACCGATGTAACCGCAGCCTGCGATCCTTGGTAACCAGTTGCCATCCATGCTCAATCGCCGTCGCGTAGATCAGTCTGTCCGCCGGGTCGCCCGGGAAGGATGATGGCAACGAGACCGCCGTCGCGGCGATCGCCGGCGTGATGTGAGCGGTCCGTACCAAGGTGGCCAGCCGCTCAAGCCAGGAGCGGATTGGTATCGCGAGCCTGATCCGTTGGTGCTCGGCCAGCCAGCCCAGTTCGAACCATGAGATTGCGGCGACCGCCAGTTCGTCGGCTCCGCTCAACAGTTTGGCCGCCGGAGCGCTGAGTCGCTCTGGTTCGGCCGACCACCAATGGAGGACATGGCTATCGAGCAGGACGGTGCTCAGCTCAACTCCCAAGTCGCGCCGGTCGCGAATAGGTCCTTGTCGGAGGCGACGCTCATGGCAATTCCTGCAAGGCTGCCCTTCACAGCGAGCGGGCCGCTGGCTGGCACCAACCGCGCGACCGTCCGCCCGTGCCTGGTGATCTCGACTTCGTCTCCGGCTTCGACGTCGTCGAGCAAGGCGAGAATTTTCGCTTTTGCCTCGGTAGCGGTCATTTTTCTAACCATACGGTCATTATACTGCTTAGATAGCTACATGCGCGTGATGACGCGGAACGCGGACGGCAGCTTCAATCCCGTGACATACCCATCGCTTGACGCGGCTGCAGTTGCCAAGACGCGAATCCGATCTCGTTGCGCTTCGGGCTGGGATCCTTCACCTCCGATACGCGGAGGACTTCAGGCGGGCCGTACCAGTGCACACTACGGCCCTCATTCATCCTCCTAGTTGACCGACGGAAGCGGTCGCGCCTTTTGGCCGGGGGCGTCGGCTTACGGAGCTCGTAACCAGCGAGGCGATCGGATGGAGCGTCCGGTCATCGGTACAGACGCCGCGATCAACGCCGGCCGCTCTCGATCGCCTAACGCACTGCTACTCCGAGTGTCGTCTTAAGCTCCAACAGAACGTCGTTGTCGAGGCGCATCTGTCCGCGTTTCTGCTCCAAATCCTGGAGCAACGCCTCGACCATCTCACGTCCGTCGCGCGTCCTCATCGCCTGTCTCGGCGTTTTCCCATTCAACGCCGGAAGCCTCATGTCCGGCCATGCCCGGTAGTGGGCGCGGAGATGCTCTTTGAGTACGGCCTGCGCCTCGGGATTCTTGTCGAGATCGGTCTCTGGAGGCCCCTCGGGGTGCTCTTCTCGGTACGCCTCAAGAGCGGCATCGACCGATTCGACGACCGTCGATAGGTAGCGGCTACCGTCAGGGAGCCTCCGATCGGCTATAGCTCGGAACATCTCCGCTCTCGCCTCTGAATTGACCTCGGCCACCATGCGCCGGCCCTCGATCCGAATCTGACCGAGGCCGGTGTACTCCCAAGGCAACTTTTCGTGTCCAATGCCGAGCCAGGGAATCTCGACCGTTTCCAGCTCCCCCCGCTGGTCGAAGCTCGCCTCCGCCAGCAGCTCAGCCTCGGTGGAACCCAGACTCAAGTCTCGCAGCGCGTCGAACGCTGCACGCGCCGAAGGGACCTCATAGCTGACCCGGCAGAATGCGAGCGGATCCCCGTCGGTATTTTGCAGCACGGGCTTAGGAGGATCAAGCAGCCGGTCGGCGATCGAGTGGTACGCCTCGAGCCTCTCGAGGCGATAGTCCCTGAGGTCGCCGGCCGTGATCTTCGAGTTGCGCTTCCTCACGAACTTGCGTAACTCAATGATTGGTGCTTTCTCCACCGGCGGGAACGCGATCGGCGCGCAACCATCAAGGATCGTCAGGCCGTCGAGGCTGACGACTCTTGCGAATAGGATGTCGCCGGTACGTACCATTTGCGACGCGGTCTTTTCGACGACGGCGCCCTCCCAGCCAGTCAGCACATCACGCATTGTCAATCTGGATCCCGGCCGAACATCGAGGACATCGAGAAAGCTGAAGACCGAAGCTCGAGAAGCTTCGAGATAGCTCCTTGTCAATTCATCCTCATACCGGCCGCGGCGCGCCAAGTAATCGACCGCCAGCGGAAATGCTTCAATGCTGCCCGCAGGGACGATCGTCTCCGCCGGATCTGGCTCCCATTCATTGAGGAACCACGGAATGAACACCGGAAGATGAATGGATTCGGGATTGAAGGCTTGCTCTTCGTAGAGCGTGAACTCTTCCCACGCCTCATCGACCAACTCAGGACCGTACCGGCTCGTTGCAAATCGCAGCAGGACACCAGGCAGCCGATTGGTCAATCGGTGTACGTCCTGCCACAATCGGTCGTCAGCAGAAGCTTCCCCAGCACTGCGGAGATGACACGTCTTGTATTTGAGGCCACTTCCGCACGGACAGGGATCGTTGCGCCCGATCTTCAAACCGTCGCCATGGTACAACCAACGGCGACCGAACAACCAAAGAGTTGCGCCGCTGCGCAGAGTCGAACCCGCGACAATCCGAGCGGTCTCTAACGCGCCTGTCGGGTTTCAAAACTCGCGTCGTGAGATCGCTCGGCCGCAGAGGAATCGCAAGAGATGCAGCGATGTCCAGACGAAGCGTTCAGTCGGCGTCGCCGGCAGCAGCCCCGAAGAAGCGGTATGTCCACTCCTCGGCGAACTTCCGCGATCCGGCAAACACGATCGGAACCTCCGGGTAACGCACGGCCAGCCGTCCTAGCATCTCTGCCAGCCAGGACCCCCGGCTAGACAGCGTCCGGAACAGGGCGGGGTAGCCTCCCTCGACGACCACCGCCGACGGACCCACTTCCGCCAGGCGCTGCAGCTGAAAGGCCAGGGTCCCATCCGAGAGCGAGGTGGCGAGGTTCTCAAGAGTCTTTCGCTCGACCACGGCGACCACGCGGCCATCCACCATCGCGCCATAGTCGCCGCCGACCAGAGCTCGTCGCTCTGTCGTGACTGGACGGCTGGCGAACTTCCAGCCGTACTTGTCGCTGGCATCGACGGCGACGATCAGCGGACCGGCGGCCCGCCCGCGCGGAACGCGGGCTCCCGGGTTGGCGGATTGCACCGTCTTCTGGGTCTGCCACCACACCGCGGGCCTACCGCGCGCTTGGGTGAAGACGAACTGGGAGCGGGCACGTTGTGGGCGGTCGAGGACCAGGTCGATGGCGGCGCCGCGCCGACGACAGAGCAGAACATCAGCCTCGTCCACCAGCCCGCCGCTCTCATCCCACGGTGTACCGTCCAGGGCGCAGAAGTCGCGCGTCGCCCGCGGCCACGTCTCCCTGGCTTTGAGCACCAAGCCGCCGTCGATAGGGAGCCAGATCAGGTAGGGCAGGCGGCTTTCAAGGTCGGGGTTACGAGCAACCCGGAAGGGCGGGCTCATGGTAGACCCATTCTCGCGCCTTCGCACCCGGTACGATCTCGCGCTGAACTCACGCCGCCCGAGGAGGGGACATGCTGCTTTCCGTCATCTACGCCATCGTGCGCCTGCTCTCGGACATCCTCCTGACCAAACGGGAGCGTGACCGTCAGCTCGAGATCCTCGTCCTGCGTCATCAGCTGAATGTCCTCCAGCGCACCGCGGGACGGCCTCGCTTTGAGCCAGGCGACCGCTTGATCCTCGCCGCCCTGACCCGGAATCTGCCCGCACTACCGTGGCGATCGCTACTGGTCTCTCCGGAGACCGTACTTCGCTGGCACCGGGAATTGGTCCGGCGCAAGTGGGCCGCCTTCGGACGGCGGGGACGCCTCGGCCGGCGGCCGATTCCCGCCGAGCTCCGACAGCTCATTCTGCGGCTAGCTTTGGAGAATCCTGCGTGGGGCTACCTGCGCGTCAAGGGCGAGCTGCACAAGCTCGGCCACCAGGCCTCGGCCTCCACCATTCGCCGCATGCTGCGCAGCAAGCGGATCCCGCCCGCCGGACGACGTGGAGACGCAGGCTGGGGCGAGTTCCTCCGGGCTCATGCTCGATCAGCCATCGCCTGCGACTTCTTCACCGTCGACACGGTCTTCCTGCGTCGCCTCTACGTCTTCTTTTTCATTGAACTCGCCACGCGCCGCGTCTTCTTCGCTGGGTGCACGGCAAACCCGGATGCCGCCTGGGTCACGCAGCAGGCGCGCAATCTGTCAGGGCGCATCGGGGACGGCGAGCTGCGGCCGACCATCCTGATTCGGGACCGCGATTCCAAATTCGCCTCGGCCTTCGACGAGGTCTTCCGCACCGAAGCCGTGAGGGTGGTGAAGACGCCCATACGCGCGCCCAAGGCGAACGCTTTCTCCGAACGCTGGGTGCAGAGTGCGCGCCGAGAGGTGCTGGATCGGCTGCTGATCTTCAGCGAACGTCACCTCCACGCCGTGATCACCGACTACGTCGACCACTACAACCACGCTCGTCCCCATCGGGGACTCGGCCTCGCAGTTCCGATTCCAGGTCAAGCACAGGTCGCCCGCGGACCAGTGACACGCCATGCACGGCTGGGCGGCCTGTCAATGAGTACTCGCGTCTAGCCGCATAGGCACTCCAGGACACGTCTCCAAAACTGTTCGCGACGTGGGTCGTCCAGCGATCTACGCCTTCCAGAGTCCACTACCCGCTTGCGGAATGTCCGTACGCGCGCGCGACGAGGAGACAGCTGCCGACGGCCGGTGTTTCCGTGGGCCGCTGCGTCTTGCCACGAGCTCCTAGCCAACGCTGAGAGTTTTGGCACCCGACAGGCAAGCGTCGCTGTCCACGACGTTTGTGCCCTTTTGGGCAACATCGACTGCCCGCCGGCATGTTCCATGGCCCGTTGCCTGCGCTGGAGGGCACCCGCTCGTCAGGCGTCTGCTCGGGACGCGATGCCGCGGCGCGTGCTGCGAAGACGATCTGCCGCTCTGGAGGTCTGTCTCCCCACCATGAGCGTCGAACTCAGTCGGCGCCCCAGTGCCAGGGCTGGTTGCTCGACCAGGCGGTAGAACAGCTGGGCGCTCAGCAGCGATGCCGCTACACCGATGAGGAGGAGCAGCGCCAGCGGAAGCACGCCAAACTAGAGGTGGATGAGCCCGAGCAAGACGAGCACGTGCGTCAGGTATAGGCTGTAGGAGATCCGGCCGAGCTGCCGCAAGGGTGCGGTCATCAGCCAGCCTGCCAGCGGACGATGACCGAGGGCCAGCGCGATGAATGCGGCCGCGCCCACCGTGACCATCGCCGTGTCGGCCGCCCATGGATGCAGCAGCCGCACCCCGGGCAGCACCCAGAAGGGATACGTGTAGCAGAGCAGCCCGATCGCGCCAACCAGCGCCGCTATCGTCGGGTGAAATCCTTCGACGAGTACGGCGATCCGCTGGCGATCACGCGCGAGAAGAATCCCCAACATGAACAACGGAACGTAGAGCACGGTCGCCGAGAAGTCGACGGCCAGGCTGGAGCGTTGCAGCAGGTGCTCCAAGGCCGATGCGCCCGCGATGATGAGTGGCATCGCTACGATGGTTCGCCAGCCGAAGCGCCGGCAACCAATCACCAGCGCCGGAAAGATCAGCGAGATGCGCATCTCGTGGACCAGCGACCAGACTGGTGGGTTGAAGGCCATCGGATCGAAATGGCCGACCAGCGACCACTGGTTCAACGCCTCGAGCAGGCTGGGCCGATGCCTCCAGATGCTGGTGAACCAGGCGCCGAGTTGTGGTCCATGACCCACCGCCCACCAGCTCAGCGCCATGGCGAGGGTGATCGCGGCGATGTAGGGGACCTGGAGCCGAAAGAATCGGTGCACGGCGAACGCCACGTACGACAAGCCGCGTTCGACCTGCAGCGTCAGCACGAGCCCGCTTAAGACGAAAAAGAGGAGCACCGCGTTGCCGCCCGCCCACAGGATGTGCAGCGGCGTCGATTGCGCCGCCCATTCCAGCCACGGGCTGATCCCTTGCAGCAACCATGGGTCGATGCGCAGGCAGTGCTCGAACACGACAGTCAGGGCGGCAAGTCCTCGGAGCGAATCGAGCTGCGGATATCGATGGGACGGGCTCAAACAGCCGTCCCCGCCGGCCGCCGCCCGAGAAGAAGCTGCGCCAACGCCCGATCGCCATCCGCCAGTCCGGGAACCACGAGCGCCGTATATATAAGGATGCAGGCCGAAAGCACCAGGACATGCCCGCCGCCCGTCGCGGTCAGGCCGGCGCGCGCGGCCACCAGCCAGCCGGCGCCAGCCGCAGCCCCAGCGGCCAGTATGCGTCCCTGTCCCGCGTCCCACGGCCGGATATGCAGCAGGCAGCGCACCTGCAGCGTCTTCACCAGGTTGATTCCCACGTTGAGCGCGCCTGTCACGACGGCTACGCCCATCGGCCCGAAGGCGTGGGCGGCGATCGGATAGCTGACCACGGCAGCGGCCGCCAGGCCGAGATGATCGAGCATATCGATCTGCTGTCGGCCGGCGTTGACCAGCGCGTAGCCGTTGAACACCGTGACGGTGGTAACCAGGTTGCCCAGCGCCAGGGCGACGACCAGCGGGGTCCCCGCTTCAAAGCCCGGTCCGAAGAGGGCCAACACACAGGGCGCCATCGTGATCAAGCAAAGAAAGACGGGAATGGCCAGCAAGGCGAGCCATCGTGCCGCCGCCTGCAGCAGCGCCTCGGCGGCCGGCAGGGCGCCGCGCGAGAACAGTTCCGCCAGCATTGCCGGCAAGACGACGGCCATCCCGCTGAAGAGCACGCTGGTCTGCAGCACCAGCATCAGCGCCGCGTTGTAGATCCCGACCTGGCGCACGTCGCCGAAGATGGCCAGGGCTACTGGCGAGATCGAGGTGAAGACCAGGGCCGCTCCGCCGATCACCATCATCTGCGCGCCGAACGTCGACCACTCCTTGATGCGATAGGCCTGGCGAGCCGGCGGCGGTCCGGCCAGCCGGCGACTGGCGAAAACCAGGCCGACCAGCCCGGCGATGGCAGCCCCGCCGCTGAACGCCAGCAGCGGCGCTTGCAACCCGAGGTGCATCGCCGTCAGCGGCAGGACCAGCGCCAGCATCGCGGCCGGGAAAACCAGGTCCTGGATCAACACGCTCTGCCCCACCGCCCTGAAGGCCTGGGCTGTCGCCGATCCGAGAGCCACCCAGGTGAAGAACGGCAGCGCTGGGGCGAAGCCGCGCAGCGCTTGCGCCACCAGGCTGCTGTGAAACAGACGGCTGCCGATGAGGTCGCTGGAAAAGAACAGCGCGGTGCCGATCACGAGACTGATGGCCGTGCAGAAGGTCCAGGCGGTGCGCAGGATGCCACGCATCGAGCCATGCGATCCCAGCGCCCGATAGGCCGGCACGAAGCGGATCAAGGCCTGGTCGAGTTCGACGAGCGTGAAGTTCTGGATGAAGACCAGCAGGTTGTAGCCAAGGGTGTATGCCCCGTAGCCGACCAGTCCCACGGACCGGCTGACGACCAGGTGAAAGCCGAACTTCATGAGCCGTCCCGCGGCATTGGTTGTGAAAGCCAGCAGGCTTCGCCCGGCGAATCGCTCGAGGGCGTCCTGCTTAGCCTGCTCCGACGCCGTCGAATCGAGCTGCAGCACTACGCCCTCTTCGCGGCCGCGACCAGCAGGCTCTGCAAGGCGCGCTCGTACTCGTCGACCTTCCGCTCCCAATCATGGTCGGCGGCGAAGGCTCTCCCTTCAACCGCAAGCCGCCTGCGTTCCCCTGGCTGGAAGAGAAGGTCGCTGACCACCGAGGTCAATTCCTGCCGGTGCCGCACCACCACACCTCCCTTGAGCTCACGGGCATTGCCAACGTCGAACGACACCCAGGGCGTACCGGCAGCGGCGGCCTCCAGCAAGACGAGCGGGGCGACTTCGGAGCGCGACGTCAAGACGAAGAGATCCGCGTCGCGCATCGCCTGTACCACCGCATCCCGATCGCCGTCGAACAGCCTGACGCCGGCACGCGCAGCGCGCAACGCGCAAGCGCGTGCGCAGCTCTGCCATGCAGGAGCAGGATCCCGGCCCAGCAGGACGATCGCCGTGTCGCAAGGAAGCTCGGACGCCAACTGCAAATACCGTTCGTGACCCTTGAGCCGGTAATGGTTCGACACATTGACCAGCAACGGGCCGTCGCCGATGCCAAGGGTCCGACGGAATCCACCGCGAGGCCTCGCGAACTCGTTGCGATCCACGCCGTTCCCGATGACCTGGACGTGCTTCACGCCGTGGGCATCGCCGAAGCGCGCGTCGCGAAAGGTGCGCGAGTGATAGATGATCAGGTCGTACCGATGCAGCCGCGCCGGCAGGCGGCGAAAGTAGCCGGCATACACCGCTCGGCGGACGACGTTGCTCAACCCCGAATAGCCGCATGGGGCAAGGACCGTGCGCTGCGCCCGCAACCGCCCCAATTCCTGCATGGCGACGTCGGTGGTCCAGCTTTGGGCGGCATAGTTGAACAGCACGTCGCACTCGAAGCTGGCGACGAAGCGGCGATAGCGGTCGACCTCGCCGCGCAGCCCCTTGACTTCGTTCCCGCGGACGGCGAATTCGTGGATGCGGACGCCGTTCAGCTCCTCCCGGCCAGGTTCCTGACCATCCTTGCTTGTCGCGACGTGCACCTCGTGCCCGCGGCGTGCCAGGCCCTCCGCGATCCGCCGGCACACTTCTTCCGCCCCGCCCAGGTGCGGCCAGTAGAACTCGACGGTGAGCAGCATCTTCATCGGCTCAGCCAGCCTTGGGCCGAAGCCTCCTCGAAGACCTGCGCCAGGCGCCGCTCGGCCGTGTGGTCGGCGAGCAGGCGTGCGTGACCAGCACGCGCCAGCTGTTCGCGACCCGTGTCATCGTTCAGCAGGGCACGCGCTTTGTCGACCAGATCGTCGGCGCCGCCGTAGGTCGCGACCTCGTCCTCGGTGAAGTATTCGCGGATCTCGTCGGAGTGGGCCGTCAGCATCGGACGCGTCATGGCCGGAATTTCGAAGTCGCGGCCCTTCACCTGGTTCTGCCGACCACGCGAGGCGTTGCTGAAATTGAGACAGACCCGGCTCTGGTTGGAGATCTCGACCATCTCTCGCAGCGACACCCGGCCCTCGGGCCAGCCGAACCCCGCGTGATCACGGAGAGGCCTGCCGATCGCAGCCGCTTCACCAACAGCGGCCGGTCCGAATGCGGCTGGCCGATGAAGCTCAGGTCGTAGCGCAGCTCCCGTCCCAGCGGCCGGAAGATGCGATGGTTCGCCGACCACTGCGATCGGATGACGCGCGCGAAGCCGGCGTGCTGATAGCGGGGCAGCGCATCTCTCGAGGTGGTGATCGCCACGCTGATCGCCGGAAGGAAGTGGCGCGTGTAGCCGTCGAAGCGCCAGTGATCGTCGCAAAACCAGGCCAGCACCGGCGACTTCAGGCCATCACGCAACTCGGCGAGGGTGGCCGGCTGGACTTCATCGCCAAAGGGAATGACCAACACCACATCCGGCTCACCGCGAAAGGCAGTCTCGAGCAGGCAGCTGGCCGCGCCGCTCGCCCCCAGCCGATGTTTCCAGACATCGAGCGGCGCCTCCACAACGTCGCATCCGAGATGATAGAGCGGATCGCGAAAGGCGGTGGTCTCGTAGCTGATGCCGCGCCGCCGAATGCCGTAGTCGTAATGGAGGTAGGCGAGCAAGACCCGCAGCCGCCGTCCCTGTCGCAAGGGATCGAAGATGCGGGCCGACGGCGGCGGCACGGCGGCGGACTCGACCTCGGGCAGGTTTCGGCGGGAGATGAGGTCGGCGCGGCCCGCGATGGCCCGTTTGACGCGGCCCGGCGTGAGTCGCCGCCAGCGGTTCATGCCACCGCTACCAGCGAGATTGGCAGGATCCAGAAATAGGCGCTGTCGAGGGAGGTGGTCGTCAGGCTGTTGATGGCCAGCGCCAGCAGTCCGCACCACAACCCGATCTGGATCCAGTCACTGCGGAATCCAGGCCATCGATGGAATTCTGACGCTATCAGCCGATGTTGCGCTGATCGACATGGCGTCCGAGGAAAGCCTTGACATCATCCGAGCCATTACGATGCGCGCACCGCAGACCAAGATCCTGGCGTACGCGGTTGCAGATGCGCCCGAGCAGATAACTGCTTGTGCGGAAGCAGGAGCCTCGGGATATTTGCCCCGAGATGCGACGGTCGAGGACTTGGACACCGCCGTTCAAGCTGTTCTTGACAACGATTTCGCGTACCCGCCGGCCATCGTTGCGGGTCTCGTAAGGCGGCTGGCGAGCCTATCGAGACCGTCCTCTGCCACCGATGCCCTATCGCAGAGGGAAGCGGAGCTTGCCACCCTCATCGCCGAAGGCCTCTCAAATAAGGAGATTTCGCGACGGTTAAAGATCGAAGTTCGCACGGTCAAGAACCACGTTCACAGAATCCTGACAAAGCTTCGCATTCAAAGACGAGGCGAAGTTGCACACGTCCTCGAAGCGTTCGGGTCGGCAGAAATGCGGCAAGTCACTCTGAGTCGGAGTCGCTAAGCAACGCGCAGCCCAACACGCGTTCTCGGCTTGCCGCCATTCACAAGACTGCCGGTCATTGCCCTAGCGTCGGACCCTAGTAAGAGACCTGTGGTCGAAGGGAGCAAGAGTCGTAGGCCACACTGGATGACGGAGTGTCTGTGAGGTAAGAGAAGAGATAGGACGAAATGGAACCGCCGAATTCATCGCAGCCGCCGTCGGGGAAACGCGAAGACGAGATCGAATACGTCGGCCCTAGGACGAAACAACATCGCCGCTCACTTCCGCTGCCATCGGAGGATGACTTCGAGTTCTTCCTCTTCGACCTGGACGGTTTAGGCTGCCTTATCAGTGCATTGGTCACGGTAGGTCTGGCGGCGATCGGCGCACTTGTGTTCCTCCTGTCTAATCGATAAAGACGATTCCAGGTCTCTTGAAGGCGTTTAGCGAAGTCATCAGGAGCCGATCGAAATTCGTTCAACAGATACGAGCTTCGTGACGCTGTGAGGCTTTCAGGTGGTAATTACGACCCCAACCGGACAAGTTTCGAACTCCCGCTGAATACAAACGCCGAACTTTGGCTTGTCGGCGGACGGCCAGCGGACGCCTCGCAGCCGTTCGCCGGGCGCTGACTCTCTCAGTCTGGCAGCGCTTTGTCCCTAACGAGTCTCGCCGACTGGCTTCCACCAATGGCAGCCTTAAATCAGGATTGAATGAGTTGCTGCCATAGTGGTTGATCCAAAGGCTGCGCCTGTCTCAGCGAGAATCACCGGATGCACATGCCTGAAGCCAATCGGCTGGACCAGGTGGCCGACGTGGTTCGCAACGTGATTCGGCGCGTCCGGCCGGCTAACGTCGACGAGGCCGCGATTACGAGGACCGGGGAGGGCCCTGATGTCTCAATCATTCTCGTGCCCCACCGCGCACTCGGCGGTTTAACCCTTGGCCTCTGGGCCGATGCCAAAGGGGTTCAGCTGTTTTGGGCAAACGTAGGCGACCTGTCGTACCACGACGACATCGACCTCGGCATCACTGTTAGGGAGCTTCCCTGGGCAGACGATTGGGAGAAACAACTAGTAGCAGCCCTGGAGACCGAGCTGCGCCGCCCGATCGACCTGCGCTCTCGCAAGCGGTTATTGCACGCTACGCTGGTTTGTACAGTGAGCAGCGACCGCAAGGAGAAGTTTCGCAACTGGCTGGCTGAGCTCGATGACGACAGTCGAGCCCGTTTTCAACAGTTTTTAGCTATAGCAGCCGAAACTCTATCGGGGCGTCAGTCCAGCAGAGCAAGAGCGCATGGCCCACGAGGCACCAGCGTATTAGTTGACACAAACACACTAATTAGCTGCGATACCGCTAGTGTCTGGCGACCCCGAGCGGGTTCGGGGGCCCAAATACCGCCAGCGCTTCGTAATTTCATTGAGGGTAACGAGGCGAGTCTGGCGCCGTTGTACTGGTATGAGGGTGGCGCTCAGGTGTGATCTATAGTCGTCACGAAATGCGCCGGATTCCGTGTCTGGCGATCGCAGGCATGGTGGCGGCTGGATTGTTGGGTGGATGTTCACCTTCGAGTGGCGGCCAATCGGGCGCGACTTATGCCCGTTATACGTTCACTTGCTGCACGGCATCGGACATCCAGAGCGCCTGGCATCCGGGCGAGACCGTCAGCTTGCACTGGATCGTCGTGGCGGCGGGTGTGACAACGGACAGCCGACCTCGCCGGATCACGATTACCGCAGTCCTCGCTGGTCCATATGCCAATGTCAATGCGCTGAAGGGCGGCCCGCCTGCTGCCAGGACGCTTTCGGCGACACCGCTTAACACGGACGACCGCAATGCCACGCCGCCAACCAGTACGTTCGCGCTGCCATCCGACCTCGCCCCGGGCTTCTACAACCTGGCATTCACGGTCGATTACGGCGGTGGAAACAGCCTGTCCGGGGCGAGTGTCGTGCAAGTCGGCTCCGCTACCGCTGGAACTGATTCCATGGCGGCGCTGAGCCAGAGGCCGCTCAACCTGCCAGTCCTGACGTCAACGGCAAGCTGCCCTGACTCAACAGAGGCACCAGGCTACGGGTTTGGCGCTGGACCGGTCTATCTTTCTGGCCAGTCTGGTTGGTACGCCGGCGGCCAGGTGGCCAGCCTCGTGGTGGACTCTACATACGCTGGACCGCTACTGGTGCGGGCTGCCCGGTTGGGAAGTGCAGGCAAAACACAGATCGCATTAACCGATCTGCCACCGACCGATCTGGCGAACATCTCTGCTAAAGAGAGTCAACACTCCGTGGTAGTGGTTTCGGCTGTCCACACGCCCGAGGGCGAGCTGCAGCTGCCGGCAGCCCTGGGGTCTCCATCCTGGAGAGCATGGTTCGGTTGGTTGAGTACCAGTGGCCCCGGATGCTATGCGCTACAGCTGGACGGTGCAGCATTCTCCGAAGTCATTGTGTTTACCGTCCACGGGGGCTCGCCGCCACCTGGGTGATGTGTCGCCTAGGAGAGGTGCTTTGTCGCTCGGTCTACGCTCGTACCCGGGCGGTCCTGATTCGGTGACTCGGTGAGGCACGCTGGGCACTCGGTCAGGGATTGCCAGTCAGTTCAGGAGCAGCGCCGCTAAGCGTGTTCTTCGAACGCTGGTTGGCGGTGGTGCGTCCACGCCTGCGGCGAACCACGACCCGCGCGCACGCATCAGTCTCGGCCGGCTCACGCCATACCTCACACGCATTCCCTTGCGCTCGCTCACGCCCGGAATGAACGAGTCGACCTACGCATCGCTGTTGCGTTCGGGGCTCTCCGACCGAACCGTCGAGCAGGTCCACGCGGTTCTTCACCGATCCCTCGATCAGGCGATGCACTGGGGCTTGACCAGCCGCAATCCAGCGGAGCTGGTGACACCACCGCGGCCCGGACGCGCGAGATGACGGGCCCTAACGAAGGAGCAGCTCCAGCAACTACTCGAGCTCACTGCCGATAGCCGCTGGCATGCCATGTGGGCGCTGCTCGGGACCGGCTGTGCGTGGCCATGTGAAAGTACCCACTGGTGGCCAGCCAGAGTCCCCACCCTCGACCGTCTGACTTAACCACCGGGACGGTCCCCCGGATCGGGCAAAGTGGAGTCGCTTCAGACTCACCCACCCGACCGGAGGACACAGCTATTGAAGACGACGAGGGAGTGCGTGAACATCATCGATGCCTTTCACCAACTTGGAAGCTACCGGGCGGCGGCACGCTTGCTGGGCACGACACACAAGACCGTGCGGCGAGCGGTCGAACGCCAGCAAGCCGGCGGACCGTGGTCGCGCCGACCACGATCGATGTCGAAGAACACCGACGAGGTCATGGCGATCATCGGGGATCGGGTTCGAACCACCGATGGTCGGATTTCTGCCAAGCGACTGTTGTTGCCGGCGAGGGCGGCGGGCTACCAGGGATCGGCCCGCAACTTTCGCCGCGCCGTCGCGAAGGTGAAGAGGGAATGGCGGCAGAAACGACGCATCTATCGACCCTGGGTGCCCAATCCCGGCCAGCACCTGGTTATCGACTGGACCACGATCGGGCTCGGCCTCCACATGTTCTGCGCCGTGCTGGCCTGGAGCCGCTATCGCTTCATCCGTTTCGCCAGCAACGAGACACGGGAAACCACGCTCGGCCTTCTCGCCGAATGCTTCGAAGAACTGGGCGCGGTGCCGGCGGTGGTCCTCAGTGACCGGATGGGCTGCCTCAAGAACGGGGTCGTGGCCAACGTCGTGGTCCCGCATCCCGACTACGTTCGCTTCGCCGCGCACTATGGATTCCGTCCCGACTTCTGTGAGGCGGCCGATCCGGAATCGAAAGGGGTGGTCGAAAACCTGGTTGGGTATGCGCAACGAGACCTGGTCATTCCGGAGGACAACTTCGGGGGCCACATCGGCGAGGGCAATCGGCTCGCGAAGCTGTGGGGTCTCGAGGTCAATGGCCGGCTCCACAGCGAGATCCAGGCCGTGCCTGCGGCGCGCTTGGTTGAGGAGCGTCCCCTGATGCGGCCGCTGCCGTCGCTGCGCCCGGCGCTGTGCCGCGGCGAGCTGCGCAAGGTGAACAAGACGCAGACGATTCGCTTTGGCTCGGCGCGCTACTCGCTGCCGACCGGATGGGTCGGCAAGCTGGTGGAGGTTACGGTCATGGATCACGAGGTGGTGCTGTCGGATGACGGTCAGGAGATCGATCGCCATCCGCTGATGGCGCCCGGCGCGGTCTCCATCAAAGATGCGCATTACCAGGGTCGACCCCGCGTGCCGAGGCGCGCGATTCGCATCCGGACTGGAACCGAGCGGAGCTTCCTGGCGCTGGGCCCGATCGCCGAAGCCTTCCTCCGTTCGGCGGCCGCGACGGGAACGTCGCGGCTGGCGGCTGAGCTCGCTGACATCAACACCCTGGAGCGGCAGCTGGGGCCGGGTGCCGCTGCTGGGCGCACTGGAGCGGGCGACGCGCTTTCGCCGGTTCAAGGCGCAGGATGTCCGCAACATCTTGGCGGCCGGAGTGGTGGCACCCAATCCGGTCCCGCCCGGCAAGCCCTTGAATCTGCCGCTGCCCGAGGTCCCGGTCCGGCCACTGAGCGCCTACGCGCTGGAAGAGGTCCGATGAGCACGTCGGCGGCAGCACTGACCGGTGACCTGGTGGCCGGCCTGCGCCGGCTCAAGCTGGCGCGCATCCGGGAAATTGCCGCGGAGGTCTGCCAGACCGCGAAAACGCAGCGCTGGGCGCCGGATGAGTTCTTGCGCACCCTGATCGAGGCGGAGATTGCCGCTCGCGATGAGTCCAATCTGCGCAACCGCGTCAAGCACGCCGGCTTCCCGGTGGTCAAGCGTCTCGATGACTTCAAGGTCCAGACGTCCTCCGTGCCACAGGCCACCTTCAACTATCTCGCTGGCCTGGAATGGATCCGCGCCAAGGAGAACCTCTGTCTGGTCGGTCCGGCCGGCACCGGCAAGTCCCACCTTCTTGTTGGTGTCGGTCACGCCGCGGTCGAGTCTGGGCTCCGCGTCCGCTACTTCACCGCCTCCGATCTGGTCGAGACCCTGTACCGCGGGCTGGCCGACAACTCCGTGGGGCGTGTGATCGACGGCGTGCTGCGCGTTGACCTGGTGATCCTCGACGAGCTCGGCTTTGCGCCGCTGGACGCGACCGGGAGCCAGCTCTTCTTCCGTTTCATCGCGGCGGCGTACGAACGCCGCAGCCTGGGCCTCGCCAGCCACTGGCCCTTCGACCAATGGGGCCATTTCTTGCCCGACGAAACCACGGCGGTTTCGATGATCGATCGCATCCTCCATCACGCGGTCGTGGTCGTCACCGAAGGCGAGTCCTTCCGCATGAAAGAGGCGAAGGCCAGAGGAGGTGGTTCGACTAAACGAAAGGGCTGAGCCCCCTCAGCGGGTGGGGACTTTCAGTTGGCCAAAACCGGGGACTTTGAGATGGCCATTGACAGCTCCCACCATCGAGTCCCGAGTCCGATAGGCGTGATCTTTAGCGCGACTCAACCACGGCTGTGTCAGGAGCGGAGGTTCAAGTTGTCTGAATTGCTAACCGGCTTTGTTCGGCGGTGGCTACATGCTCTCGTTATCTCGCCTTTGCTGGTCCTCGGCTGCAGAGTCCGAGTTCACTAGTTATAGCGGTCATATCAGCAAACATGACTTAGTCGCTATAACCCTTGAGGAATTCACTTTTCTCAAGGAGGCGGAGATGGTAAACCAGCGAGGCACAGGCGGAGCGCCGACCACCACCCGGAGCCGGCCGGCGAGCCCGGGGGCGTCCGGGCAAGCCGGCAAGGTGGTCGAGGAAGTCGGAGATACGGCGCGCGAGACGGTGGCCCGCGCGACGGAGACGGCGAAGCAGCAGGCAGACACCAAGCGCGAGAAACTCGGCGGCGGGCTCGAGCGGGTCGCGCAGACGATGCACCAGACCGGCAACGACCTGCGGCAAAAGAACCAGGCGATGGTTGGGGATTATCTCGACCAGGCAGCGGGGCAGGTCGAGAAAGTCTCGGACTACCTGCGCGGTCACTCGGTCGATCAGATCATCAGCGACGTCGATGCCTTTGCCCGGCGGGAGCCTGCGATCACGATCGGGGTTGCGCTCGGCCTTGGCTTCCTCGCGGCGCGCCTGCTAAAGGCGTCGCTCAACCGCGCGAATCCGTCACGGCAAACCGGCTCGACGACCTACCGGACGCCGGCCTATTCGGCCGACAACATCGATCCGTTGATCGCCGAGAGCGATGCAACGCAGGAAGTGGCGCTGCATGAGCGGCGTATCGAACAGACCCGGAGCGCGATGACCGATACTGTTTCCGAGCTGCACGACCGGCTCTCGCCCGGGACGCTGGCCGGGAATGCCGGCAACGCGGTCAAGGACGCGACCGTAGGGCGAAGCGGACGGTTCCTCGAAGACATGGCCGAGCGGGTCAAGGCGAATCCGTTGCCGGCCGCGTTGATCGGGGCCGGACTGGCCTGGATGTGGATGGGCGGACACAAGAAGGACGATGGCTCTTACCACCGCCGCGGGCTGTCGACGGCGCCTGGCTCAACCCCGAGTGGCGTTGCCGAAGGGATTCGCCAGCGTGCGGGCGACGCCGTCGACCAGGTGTCCGGAACGATCAATGACGTGGCCGGCACCGTGCAGGGCAGCGTCAGCGACGCGACCCAGCAGGCCCGAGCGCAGCTCGACCGCGTCGGGATGCAGGCGCAGCGCGCCCAAACGACGATGATCCAGACGATCCAGGAGAATCCGCTTCCCGTCGCCCTGGCGGCGATCGGGATCGGCGCCCTGATCGGGGGGGCGGTGCCGACGACGAACGCCGAGCAGCGTGTGCTACAGCCGGTAGGCGATCAGCTGTCGCAGCAGGCGAGCCAGTTAGGGTCCAAAGTCGGCCAGGTGGCAGACCGCGCCCAAACTGCCGCGCGCGACGAGGCGCAGCGGCAGAACCTCTCGTAAGCAATCGGCTACAGAGAAGGAGCGGCCTCAGCCGTTCCTTCTCTGTGGAGTTCGGGAAACGTCGGCGAGCGATTGGCAATGGTCACAAAGACGCCGGCGAGGATTCGCATAGTCGCCATCGCCACCGCTACCGTCGGAGCAGACTCCGCCTGTCAGTGTTCCTCAGTTCGAAGGGCGCTCCAGCCCAGGAGCCCGGTGACTCCTGAGATCTTTTCCAGCGTTCTGATCCCGTGCTCGCCGATATCGAATCGGGTTAGGTCGACCTCGTGTGCCGTATCACGCATCTTGAAGGCGGTGATCGCTCGATGGATCGTCGACTGGTGTTCGAGGAAACGCATGACAAGCACGTTCTGGAATACGAATGAGAGCCTCGCGCTCGGAGTCTCCGGGCCCAGGGTGGCGATTTCCTGCGTAAAGATGCCTGTCGCGCCGTGACCCCCGATCAACCGCACAGCGGCCCAGAGATAGGACAGGTAGCGATCCGCTTCATAGCCGCCAAGATCCAACTCGGCGATGCTGTCCACAACGACGCGTGAGGGTCCTTGCGCCAGAAGGTAGTCGCGAAGCAGAATTCCGACCCGATTGAGGTCGAGGTCAACGGGGCGCAGGTGAGCAATGGTAAGTCGCTTCGCCTCCAGAGCCTCGCCGATTTCGGGCCACCCGAGTTTGTCCGCCTTGTCAACAAGCTCGGCAGCAGTTTCCTGAAACGACAGGTAAAGTCCCGCCTCGCCTCGCCGGGCGCCGTCAGCGACGAACGATAGAGCGAGAACCGTCTTTCCCACGCCCGACGGGCCCAGGAGCATGGTCGCGTCGCCACGAGGAAGCCCGCCGCGGGTGATCTCGTCGAGACCGGCTTCGCCAAGCGAAGCCCGCCCCTGCTCGGCCGCGACGGTCTCCGGCACAAGCAGTTCCAGCCTGGGATATGCATTGAAGCCGGTCCTGTCGATCGAGACCGAATGACGGCCGGGCAAATTGGCGGACCCGCGCATCTTGAGCACGCGCATCCAGCGCCGGTCGTCGAGCCCCCGCGGCTCATTCCCCAATTGCACGATACCGTCGGCCACCGCGAACTCGGGGCTCTCCTCGATCTCATCCGGCGTGTACTCACCAACCAGGAGGAGCACGGCGTCGGTCTGGCCGACACGGCTGGCGAGCTCGTAGAACACGCGGCGAA
>CAZRMD010000035.1:0-19773 GCA_964601135.1 uncultured Actinomycetes bacterium | reverse complement strand
GTTAAGCGTGTTGACCAGCAGCGTATTCCCCTGCACCTGGATCAGGCAGAGGTGCTCGCGGTCGCGCAGCGCGATCTTCGCGACAGCCACCTTGTTCGTATCCTCCAGCGCACGCTTGAGCAGGTAAAACGGCTTGACGCCGACATCCTCGGGCTCGAGATAGTAGGCGCTCTTGACATAGAGACCCAGAGGTACGTCCTCTCGTTCGACGAACTCCATGATGTCGATCGTCTTGGTGGTTTTCAGCGGGAGCTTGTCCAGGTCCTCTTCATCGATGATGAGGAACTGGTTCTTCCCGACCTCGTAGCCTTTCAGCACGTCGTTGTAGGCCACGACGTGATCGTCGGTCGGACAGTGCCGCTGCTGTTTGATGGGAAGCTGGCAATGCGGGCACAGCTGGCGGAAGGCGACGGCGCTGTGCGCCTCGGTGGCGAGATACATGCGGATCGGGATCGCCACCATCCCGAAACTGATTGCGCCCCGCCACATGGACCGGGCCATCGGCTCAGCCTCCTTTGTTTGAATTCCCGGCGATTATATCCCGCTTTGGCGCCAACTAAAAGGATCGATCAGTCAATGCCGATGCCAGGCGCTCGGCATAGAGCGGTCCCAGCTTCTCGTGCTTGAAATAGACGAAGACGTCCCGGCCCTCCGCCAGGTAGGTGCGGACCCTGCGCCTCCAGGCCGCCAGGCGCTGGGGGGAATAGGCTTCGCGCCGCAGGCGGAGGTAGACAAAAGCTCCACGACCAAGCAGACCCGGTTGTGCCTCACCGTCGCCGTAGACAAGGGCCGCACCCATCTGCTCCAGCCGACCAACCACGCCAGGGATGTGCCAAGAGGGGTGCCGGAACTGAAACGCGATTCTCCAGTGACCCGGCGTCAGGGCCGCGATCCGATCGATCCGCCCAGGGTCGAGTGGCGCCGTCGGCGGGAGCTGAAACAACACTGGCCCCAACCGGTCGCCGAACGCCTCGGCTTCGGTCGTGAGGGCCTGCATCGCTGCCTCGAGGTTCGGCATCCGCCGGTTGTGCGTGATACGCCGGTGGGCTTTGACGGCGAAGCGAAACGTTTCCGGCGTGGCAGCGACCCAGTTTTTGATGACGTCGTCGGGTTGCGTCCGATAGAACGTCGTGTTCATCTCGACCGTCTTGAGCCGCCTGGCGTAATAGGCGAGCATGTCGTTGCTCTTCATCCCTCGCGGATAGAAGCGGCCGCGCCACGCGCTGTACGAGAAGCCGGATGTTCCGACGAACAGCTGGGCCACGCCCGGCAATCCGGCCTAAATACTGGGGACGCCCTTGATCAGACCCATGAACTCCGCTCGAGTCTTGGGGTCGGTCTGGAAGATCCCGAGCACGCAGGACGTGAAGACCCGGCTGTTCTGTTTTTCGACGCCACGCATTTTCATGCACAGATGATCGGCCTCGATCACCACGGCGACGCCGACCGGTTCGAGATACTTCTGCAGGCATTCGGCGATCTGGCGCGTCATCCGCTCCTGAACCTGGAGGCGGCGGCTGTAGAGCTCCACCAAACGCGGCATCTTGCTCAGGCCGATGAGCCGTCCCTTGGGGATGTAGCCGATGTGCACCCGGCCAAAGAAAGGCAGCAGGTGATGCTCGCACAGCGAGTACATCTCGATGTCTTTCACCACGATCATGTCTTTGTAGGCCTCGGTGAAGACGGCATCTCCGAAGACTTCGTCCAGCGTCATCCGGTAGCCGCGGGTCAGAAACTCGAGGCTCTCCTTGACCCGCTCCGGCGTGTCGCGCAGACCCTCGCGTGACGGATCCTCGCCTAACAGGATCAGCTGATGCCGGATCAGCGCCTCCATGGAGACGGCATCGTTTTCCATCCCCCTCCCCCTCCGGGGGAGGGTTGGCTGGGAGTTTGCGGCCTGCGCCATGTACGAAGGCTAGCTGATGACGTTCATCGGATCGCTCGGCGCACCCTCACGGAGATAGGCCTGCATGGCCACCCACAGCTGACTGACCGTGATGGTCTGGAAATCGGGTCCGCGGTAGCCGGCGAGCGGCGAGGGCGTCTCGGCGTAGGTCACGGTGTCCAGGTTGGGATCGTTGTGGCTGAAGTCGAAGGCAAAGATCGTGATCATGTGCGTGGCGTTCCAGTGGTTCCAGCCCGGCATCGTCTTGGTCATGGTTTGCACCATCACCGGCACGCCGTGGTTGAAGCTCATAATCGCCTGCTGATCCGTGAGGTCCGCCTGGATTCTTGCCTCGACCTCGGCCAGTAGCGTGACATGCTCGGCCTTGTACCGTGGCTGGCCCAGTTCCGGGACGACCAGCGGATTGAGAAAGGCGTTGATGGCATTGGCCGCATCGGCGCCGAACTCACCACGGTTTGGATTCAGCTTGGACGCGCGGGCGACGGTCTCGATATCGGGGACGTCGCTCATCCAGGCCGACAGCAGGACCTGCGTGGCCCCCGCCCCGCAGTAGTTCCGGTGTGCCCAGTCGCCCGGCTCGTGAAAGCCGCGGACGACGACAGCGCCCTGATTCACGACTCGCGGTCCCACCGTGATCGGGGGAACGGTGCTATCTGGGCTCGGGCTGGGCGATGCCTTGGCGAAGTTGTAGGCCAGCGCCACCGGACCGATCTGCCTCGATTCGACCTGGGCGCCAAAGCAGGATGGCAGAAGCGCGGCAAAGGTCATCGCCAGCGCAACTTTGACTACTTTCTGTGACATTTGTGCCTCAGCCTAGCAGTGGGTTTTTGCCCTGCCAAGGGCCTCCTGGTCGGTTGTTACAACGGCAGCCGGCCCAGGAAGTTACCACGCCGTCTGACCGTGAGGGCGTCGAGAGGCGGCAAGTTATTGATAGTGTTATTGTCATAATATCCATAAAGCTGACGGCTAAACGGATGTTCGAGGAACGGAGGCTCCCAACTGGCAAAGCGCGACCCTAAACCGAACCAGGATCCCATAGTAAAGCTGGTCCTTCCAGAGCCGGAACCGCCGCCCGAGGAATTGGTCAAGCGCGACCGCTTCAACGGTAGGGCCGCCGGTACCGGGACCCCGGGCGGCGGACGAACGACCCTTGACGAGGCGACCCACAACGGCCCCATCGGCTGGCTGCAGGTGCTTGGGCCAGGGCTGATCACCGGCGCCAGCGATGACGACCCCAGCGGGATTGGGACCTATTCCCAGGTTGGCAGCCAATTCGGCTACGGCCTGCTCTGGACGGCGCTCTTCACCTTTCCATTGATGAGCGCGGTCCAGGAGGTGTGCGCCCGGATTGCGTTACAGACGGGCGTCGGGCTGGGCGTCAGCCTCCGGCGCAAGTTCCCGCGCTGGCTGGTCGGCATGGCCATCCTGGGGCTGTTGGGCGCAAACACCTTCAATATCGGCGCTGATCTCGGCGCGGTCGCGACTGGTGGATCCCTGCTCTCGCGCGGCCGGATCCCCGGGCTGTGGCTGGTGATCCCGGTCGCCCTCATGGTGATCGGCATGCAGCTGTTCATGACCTACGCCACGATCTTCAAGATCTTCAAGTGGCTGACCCTGGCGCTCTTCGCGTACGTGATCACCGCCTTCTTCGCGCATCCGCAGCTGGTCGACGTGATCAAGGCGACGTTCATTCCGCACCTGGAGTTTTCCCACGATTTCGTCATGGCGCTGGTTGCGGTGCTCGGCACCACGATCTCGCCGTATCTGTTCTTCTGGCAGGCGTCGTCGGAAGTCGATGAGATGACGACATTCGGCCAGACGAGCGCGCTGATTGGGCGGCGGGGGGCGAATGCCGCGCAGCTGCGTGCGGCCCGATTCGACATCATCACCGGAATGGCGTTCTCCAACCTCGTGATGTACTTCATCATCCTGACGTCGGCGGCGGTCCTCCACGCACACGGCAAGACCGATGTCCAAACCGCCGACCAGGCCGCTGCCGCCCTCGCCCCGCTAGCTGGTCCGTTCGCCTTCATCGTGTTCTCCATCGGCCTGATCGGCACCGGTCTGCTGGCGATCCCCGTCCTGGCGGGCTCGGCCAGCTACGCCTTGAAAGAGTTTCTCGGCCTCCGCGGCAATCTCGCCAGCAAACCGCGATATCGTCCGACGTTCTATGCGGCGCTGGTGGCCGCCACCATCGCCGGAGTCGTGATGAACTTTCTGCACCTCGATCCAATCCGCGCACTGTTCATTACCGCCGTGATCAACGGCGTCGTCGCGCCGCCGCTCCTGGTGCTGATCATCTTGCTCGGCCGGGACCGGGAGATCATGAAGCGACGCGTCAGCGGTAGGCTGAGCCTTGCCCTCACCAGCGTCGCCGCGGCGGGGATGGCGATCGCCGCGGTGATCATGCTGGTGGGACTGATCCCCGGACTGTAAGGGCGATACTTCTTAGCTTTTTCTCATGAGACAGTGATTTCATGAGAAGCGACGATGGCCGACCAGCCGCATGTCCTGGTGGTGGACGACGACGCGCGCATCGCCGCGGCGCTCCGCCGCGCGCTGATCTATGAGGGATACCACGTCGAGGTCGCGCCCGATGGACAGATCGCGCTGAACCGCGCCCGGGAGCGGATGCCCGACCTCGCCATCCTGGACATCATGATGCCGGGCATCGACGGCCTCGAGGTCACCCGCCGCCTTCGCGCCGAAGGCGACGTACCGATTCTTCTCCTCACAGCTCGAGACGGGACCGCCGACCGGGTCAAGGGGTTGGATAGTGGGGCCGACGATTACCTGGTCAAGCCCTTTGCCTATGAAGAGCTACTGGCCCGGGTGCGCGCTTTGCTACGCCGCCGCGCGCCGCGTGCCCGCCGAACGCTGCGATATGCCGACGTCCTGATGGACCTCGCCACCCGCGAGGTCAAGCGCGGCGAGGAGCTGATCCCGACGACGGCAAAAGAGTTCGATCTTCTCCAGCACTTCATGCGCAACCCCGGCCAGGTGTTACGCCGCGAGCAGCTGCTCGATGCCGTATGGGGCTTCAACTTCGGCGCCAGCAGCAACGTGGTCGACGTTTATGTCGGCTATCTTCGCCAGAAGCTGGAGCAGGGCGGCCGGCCCCGCTTGCTGCAGACCGTCCGCGGCGTAGGGTACATCCTCAAGGAGCAATGAATCGCCTGGCCCGGTGGCTGGACACCGAGACCGCGTTTCGCCATCGAATCCCGATCCGGGGCCGGATCGCCCTGTTCGGCGCGGCCGTTGTTGCACTAACGGTCGTCATCTTCGGTGTCGTGGTCTATTACCTCGTCCAGGGCAACCTGATCGCGCAGCAGGAGAGCACCCTCCGTCAACGTGGAGACCAGGTCTGGCTCTTCATTGGAAGGGGCGGCCGCTTCGTGCGTGGTTTTCTGCCGGTCGACTTGAACCGAAGCTCCGAGCCATTCGTCCAGGTCCTCAATGACCAACAGGTCTCGCTCTTCTCCTCCGGCACGATCGATGGCATCGATCCGCAATGGAACGAGAGCGTCCTCACGTCTGCCCCGATCGATCATGGTGTTGTCAAGGAAATTCAACCCAACAATGGCCCGCCAGTTCGCGCCTATATCCGCACGCTCCCCGGTCCCGGGGGGATCGGCGGCTACTTGATCGTTGGGCAAGCGACTTCAGCCGTCGAAGGCCAGCTTGCTGGTCTTCGCCTTTTCCTCGTTGCGGGCGCGCTGTTGAGCCTGCTTGGCGCCGGCGCCCTGAGCTGGTTTGTGGCTGGTCGCGCCTTACGTCCCCTCGACGAGATGGCGACCACGGCGGAAGGCATCGGCCGGACGCAGGACTTGAGCCGGCGCCTGCCGGCGAGCGGGACGAATGACGAGGTTGGTCGGCTACAACGAAGTTTCAACCAGATGCTGGGGCAGCTCGAGGATGCCTACCAGCGCCTACGGTCGGCGCTCCTGGCGCAGCGCCGGTTCGTTGCCGATGCGTCGCACGAGCTTCGCACTCCACTGACCACCATCCGTGGAAACATCGGGCTGCTGCTCAAGCGCGACGACATCACGAGCGAAGACCGCACGGCGGCGCTGCATGACATCGCCGGCGAAAGCGAGCGGATGAGCCGGCTGGTGCAGGACCTCCTGACGCTCGCTCGCGCGGACGCCGGATACCACCTGGAGAAGGTCCCGCTCGATCTGCGACCTATCCTTCAGGATGTGTCTCGCCAGGCGCAGACGTTGCAGCCCGCGCGACAGATCGACCTCCTCGACGGCCAGGCCGCGACCGTGCGCGGAAACGCCGATGCCATCAAGCAACTGCTCTGGATTCTGATCGACAACGCGTTCAAGCACACGGGTGAGGGAGGCCACGTCGAGCTCAAGCTTCAACCAGGCACGCAGTGGACGTCGCTCATCGTCAGTGACGATGGGCCGGGGATTCCGGCGCAGGACGTCGAGCGGATCTTCGAGCGGTTTTATCAATCCGATGCGGCCCGCACCGGAGAGGGCACCGGCCTGGGGCTGGCGATCGCCCGATGGATCGCCCAGGAGCACGGCGGTCGTGTCTATGCAGGAAACAATCCGCAAGGTGGCGCTCGCTTCACCGTCGAGCTCCCGGTTGCGCCAAAGTCTTAGCGAGGTCTTAGATGAGCCTCATAGGCCGCTCATTGCGCGGACGCACGATGGACCTCGGGTAACATGCAGGACCCACTGGCGAACGAACCGGAGAATCCTGACGTCCCGCCGCGGGAGTATCCCACCTCGGGTTTTCCGACGCATGACTACACTTCGCACGACTACATCGGGATCCCCGAGCCGCCCGACCCGCATGCCACGCCAGAGCCTGAGGCACCCCAACCCGCTCCCTCCTTTCCCCACCGTCCGGCGCGCAGCATGGCCACCGCCATGCTCGCCGCCGGGCTGGTCATCGGCAGCATCGGCGGTGGCGCGGTTGGCGCCCTGATCGCCAATCACCGCATGGTGGCGACTCCGTCCTCGGCTGGAACCATCAGCGCCGGCATCGCGGCGCCCGCCCCGTCTCCAGGATCCTATAGCGCCATCTATCAGCAAACGAAGGATGGCGTCGTCACCATCACCACTCAGGTCAGTGGGGGCCGCGGGTTCCGCTCCTTCTCCCAAGCAGAAGGCTCGGGCATCGTCATGGACAAGCAAGGAGACATCCTCACCAACGCGCACGTCGTCGACGGCGCGTCGTCGGTGCAAGTCACATTCGCTAATGGACAGCACACGACCGGCCAGGTCAAGGGTGTCGACCAGAGCGCCGACCTCGCCGTCGTCAAGGTCTCGGTCTCTCAAGACCAGCTGCACCCCCTGGCCAAGGGCAACTCCGACACGCTCCAGGTCGGCGATACCGCGCTGGCCATCGGCGCACCATTTGGATTGCAGGGCAGCTTCACGTCGGGGATCGTCTCCGGACTGAACCGCACCACGCAGGCCCCTAACGGCCGCGCCCTCACGGGAATGATTCAGACCGATGCGCCAATCAACCCGGGCAACTCGGGTGGAGCGCTGCTCGATGGCAGCGGCCAGCTGATCGGGATCAACGACTCGATCGACAGCCCGGTCGAGGGCAATGTCGGCGTCGGCTTCGCCATCCCCGTCAACCGCGCCAACAGCCTCCTGGCGCCGCTGGAGAACGGTCAGTCGATCCAGCACCCCTGGCTTGGGATCAGCGGGCAGACGCTCACGGCTGCGACCGCGAACCAGCTGGGCATCACCAGTGAGCAATCGGGAGTCCTGGTCGTCGACGTTGTTGCCAACGGGCCCGCGGCGCACGCCGGTCTGCAGGGAAGTGGCCAGGCCGATGCCAGCGACGACATCATCACGGGGATCGATGGCCATCAGATCACCACCATCGAGCAGCTGCAGCAGTACCTCGATACGAAGAAAGTGGGCGACAAGGTGACGCTCTCGGTGACCCGCCAGGGACAGCACATGTCGGTCACCGTCACCCTGGGCAACTTCCAGGCCCAGCCGTCCGCGACGCCCTAGCGCCGCTCGCGGCGCCGCGCTTTCGCGCGTGTCGCGCCGGCGCCGACTGCCGGGCTGTACGCGCAAACGAGCGCACATTCTTACGCGCGAGTGCGCAATGGCCCGGCTGGACGGCGCATCGGCGCGCTTAAGTCTTAGCAAAAACTTAGCCACACTTCATCCGGCTTTTAGCCTGCGCGCGGATCATGAGCCTCGACATCCGTGCGGCAACCCACCCTTAAGCGGTTACCCATCCCCAGTCGAGCCGGTTGGCTGACGGGCACACGGATCTGGCTTGGTGCCCTGGGACTGATCGCCGTGCTGCTCGTTGGACTGATCGCCCGCGACACGGTGTTTGCCCAACCATCCACTCCCAGCATCCGTACCGCCACCGCAGACCGGGGGACGGTGACGTCGGTGGTCAGCGGCACCGGATCGCTAGCACCCGCCGGTCGGATGAACGTCAACTTCAAGGTCGCCGGCACCTTGACCGAGGTTGATGTCAAAGTCGGGGACAAGGTTACGACGGGGCAGGTTCTCGCGCGACTCGATTCCACCACGCAGCAAGCAACCCTGGCACAGGCACAGGCATCGCTCGCTTCGGCGCAGGCGAGCCTGCAGGCCGCGCAGTCACCATTGACCGGCGCACAGCTCGTCCAGCTGCAGCATCAGCTCAACGCCGCGCAGCAGAGCTACAACGACACGGTCGCATCGGTGAATGCGCAGAACCAGGCCGACGCGAACACGGTGGCCAACGACCAGGCGAAGGTCAACGCCGATTGTCCCAACGGCCCGACGTGCAACCAGGACCAGGCGCAACTCTCCAACGACCGGAGCAAACAGAACATGGACGCGATCAGCGGCCAGTCACGCATCAACTCCGCCTCGCAGCAGATCACGTCGGCGCGCGACAACCTGACCGTCCAATCGCAAGTGAAGCCGAACCAGGTCTCGTCGGCGCAGGCGCAGATCGCCTCGGCACAAGCCCAGGTGCAGGCGGCCCAGCTGGCCTTGAACGAAACCACCCTCACTGCGCCCACCTCTGGCGTCGTCGTCAGTATCAACGGCGTTACCGGCGAGGCGGTGGCGGGTGGCGGATCCGGCGCGACGGCACAGGCGCCGGGATCGCTGGCACCGCAGCCGTCATCCGGCAGCTCGGCCGCAGCGGCGAGCAGCGGGTTCATGGTGATCGATGACAACAGCAGCCTGGTCGCGGTCATGCCGTTTGCTGAGACGGACGCGGCCAAGCTGGCGGTCAATCAACCGGTGGCCCTGACGTTCGACGCCATCTCCGGATTGACCATCTCGGGTCACGTGCTCAGCATCAGCCCGAGCGCCACCGTGGTCAGCAACGTCGTGGATTACTACGCCACCTTCGTGCTCAATCGCACCGATCCACGGTTACGTGAGGGCATGACCGTCAATGCCGCGGTGACGGTGGCTCAGGCGGATCATGCCGTGCGCGTCCCCAATGCCGCAGTGCGTACCCAAAACGGGACCACGATGGTCATCGTGCTATCTGGCACGCAGCAGGTGCCAACCGAGGTCGTCACTGGCGTGGTTGGCGATACCTACACGGAAATCAAGGGCGGACTGAACGAGGGTGACCGGGTCGTACTGCCTGCCCTGCGCACAACAGGCACGACCAACGGCGGCCAGTTCCGCGGCGGTTTTGGCGGAGGAGGCGCCGTGTTCCGCGGTGGCGGAGGCTGAGTGATCACCCTCGAGGGGATCACGAAGGTCTATCGCACCGGTGACGTAGAGGTCCCAGCCCTCCGAGGTCTATCGCTGCACATTCCTGAAGGGGAATTCGTCGCCATCATGGGTCCATCCGGCTCCGGCAAGAGCACGCTGATGAACGTGATTGGCTGCCTTGACCAGCCGACCGCCGGTCGCTACCTGCTGGATGAGTACGACGTCTCGGACCTGACCGAAGATCAGCTTGCCTGGATCCGAAATCGCAAGATCGGCTTCGTCTTCCAATCGTTCAATCTCATTCCCCGCGTCACGGCGGTGCACAACGTCGAGATGCCGTTGATCTATGCGGGCGAGAACCGGGGGCGCCTCGAGCGGTCTCTGTCCGGGCTGGAGGCCGTCGGCTTGCTGGAGCGAGCCCGGCATCTTCCCAGCGAGCTCTCCGGCGGCCAGCAGCAGCGAGTCGCGATTGCTCGGGCGCTGGTCACCGATCCCGCCATCCTGCTGGCCGATGAGCCGACCGGAAATCTGGACACCGAGTCGAGCGTAGAGATTATGAGGCTTCTGCGCGACCTCAATGAGCAGGGTCGCACGATCGTCCTCATCACGCACGAGGCCGACATTGCCGCCTTTGCCCAGCGGGTGGTGCGGCTGCGCGACGGCCTCATCGTCAGCGATGAGCGACGCCCTGAAGAGAACATGAGCCGGGGACATGCCGGGGTGGCTCCCGCATGAGCGTGCTCGAGGGTCTGCGTCTGGCAGCCAACGGCCTGCTCGCAAACCGACTCCGGTCGGCCCTGACGATGCTGGGCATCCTCATCGGGGTTTCGGCGGTCATCCTTTTGGTCGGCGTCGGAAACGGCGCATCGGCCGCGGTGCAGCAGCAGATCCAATCGTTGGGATCGAACCTGCTCACGATCTTTCCATCGAACGCCAAGGCGGCCGGCGGCGTGCAGCAGGGCTTCGGCACGGCCTCGACGCTGACGCTCGATGACGTCAAGGCCATCACGAACCGGCAGACCGCACCCGATGTCGTCACGGCCATCCCCAGCGCCGGCGGCCGGGCCCAGCTGACCTATGGCAACCAGAACTGGAACAGCAGCCTCACCGGCACCGGCCAGGACTTTCCGTCGGTTCGCAGCTATCAGCTCGCCAGCGGCCAGTTCTTCACGCAGGCCGATGTCGACGCCTCGAGCAAAGTCGCCGTCATCGGACAAACGGTCGTCACGAATCTCTTCAGCGGCACGGATCCAATCGGCCAGGTGATCAAGATCAACCGCCAGAGCTTCCGGATCATCGGCGTTTTTGCGCAGAAAGGCTCATCGGGCGGATTCAACAACCAGGACGACATCGTGGTGGTGCCGATCACGTCCGCCTGGAACTATCTCCTGGGCGGCCGCGGCCGCAACGTGCAGCAGATCTACATCGAGGCCGCCAGTGCCGACGCGACGTCGGCGGCTAATGCCGAGGTGACCCAGATCCTGCTGGACCGCCACCATATCTCCGATCCGACCCAGGCGGATTTCCAGATCCTGAGCCAGCAGGACGTCCTCAACAGCGCCTCGCAGACGACCGGCGTGCTGACCCTGATGCTGGGGGCGATTGCCGGCATCTCGCTGATCGTCGGCGGGATCGGAATCATGAACATCATGCTCGTCACGGTCACCGAGCGCACCCGCGAAATCGGCATCCGCAAGGCGATCGGCGCTCGTCGCCAGGACATCCTGCTCCAGTTCCTGATCGAATCGATGTTCCTTGCCGGGCTCGGCGGCGTGCTCGGCATCATGATCGGTTTCGGCCTTGCCCGCGTGCTGCCGCTGGTGGTCTCCAGCCTGCCGGCGCCGATCATCTCGATGCCATCGGTGCTGCTGGCGTTCGGCATCTCGGTCGGCATCGGGCTTTTCTTTGGTCTCTACCCCGCCAACCGGGCGGCTCGGCTCCGCCCCATCGAAGCCCTTCGTTACGAGTGAACCCCAAGGAGGTCATGGAATGATCAAGCTGCCAATCGCCGCGCTCGTCGTCGTCGTCGCCCTCTTGGGCGGCTTTTACGGTGGTTACAAGATCGGCGGCGGAGGGACGGCCGCGGCAGCCAATTCCACCGGGACCAGCGGCAAGAACCCCACAGGATTCAACGGCGGGCGCGGATTTGCCGCCTGTCCGAATGCCAGTACGGCCGCATCAGCTGCACCCTCCGGGGTGCTCCGACGAGGCGCGAGTGGCACGGTCACCAACCTCGCGAGCAACAGCCTCACCGTGCACGACGCCCGCTGCAACACCGACGTCAACGTGATGTTTGACCAGAGTGTCATCGTCCGCAAGATGGTGCTCGGCCAGGCCTCCGACCTGCAGGAAAACGAGACCGTCACCGTGGTTGGAACCCGCCAGGTGGACGGCAGCCTTAAGGCGAACAGCATCACCATCGTCCCGGCCGGTAGCGCGGGCGGCGGTCAATTCTTCGGCGGAGCGGGCGGCGCGAACGGCGGCTGATTGGATCGGCTTACCTGGCTGATCCTGGCGCTGGTGCTCCTGCTGAGCGGGGTCTACATGCACGTCCACCAGATTTCGGACGGGCTCGCTTATCTCAGGGCAGGGATAGGCGCCGGCATCGGACTGGCGCTGACCGGCAGCGTGATCCACGACGCGTTCGCTGCTCAGCGGGAGCGACGCTGACCAGCGAGAGATGAGGCGCGACGTAGAAATTACGGCCGATGCCCGATTCGGGCGAAACGCGAACCCAAACTGCCGCCGCCTCGCCGAGTTATCCACAGGACGACTGCGACGATGAAGAGCGCGATCAGCAGCAACAGGAGGCCGAAGAGAAACGCCAGTCCGCCGGCAGTTCCGAGAAGGCGACAAGTCCGCCGAAGAAACCGCCGGATGCGGGCGAAGACCTGGCCGAGCCAGTCTTCGAGCCCGCGCCGGGCCCGCTTATAGTCGCCGTCTGACCGCTGCCGCTCTTGGCGCCGGCCGCCGTCGTCGCTGCACCGCTAGCAGCAGGCGACGCGCAGAACAGGGTGTCGGTCGTCTGGCCCGCAGGCGCGGTCGGATGCGGGTTCATCACTGCGAAAGGCAGGTTGGCGATACCCCCGAGTGTCGGCGAACACCGGAAGCCACGCGAGTCCGAACGTCACGGCCGCCACTCCCAGCAGCGGGGCCATGAGTCGCTTCACGCGATGACACCCCCAGAAAAAGGGATCTGCCCCGGCACTAGCCCAGCTTTTGGCGCACGTCTTCCCGACACGGTTAGGAGCGGGATCTCATGCATTTGCAGGGGTCCGCTCCGCCGTCCTAAACCAGGCCGTTCTCGATCGCGTACCTGGTCGCCGCGCTTCGATTGGAAACGCGCAGCTTGCCGTAGATGGCACGCACGTGGGCGTGAACCGTTCGGGGGCTCAGGAATAGCTCGTTTGCGATCTGCGCATCGGTGAGTCCGCGCCCCAGGAGACGGAGGACTTCGACCTGGCGGTCGGTGAGGCTGCCAAGGCTGGCCCGACCGTTAGCTTTCGAACGGCCCGATTTTTCCGCATCGGCCATGCGTACCCCCCAACCTTGGTCGCCACCAGCGCGCTCAACCGGAGCGCTAAGCCATCCGCCAGTATAGAAGCACAGCGCCTCGGCAATTTTGCCTATTTTTTTGCCGATCCATGCAAGCCTCGACCCGGGCACCCGTCACAGGAATTGGGACTGTCAACAAACTGAACGCGCCATGATCAAAAAACCTACCCTCCGACGGCGGATCGTCCTTCCCTTTGCCGTGCCGGTGCTGTTCATCGGGGTGGTCGGCGTGGCGATCGTCAGCTTCCAGGTGAGCGGTTCCGTCGAGAGCACCGTCGACACCAGCCTGGTGAGGAGCTCCCTGCGCACGAATGATCGGCTCGCCACGCTGGAAAACGATCGCCTGCAGCAACTTCGAGCGGCAGCTGATACCTCCGGGATCGACGCAGCGGTAAGCCGCGGCGACAGCGCGGCGATCGTCCATCTCCTCAGCCCGATCGTCGGCAATGCGCAACCCGAACACCTGGTCATCCGAGTCATGAACCTGCGGGGCAACTCGCTGGCGGCGCTGCGTCGAGATGGCAGCACCGTAACCACCTTCACGGACACCAACATCTACACCACCCAGCCGGCGGTCAATCACGCACTCCGCGGAGATCGTGACGCGCTCGGTGATAAATACCTCTTCCTGGGCACCGAGAGTCCGCCGGTGCTTTATTGGGTCGCACCGATATGGACAGACTCACCAAACTCGAGCGTGGTGGGTGCGGTGCTGCTGGGCCAGCCGCTCGCCGAGATCGCCCCCGCCATCTCAGGATCGAGTTCCGTTGTCGTTGCTTTCTACGACGCCTCGGGGAGCGCCCTCGCCAGTTCACAGGCCATCTTGCCCTCGTTATCGAAGAGTGCACGGAGCGCGGTGACGCCCGACACGCCGGTCCGGCTCGCCACGGAATGGAACAGCAGGAGCTACCGAGTGCTGGTGAATGACTGGACCATGCGCGGAACCCGCCTCGGTTATCTCGCGGTCGCGGTCACCTCCGACGACGTCACTAATTCCCTCAACGCCATTCGACTGGTGTTGGTGGCATTGTTCGGCGGCATCGTGCTCGGTGTGATCCTGATCGGTCTCGCCCTCGCCGATCGAATCACCAGACCGATCGATCAGCTGGTGGCATCGATGCGCGTCCTTTCCGACGGCGACTACAGCCAGCGGGTGGCGATGGAATCACAAGACGAGATCGGTTATCTAGCGACGACATTCAACGATATGGCGGCCGCTCTGCAACGGCGGATCAAGGAGCGCGACGAAGCCTATTTCCGCAACCTCGAGGCGCTCGCTCGCGCTATCGACGCGCGCGACGCATACACCTTCGAGCACTCTGCCCGAGTGGCCGCCATCAGCCTGGAGCTCGCCAGGGGCATGGGCCTGGCTAAGGTGCAGGTGGAGGTGTTGCGCCGGGCAGGGCTGCTGCATGACGTCGGCAAAATTGGGGTTCCAGACAAGATTCTGGGCAAGACCAGCCCGCTCAACGACGAGGAATGGGCAGTAATCCGCCGCCACCCGGTGATCGGCTATGAAATGCTGAAGGACGTCCCATTCCTGCAAGCGAGCCTCGACGCGATCCTGCATCACCACGAGCGATGGGATGGCGAAGGCTACCCCGACCAGCTCAAGGGGACGGCGTCATCACCGCTGGCACGCATTGTCGCGGTGGCTGACGCGTTCGATGCCATGACCTCCGACCGTCCGTACCGCAAGGGCTTTTCCTTTGAGTTCGCGGCAAAGACGATCGTCGCAGAGTCCGGTCGCCAGTTCGATCCGGCAGTGGTCGAGGCGTTCATGGCGAAGAAGGCCGAGATCTTCGACATCCTCGTCGAGATGGGCAAGCAGCCAATCCCGCACGCGGCCGACATCCGCCTGGATCCAGCCGCATGAGCCGCGCCGCTCGCTGGGCCCGGTGGTCGGTCATCGGGAGCGCCGTCGTCCTCCTGCTGTGGGTCGCCGCGACGGTCGGCTGCTGGTCACCTGAACTACGGCGGGTCGCTATCAACGTGCACGGACCAATGGTGGCCGACTACCGCGCGGAGAGTCCACTGAGCCTGGCGCCGCTTTCACCTGGCGTGACGAACGACGCATCCCGTGACCAGGCGGCGGGCCTGACGCAACCTGCCGGCCGTCCAACCCCAGGCCCAAGCAGATCGGGCGGCCCGTCCCCCAGCAGCTCGGGTGGCGGGCCCTCGTCCACCACCCCCGGCACACCCTCGGCAAGTGCATCGCTTCCAACGCTGCCGGTCTCAACTCCGACCCTACCCGTCGCCACGCCGACGGCTACGCTGCCGACGGCAACACCCAAGGTCGTGCCGACGCCGACATTGCCCACGCCGCCGCCGCTGCCGTAGTTCGCCGCGGCCGAGCCGCCCATTCGTCGGCCGTCTCCTGAAGGATGATGCCTGCCAGGCGCAGCAAGGCAGCTCGATTTGGGAAAATGCCGACCAGCTGGCACGACTGCCGAAGATCGCGCTGAAGGGATGCCAGGGCGTTGAGCGAGCTGACCAGCCGCCGGTGCGCCGGGCCGACCTGGTAGCAGGTGAGGAGGTCGCCGACTGGCTCCTCCAGCGCGGCGACGAGCTCGGGAAACGCAAACTCGAACTGGGCGCGCACGCGGGCGAGCGCCTCGAGCGCGCTGGTGCTGTCTGGCTGCGCAAAGATCGCGCGCAGGCTCGACTCGACCGCGCTCCGACCCTGGCGGGGAACCAGGCTCAGCGCTTCGGCCACGAACCGCTCGCGACACCACTGCCAGCGAGCCCCCGGAAATGTCTGCCCCATGGCTGGGACGAGGCCTTCCAGGCGATCGGACGTAATGGTCCGAACATCCGTCAATCCCCGAGTCTTCAGGCCCTGCAAGAAATCCTGCCAGTATTCGACGACAGCGCCGTCCGGACGGATCCCGAAGCCGAGCACCTCGCGACTGCCCGACTCGGACCGGCCGACGGCCACCGTGATGTGACAGGTTTCGGCGCCACCGGTCTTGCGAACCAGGGCCGGCGTCTCAACCATCATCAGGTACGGATAGCCATCGTGCAGGTCGCGCTTTTGAAACGCCTGGACCTGGACGTCCCATTTTCTCGCTTGTGCCGTGACCGAGGCCGCGTCGACGCCGGCCACGCCGACGGTCTCGGCCAGCGCGTCAACCATTCGCGTGCTCGCGCCGGCCAGATACGTTTCCTGGATCACCGACCACAGGACGCGTTCGACCGGCCGGCGAGGCGCCAGCAGCCGGCGAAGGTATCCGCCACGATAGGCCACGGGCAGCAGCCGGCTCGCGGCCGGAGCGCGGCGCGTGGTGTGGCCTCGAAGCGTCTGGTGGTGCTCGCCGGCATCCGTCCCAGGGAGGATGCGAAGCGTGGGCGAAGGTAAAGACTCGGGACGCGAGCGGATTTTGAAGGGTGTCACCGCGCTGGCGGCCGATGGAACCGGGCACATGGATCCTCCTGTCGTGATTTGATCAGCGGCGCAAAACTCGAGGCGAAGCAGGGACGGGTCGGGCACCGCGGCGTGGATCGAGGGCGACGATGCGCCGGCGGTCACCGAGAATGTGACGGCTCTGCGGCGCTGGTAGGGTCGCTGTCGTGACCATGTCGCCAGCCTATCCGTGCCGGCGCAGAAAGTCGCGATACGTGGGCATGGCATCGGCGCCCTGCAGTCGCAGGATTCGGTGGTAGAAAAGAGTCGGCGCCGGAGAAGGGCAGCGCGCGAGGATAGGGAGGGGGACTGTGATCCTCGACTTACCGCTGCGACTCTCAGCCGACGCCGACTTGGTGGATGCCCCGGGTCGCCCTGTCCCCCGCTTGGACTCGACACTGCCCGCGGGCGGATTCCGCGCAGTTATCGGCGGAGGAGGTAGCCCGAGCGATGTACGCGAGCAGAATATCGCCGCTCGCGGTCGATGTCAGCCTTCAGTCGCCGGATTCCGGTGCCAGCCAAATGCAGGGGCGGCGCTGGTCCTCTACGCCGCGTCGAGCAGTCCGTAGCGCGCCGCGCAGGCGAGCGCTTCCAGCTTCGAGTGGGCGTCGAGCTTCTCCAGGATGTTCTGGACGTGGCCACGCACGGTTGTGAATCCAATCCCGAGCTCCGCGGCGATGGCCCGATTGTCCAGACCGTCGGCCATCAACCCCAGCACCTCTCGCTCGCGAGGCGTCAGGCTCTGGAAGAGTCGCTGACGCACAGCATCATCACGAGCCATCTCTTGCGAGCGGGCCAGGAGACGCGCGAGCTGCGTTGCGGGGATCAACATCTCGCCCTCGGCTGCCCGGCGTACCGCATCAGCGACCTCAGCAGCGGCCCGCGATTTCGGCAGATAGGCGCTGGCACCGGCCTGCACGGCGGCGATCATCGCCGACTCGCTTTCATCCGCGCTGAGAAACACAATCCGCACCCTCGGATGCAGCCCGCGCAGCCGCGCCGCCACCTCCGCGCCTGCGCCATCTGGCAAGTGCGAATCCATCACGACCACGTCTGGGCGGCATTGTTCGGCCAGGCTGATCGCCTGCGCGCCCGAGGCTGCCGTACCGACGACGCGAAGGTCGCTGGTGGCGTTGAGCATCGCCGCGAGCCCTTCAGCCACGAGCTGGTGATCGTCGACCAGCATGATCGAGATCGCGGTCGGCTCAGGCGGCATTAGCGGCACGCTCCCTGGCGTTTGGAATCCAGTACTCGATGACACAACCCTGTTGCGGTGACGACGTCGTGCGCAGCCAGCCGCCGGCCATCTCCGCCCGCTCACGCATGGCGACCATGCCGAGGTGTCCAGGTTGCGTCGCCGTGCTGGCCGGCTCGAAACCGACCCCGTCATCGGTGATCCGGGCCAGGACTCCGCCGTCGACGCTGCTCACCGCGCACTCGACACGGCGCGCCCGGGCATGCTTGCGAACGTTGGTCAGCGCCTCCTGGGCGATTCGATAGGCGATCACGGCGACCTCGGGTGCGGGAGGTTCATCGAGGCTCGTGGTGAGCGCAACCTCCACACCGCTGTCGGCCTTCAGCGCGTCGAGGTACTCCCGGAGCGCGGCCGGCAGCCCTCCTTCATCGAGAGCTGTCGGTCGGAGCTCGAATAGCAGATGGCGCAATCGCTCGGATGCCTTGTGCACGCTTTCCTGCAGACTGTTGATCACCGCAATCTGTGACGGATCGTGTAAAGCACTGCGCAGGGCGAGCAGCCGCACCGAGACCGCGAACAGGGATTGGATCGAATCATCGTGAATGTCAGCGGCGATCTGGCGGCGCTCCTCTTCCTGGGCGTGTACCACCCGCGTCAGCAACGCCCGCCGCTCGCCATCGACTCGCGTCAGCGTGTCGATGGTTCTCTGGAGGGCGTCTTCCGCCTGCCGGCGTTCGGTGACCTCAATGGCCACGACGATCGCGCCCGCTGTGTTGCCTCTCGCATCTTTGAAGGGGGCGAGGCTGAGCGAGAAGGTTCGCTCACCCTGCCGGAGGTCCACTTCGTCATGCGCGCCGGAGAGCGCCTCGCGGATGGCCTTCACGACCTTGGGATGATCCGCAAATAGGTCTCCCGCCGACCACCCCGCTGCTTCCCCCGGCTTTTTGCCGAGGGGGTCTGGCCCCACACCGGCGCAGATCGTGATCACCCCGCTGCGGTCGGTGGCAAATAGGGCAATTGGTGCACTCTCGATGATCGTCGCGAGCAGTGATTGGCTTTCACGAAGCTTCCGCTGTATGTCCAGCCGTTGATCGAGTTCGCTCCGAAAGAGGGCCTGTTCGCGAGCGACCTCCAGCCTGGTGGTCGCCCCGGACAGCCGTCTCGTGCGTTCGCCATGCCAGATCGATGCCCCCATGGCGGCGATCATCCCCACGCCCACCAGAAGAACCTGGACGGCCGCTACCGAATGTCCGAGCAGCTGCAGCAGGCCTGCCAGCGACGTGACCACCGCCGCCACACTGACAAGGCCGACCCAGGAAAACAGCACACGAGCGGGGGCGTCAAATGCCGACCGGCGCGCCTCCATGCCGGGTATAACGCCCGGAAAAGATCGATCGAGTCCGCTTCGAGACGATCGATCGAGTCACGGTTTTGTCACCGGGGCGCGACGACGGGCGCCCGGGCCGGTGGCCATGCCGACCGGCCGCCCTTCTCAGCCGCTGGCGACGCTCGGCGACGTCGACGGTGCGGACCCGTCGCGCACCGGATCGAGGCGGTACCCGGCGCCCCGCACGGTGACGATTTCGAACCCGAGCCTACCGAAGCGGCCGAGCTTTTCGCGTAGCCAGCGAATGTGCACGTCGACGGTCTTCCGGTCGCCGAGATAGTTGTAGCCCCACACCTGCTCGAGCAGGATCTCGCGGGTGAACACCCGCCCCGGCCGGCGCACCAGGTAGGCGAGCAGCTCCCACTCCTTGGGCGTCAGCCGCAGCTCGGTGTCGTCGATCATCGCCCGCCGTCCCGCCCGGTCAATCCGCAGCCGCCCTAGACGGTCTTCCTCCACCTCGGGCCGCACATCGTGCTGCTCGCTGCGCCGCAGGACAGCCGTCATCCGGGCAAAGAGCTCGCGCAGCGAGAACGGCTTGGTGATGTAGTCGTCGGCGCCGAGCTGCAGCCCCACCACCTTGTCGACCTCACTCTCCTTGGCGGTCAGCATGATGATCGGGACATTGCCTTCCTGGCGCAGCACCCGGCAGACCTCGAGCCC
>CAZRMD010000034.1:0-20995 GCA_964601135.1 uncultured Actinomycetes bacterium | reverse complement strand
CATGATGGAGCTGAGCCAGGAACGGCGTGGCCAGTTCCTGAACATGGAATACGAGCCGGGCGACCGGGTCGTGATCACCTACCGGATGCCACTCGCCGAGATCATTCACGACTATTACGACCAGCTGAAGTCGAGGAGCAAGGGCTACGCTTCGCTGGATTACGAGCTTGTTGGCTTCGAGGAAGCGAATCTCGTCAAGCTCGACGTCCTGGTTGGGGGTTCGCCGGTCGACGCCCTATCGATGATCGTCGAGCGGGGCAAGGCGCAGGCGCAGGGTCGGCGATTGGCGGAGAAGCTCAAGACGCTGATCCCGCGGCAACTGTTCGAAGTGCCGATCCAGGCTGCCATCGGGGGGAAGATCGTCGCTCGCGAGACCGTCCCCGCCATGCGCAAAGACGTGCTGGCGAAGTGCTATGGCGGCGACGTGACGCGCAAGCGCAAGCTGCTCGAGAAGCAGCGCGAGGGCAAGAAGCGGCTCAAGCGGGTCGGCAACGTCGAAATCCCACAGGAGGCCTTCATGGCCGTGTTGAGCCTGGATTGATGCAACGGATTCACAGCCTCTACCTGCACGTGCCCTTCTGCACCTGGGTCTGCAAGTACTGCGACTTCAACGCCTACGCCGTTCTCGAAGGCTTGATCCCGTCATACGTCGAGGCACTGGCTCGCGAAATCGAGGCCGCAGCGTCCGAGTTACCGATTGGACCGCTCGAAACCGTCTTCATCGGCGGCGGCACGCCGAGCCTGTTGACGGGTGAACAACTCCAAGTAGTCATGGATCGAGTGCGCGGGATCGGAATGACTTCCGATGCTGAGATGACGATGGAGGTAAACCCCAGCAATGTGACGAGCGCGCGTGTCGAGCAATGGCTTGCGGCCGGCGTCAACCGGCTTAGCGTTGGCGTTCAGAGTCTTCAGCCGGGCGCGCTTCGTTTTCTGGAGCGCTTGCATTCCGGCTCCGAAGCGATCGAGGCGATTCGCACGGCACGGTCCGGCGGATTCGCAAACGTCAACGCGGACCTACTCTACGGCGTACCCGGCGTCGAACTCGATACCTGGCTCGATACGCTCGACGCCGTGGCCGCCGAGCGAGTCACCCACCTGTCAGCCTATGAGCTAACCGTCGAGTCCGGTACGCGATTAGGTCAGGAAGTGCGGACGGGACTGGTCGCGATGCCGGATGCCGAGGCACAGCTCGAGCAGTACTGGGCCGCGGCCGAATACTTCGAGAAGGCGGGCTTCCGCCACTACGAGATTTCCAACTGGGCAACTCCCGGGTTCGAATGCCGGCACAACTTAGCCGGCTGGCGCTATCAGCCTTACCTCGGCTGCGGCGCCGGCGCGCACTCGATGTTCCGACTTGACGCCGGCGGCACCGAACGCTGCTGGAATGTCAAAGGCCCACACGCGTACATCAAGCAGGTCGCCCAACGAGGACGGCCGGTTCATGGTCGCGAGACCCTTTCTGCCGAGCGAGCTCGAGGCGAGGCCGCAATGATTGGGATACGGCTGTTAGGGGGAACGACGGCTGTCCGTGACTTTCCTCGCCAGCGTCGCCAGCTGGTCGCCGGAGGATTGCTTATCGAGAATGACGGACAGGTTCGGCTCACCCGGCGCGGGGTGGAGCTGGCGAATCAAGTCGGCGCAACTTTCTTAGCATGAGAAGCAGCATCACAGCCAGGATCACGGGAATCAGGACAAACGCCAGGCCCACCACGATGTAGATCAGGACGAGCATAGCTAGGATGACGGGCCGCTCGTTGGCCCCGATCCACGAGAAGAGTACGTCGATGACTCCCAAGAAAATGACCAGCCCCAAGGGGATGGCCAGCGTCAACGCGAGTACTCGGAGAAGTCGCGGCAGTTTCAACATCTAGATCATCCTCGATTCCGAGGATGCGATGCCTGGAGGTCGGGTGACAGTCATGAAACACCGGACGGGGGTTCGCTACAGTACGCGCTTCTCGACCTTCAGGCGGGCCATCACGCGCTCGAAGACGTCGTAGGGCTGGGCGCCCATGACGAGGTAACGGTCGGCAATCACGTGCGCCGGAATGCCGTCGATCATTAGATCCTCGGCCTCCTGGCGGCGAGCATCGAGGTAATCGCCAAAGCGATTGGCGGCGACCGCTGCCTCCATGCCCTCGACCTCGACGCCGGCCTTTTCGGCAACCTCGCGGAGGACCGATCGGTCGGACACGTCGCGACCCTCGTCCCAATAGGCGTGAAAGAGCGCTCGATGCATCGCCTCGAATCGTCCCTGCTCGCGGGCAAATTCCGCCGCCTGGAGTGCCGGGCGCGAATTGATCAGGCGCGCATGAGTCGCCAGCTTCAAGCCGGTCTGTTCCGCCATACGTTTCAGACCGTCGTTAACTCGCGCCAGGTAGGCGGCGGGCAGGACCTCCTCACGCGGCCGGCCTTCGGGAGGGATCTCGGGGTGCAGCTCAAACGGCACCCACTCGACGGCCACGTCATATTCCTTCTCCAGCCGCTCGACTCCGACCGAGTCGATATAGCAGAAGGGTCATACGTAGTCGGAGTAAATCCGCACCGGCGTGGCCATAACCCGAGGATAGCCGGTACAATTCGGCTTAGCACTCTCGTTCGGAGACTGCCAATATGGTCGAACCCATCCCGCTCGACGAGCGCAAGCAACAGATCCTGAAGGCGGTGGTCTCGGACTACACGCTGACCGGAGTGCCGGTCGGATCTCAGGTCCTGGCCGCCAAGTACTTCATCGCGCTGTCGTCCGCAACGATCCGCAATGAGCTGGCGGATCTGGTCGGTACCGGCTACCTGCAGCAGCCACATACCTCAGCCGGCCGGATTCCCACCGACCGCGGCTATCGCTATTTCGTCGATTTTTTGATGGAACCTGAGTCGGCCTCGTCGGCCGTGCGGCGGACCGTGCGGCAGGGGTTCGAGAATGCACCCCGCAGCGTCGAGGCCATCCTGGAGAAGGCCGCCATGGTCCTGGCGCAGGTCACCGAAAACGTCTCCCTGGTCACGGCGCCGGAGACCAGTGACTTCCGCATCAAGCACGTCGATCTCGTCTCGCTCGAGCCGCAGTCCGTTCTCATCATCCTGGTGCTCGAGGGGAACCTCATCAAGCAACAGGTAGTGCGATTGGATCGCGCCACGTCGCAAGAAGATCTCAGCCGCATGGCTGCCATGTTGAACCGCAAAGTCAAAGGCCAGACCGCCGACGACCTGGCCGCGCGCCTCGAGCAACTGGGTCCCGATCGCGGCGAGCAGCGCCAGATTCTGCAACGCCTGATCGACTCCATCGCGGCCCCCCAGACGCAGCGCCAGACGGTCGTCCTGCACGACGGCGTGCGTAACCTGCTCCGGCACCCCGAGTTCGTGGAAGTCAACCGCCTGGAAGAACTCATCGAGCTGCTCGAACAGGGCGCCCAGCTGGCGGCCATCCTGCAGCAGGTCGCCTTCGAAAAGGAAGTCGAAATCATCATTGGCCGGGAGAACACCAGCAGCGGGCTCAGGGAATGCAGCCTGGTTCTGACGACCTACAACATGACCGAGCGCGTCCGCGGCACCATTGGGGTGATCGGGCCGACCCGGATGCCATACGGGCAAGTGGTCGCCCGTTTGCGGCTGGTCAGCCAGGCAACCTCCGACGTGCTCGCCGGTCTGGCGAACTGATTCGGGCCGAAGATCCGTGGGTAAAAAGGAACACATGTCACGGAAGCATGAGAACGCCGATCATCCACAGGGTGGCGAGCCCCGCCGGCCTGGCGTGGTCGATACCAGGGCGAGCTCAGCGGCTGATCCGGCGGCTGGTTCGTCCCGAGAGAGTGACCCGGCTGCCGATCCGGCACCGGGCACCAGCCAGGCAACCCAGACGGTAGACCCCGAGTTGCAGGCCGCCCGCGACGAGGCCAGGGCGACCTTCGCCCAATACCAGCGGCTAGCCGCCGATTTCGAAAACTTCAAGCGGCGGTCGCGACAGGACCTGGCCGATCGCACCCAGTTTGCCAATGAAGAGCTCGTTCGGAAGCTGCTGCCGATCCTCGATAACTTCAAGCGGGCGCTCGAGCACGCACCCGACGACATCGATCCCCAGTGGTTCGAGGGCATCAAGCTCGTGGCCCGGCAGTTCGAGGAAACGCTGGAAGCCCAGGGCCTATCGACGATTCCTGCGGTGGGCCAGCCCTTTGATCCGGCGCAGCACGAAGCCATCGCCCGCGAAGAGACGGACGAACACGAAGAGGGCACGGTCGTGGAAGAGATGCGGCCCGGCTACCGGCTGCACGACCGGGTGCTGCGGCCCACGCTGGTGAAGGTTGCCCACCCGCGCGCGTTAAAGTCCTAGCTACCCTTTATGGCGATCAAACGGGATTACTACGAGGTACTCGGCGTCAGTCGGACGGCGAGCGCCGAGGAACTGAAGCGCGCCTACCGCAAGCTGGCGCTGCAGTTTCATCCCGACCGCAACCCCAACGATCCCCAGGCCGAAGCCCGCTTCAAGGAAATCAACGAAGCCTACGAGGTGCTGAGTGACCAAACCAAGCGGCAACGGTACGACACGTTCGGCGACGCCGGCACGCAGGGCATGCCCGGATTCGACTTCGGTGGAGCCGGCTTCGGTGGGATCAATGACATCTTCGACATGTTCTTCGGAAGCGCCGCCGCCGGCCGCACCCGAACCGGCCCGCGTCGCGGCTCGGACCTTCGTCTCGACCTTCGCCTCTCGTTCGAGGAAGCGGTCTACGGCGTCGAGCGCGAGCTGACGATTCCGCGCCCGGACCCCTGCGAGGCCTGCCATGGCACCGGCGCCGCCGCCGGCACCTCGCCCCAAACCTGCCCGCAATGCCGGGGCAGTGGCCAGGTGCGGCGAGCGACGCCGTCGATCTTCGGGCAGATCGTGAACGTGGCCAGCTGTCCCCGTTGCAACGGCGAGGGCAAGGTCATCGAGCGACCCTGTCGCACCTGCGGTGGCAGCGGACACGTGCCTGGCGAGAAGAAAGTGCGGGTCAGCATTCCCGGCGGTGTCGACAGTGGTTCACAGATCCGGCTTTCGGGCGAGGGCGAGCCTGGGCCGCGCGGCGGCGCCCCCGGCGATTTATACATCGTGATCAACGTCAAGCCGCATCCCCTGCTGAAGCGCAACGGCACCGATGTCGTTTATGAGCTCCCGCTGAGTGTCGCCCAAGCTGCGCTCGGCGACAGCGTGGAGATTCCCACGGTCGACGGCCCGGAGAAGATCGAGATCCCGCCCGGAACCCAGTACGGAAAGACGATCCGGCTGCATGGCCGCGGTATCCCGCATGTCCGATCGGGTCGGCGCGGGGACCAGATCATCTTTGTTCGTGTCGTGATCCCGACCAATCTGACTGAAGAGCAGCGGCAGGCGCTGCGTTCCCTGGGCGGCGTGAGCGGCAAACCACAGGTCGTCGAGAAGGGCTTCTTCGACCGTTTCAAGCACGCGATCGGACTCGAATAATCGGATTGGCAGTTCCGTAGACTGAAGCCCGGTGTCGACGGCGTTCCGGATTCTGGTGGCACTCGCCGCGGCATCGTTCGCGCTCGCTCTGCTGCTCGGTCCGGCATGGCGGGGCAGCTTCTACCGCAGCTGGTTGCGCCCTCGGCTGGTCGCGATTGGAATCCTGCTCGTGATCTTTGCCGCCGGCGAGTACCTTTATCGCGTGATCACGGCCATCAGGAACCACTGATGGCGCGCCGCTTCCACGTCACCTTCACGCAGAGCGGCAAGACCCTCGAGGTCGGCGAGAACGAAGGCATTCTCGACGCCGGGCTCAAGGCCGGTATCAGCCTGGCGTTCGATTGCCGCAAAGGCCGCTGCAAGACCTGCATGGTCAGAGTCGACGGCATCATCGACCAGACCGATGCCTGGCTGATCAGTAACGAAGAGCTTGCTGAGGGCTATGCCCTCATCTGCGTTGGCAAGCCCAAAAGCGATCTCCGGGTGGATGCCTGATGCGCTTCACGATCATCGACCTGATCATCGTGATCGCCGTCATCTTCGCCATCAGCAGCGGCTACCGCCGCGGGTTCTGGCTATCGCTCGCCCAGTATGCCGGGGTCGTTATCGGCGTCGTGCTGGGGGCCGCCCTGGCGCCTGTCCTGATGGACTGGTTGGGGTTGACGGAACGCACGATGCGCTCGCTCGTGGCGATCATGATCCTCGTCGTTGCAGGCGTCATCGGCAGCAGCATCGGCTACTGGGTGGGAGAGCCGATCCGTATTCGATTACTGGCGCAACCCCGGAGCGGTCGGATCGACAGCGTGACGGGCGCCATCTTCTCCGCCGTCGCCATGCTGTCCGTGTGCTGGTTCCTGGGCTTGAGCCTGGCGCGCGTTCCCAGCCCGGCGGTGGCGGGCGCCATTCAGCGCTCGACGGTGTTGCGAACCCTCGATGGGATCGCTCCCCGACCGCCGGGCTTTCTCGCCCGAGTCGAAGCGATCATTGCCGCTGTCAATTTCCCGAGCGCCTTCTCCGGCCTGGAGCCAACCCCATCCGCCCTGCCCCTGCCGGCCTCCGTCGACACCCCGGGGGTACGAACCGCCGAGAGTGAGACCGTGAAAGTGCAGGGCTTCGGTTGCGGAGGCATCGTGTTCGGCAGCGGGTTTCCGGTAGGGCCGGGGATGATCCTCACGAATGCTCACGTCGTGGCTGGCACCCGTAACACCACGGTGCGAGGCGATAGTGGCGGGATCCTGGGCGCCCGGGTGGTGCTCTTCGATCCGGAGCGAGACGTTGCCATCCTGTATGTGCCCCGCCTGGCGCTGCCTCCGCTGGGCCAGGCTTCGGCCGCTGGCGGCACCCAGGGAGCGGCGATCGGTTACCCGGGCGGAGGCGCCGAAACCGTATCTCCGGCCGTGGTCAATGGTCAGGTTCGAGCGGAAGGCCGCGACATCTACGGCCAGAACCTGGTGGTTCGAAGCATCTGGATCACCCAGGCCAACGTCCAACCCGGGAACTCGGGTGGTCCGCTCGTCGATCTCAACGGCAAGGTCATCGGGGTCATCTTCGCGGCCTCGACCAGCATCCAGGGGCAGGCCTATGCCCTGACGGATGCCGAGGTGCAACCGGATATCGACCAGGCGCAGGGCCAAACCCAGCCGGTTGCGGTTGGTCCCTGCGCCATGTAGCGCCTTCAAGGGACGCTCGGTCTGCGAGACTTGACCCCTATGCCCGAGCAGCAACATGGCGCCGCCTGGGCCGCCAGAGCCTGGCGCGGTCTCGAGCGGCCGGTGCGCATCCTGGTCTACCTGCTGATTGCCCTGTCGGTCGTGATGCTCTACCACCAGAGCGAGTACCTGGTCGGCCACCTCTTCAACGTCCTCCTGCTCTTCCTCTTTGCCGCGATCATCGCGCTGCTGCTCACGCCGCTGATCGATGCGATCGAGTCGGTCGGTCTCTTCAAGGGCAGGCGAATACTCGCTGTGCTCCTGGTTTATCTGATCTTCCTCGGTCTGATCGCCGGTGTGATCGCGCTCGTCACGCCTCCGCTCGTGGGCCAGGCCAAGCAATTGCCGGCACTGGAGACGCGCGTCATCGCCATCATCCAGGGGCTGCAGGACGCCATCAACAACGCCGGCATCCCGCTCAAGCTGAGCCTGCCAAGCTCCACCAGCGGAATCAGCACGGCGGTCCTCGGATCCGCATTCGGGATCCTGCAAGGCACCATAGGGACTCTCGTCAGCCTGCTCCTGGTGATTGTGATCTCGATCTACCTCCTGGTCGAAGGCCGCCAGCTGATCGCCACCATTCGCAAGCTGTTTCCCGGCCGGGAGGACGTCTACGACTTCACGCTGGTCGCGGTCGGCACGACGTTCGGCCAGTACGCGCGTGGCCAGTTGATCATGTCGCTCGTGATGGGGACGTACACGGCCGTCTTCATGACCCTGGTGGGCGTGCCCTACGCGGTCGTGCTCGGGATTCTGACCTTCTTTCTCGAGTTTCTTCCGCTGATCGGCGCACCGGTGGGAATGGGCATCGCCGTCCTCATCGCCCTGATCTTCAAGGGGCCATTGATTGCGCTGCTGGCTCTCGCGGTCGCACTCGGAGGTCATGCGGTCGAGGCCTATATCCTGGGGCCGCGCGTCACCGGCTCCGCCACCCGCATCCATCCACTGGTTGCGATGGCGGCGCTGTTGATCGGCGCCGACCTGGGCGGCATTCTCGGCGCGCTCTTCGCGGTTCCGGTCGCGGCACTCCTCAATGTCTTCCTGGGCGCGTTCTACCGAGCCCGGCGGGGCGTGGAGGCGCCCTTATCAGCGAGCCCAACCGGGGAAGTGCACGCCGAAGCCCTGCCCCGGCTGTCGGAGGAGATCAGTGAGGCTACCGAGGAGGGGCCGATCGAAGACAAGCCCGTGCCGCACACCTCGGGCGAGGAAAAGACGCCCCGAAAAGCTGCCAGCTAGGGCGATGACTGTGGGAGCGGCGTCGGCTGCGCGTTCTGCACGTTCTGCTGGCCTTCGATCGTGATCTGTCCGGTGATCAGGTAGGGGCCGCGGCCGTTCTCGCGGATGAACCCCATGGTGACAATCATGGCCATCGTCAGTCCCGCCAGCAGGATCAGCAGCCGCTGCTCGCCGCGCCGAGCCGTGCCCCACACAACGCCAGGTAGGCCGCGCAGGTACCACACCACGGCCGCAATCGCCAGCAGGCTATAGCCGATCAGGGCGAGGACTTTCCAGGGGATCATCGACCCGAGCGGATTGATGAGGCCGCCCTCCCAGAAGGGACGGTTGAGGCCGGCGGCGACCACGGTGTCGTAGGAGAAGGCAAGGTGATAGGGCAGGGCGGCCAGCACCGTGCTGCCAACCATGCCGGCCGTCAGCAGCTTGAGCAGGCCGGCGCCGGGCGCGCCATCCGTCCGCAGCCGGCGGGTGAAGTAGAACAGCGCGACGATGAACATCAGGCCTAACAGAAAGATCTGCCAGAGGAAGACGAGGCTCAGCTGGCCGAACATCATCTTGTACCAGCTGTTGTAGGCATGCAGCTGGATCTCTTTGGCATACGAGTACCCGACGATCGGCTGGACCAGCGTCATGGAGACGCCCCAGAGCAAGCCGAAACTTCCGGCCCAGTCGTAGAAGGCCCGATCCTCTGGATCGCGGGCCCGCAAGAACCGGATGGCGCAAAACGCGCCGAACACGAAGCCGATGTAGGCGAGGTTGCCGACGGTGCGGTGCACGGTCAGTGGATAGGACGTCGGATTCAGCGCCAATCGGAGCGGGTTCTGCGGATTGGTCGGCGTCAGCATGTAGCTGGCGATGATGTCGATCATGTAGACCTGCAAGAACGAGGCGATCGCGAGCAACCCACCGATCGCCATGTGCAGGCCCTTGAACGATCGCAGCGCGTCCCAGCTGTAGTACCAGATGTAGGCCATGGAGACCTGGAGGACAAAGGTCCAGGCCTCGATGAAGAAGGGCCACCAACCGATCGTGACGATGGTGGTCCAGAAATGCCCCCAGAATCCGACCAGCAGCACCGTGATGAGCAGGATCGCGATGGTCGAACTGACGCTGAAGTAGTACACCATGAAACGGGCCAGCCCGCGGGCCAGCCGGTCGTATCGCCGGCGCTGACGGACGAAGCCCAGGAACTCGATCGCGGGTGCCAGCTCGCCTGCGCCGCTCACCAGGCCGGCGATCAAGATGTGGATGGAGAAGAGCGAGCCAATTGCCGCCTGGGCGGCGATCCGGTTATTGCCCTGGGGTGCCTGCGAAGGCAGCTCGGAAGCCAGGGTGTGGAGCGCCGGCCCAATGGCCGCGAGCAGCTGGGTCACTGGTTGAACAGCCTCCCCGAGCCGAGCAGCGTGAGGATGACGATGAAGAGGACCGCGAATGCTCCCGGAACCATGACCGCTGGGCGTTCAAACGGATTCCGCTCCGGCCCGCGGTCGATAAAGGGAAGGGCGAGAAGCAGCAGGACGCCACCGGCCGGCAACACCAGGATCAGCGGGATGAGCTGCTGGGGAACCAGAAGGAGCAGCTGGTCGAGGGGAAGGAAGAACCACTCCGGCACGGGCACGTAGCTCGTCGTGGAGGGGTCCGCGATGGCCTCGAGCGGCGCACCGATGGCGACCGCGAGGATAAAGACCACGATCACCAGCGCCACGGAGACGACACCGTCCTTGAAGGTCTGGTGCGGATAGAAATCTTCGGTCTCGAGCGGAGCCGCCCAGAGCTCGTCGGTTGGGACCGCTGGATACGGCGGTTCGATCGGCCGCTGCTTCGGAGCCGGGGGCACATCGACACCCTCGCGGCTGCGATAAGCGCCGCGGTAATTGACGTAGGACCCAAACTCGCCGTGCTTTCGGAGCAGCGCCAGGTGGGCGCCGATCAGTGGAAACAGAATGGCCGGGATCAACCACACGTGGATGCCAAACGTCCGGACCAGGGTGATCGGTCCCATCGTGTCGCCGCCGCGCCAGAGGGCTCGAAGAAACGACCCGATCAGGGGCGTGTAGGCCGCGATGTTGGTGACGACGACGGCGGTCCAGTACGCCGCCTGGTCCCAAGGGAGGAAGGCACCGGTGATCGCCATGCCCAGGACCAGGACAAACAGGATCACGCCCGTCACCCAGTTGAGTTCGCGGGGCCGCTTATACGAGCCGGAAAAGAAGGTCCGCACCATGTGCAGCCCGATGACGAAGAGCAGGATGTAGGCGGACCACAGATGGATACCGCGCACGATCGAGCCGAAGGCATCGTGCTGCTTGAGGTAGTTCAGACTGGCCCAGGCCTCGGTGACGGATGGCACGTAGAGCAAGGTCAGGAAGATCCCGGTGATGAGCTGCAGCAGGATCAGGATCAGCGTGGCGCTGCCCAGGGTGTAGAACCAGGCGCCCCGCACGGGGACGGCTTCGTAGAGTCCCTTGCGCGCGAGGTTGCGGATGGCCGCCCGCTCGTCGATCCAGTCGTAGGTGTTGGCAAGCCAGCGTCGCATCAGATCTTCTCCGTGAAGCGGTTCTCGATGTAGAGCGTCGTGCCATCGATCCGATAAACGTATTGCGGCAGCGGCTTTGGTGGCGGGCCGCCGACGTTCCGGCCGTCGATGTTGTACAGGCCGCCGTGGCAGGGACAGAGGAACTGCTTGATGGTGTCGTCCCAATGAACCGGACACTGCATGTGCGTACAGACGTTGGAAAGGATCGTGTAGCGGTTGTCTTGCTTCACGACATAGACAGCGGCGTTCACCTGGGCAGTGCTCCACTCGCCGGCAGGGAAGGAGACCGTGAACTTCGTTGGCTCCGACTCAGCCACAGCGGAGATATCACCGACTTTCGCCTCGTACACCGGCTGGCGCCGAAACAACGGCGAGATGATGAAGCCCACGATTGGTATCCCAAGCAGGAGGGCGACGATCGCACCCACGGCCTGGGTGCCGAGCAGGTCGAACTGCCGCCGGGTCAGGCGGCGGGGTTCACGATGTGCCATACCGGATGAAGCCGTAGAGCACCCCGGCGGTGCCAAAAACGATGAACAGGAAGGCGACCGTGACGGCGCCGCTGACCAACCAGAAGACCAACGGCGTCCGACCATGCGCCTGCCGCGACCAGCGACGAAGGCTGCGAAAGACGATGCCGACGAACAACAACCCGAAGGAGACCATGATCACGCTGATCAGGGCGAGGTAGAAATAGGTCTGGAGGTCACCCATCCGTGCTCATGGGTAGTAGCCCTTGCTGGGCGCCTGAAAGATGCCGTAGCTATCGGACTCGGTCATCACGCCGTAGATGGTGTAGTTGCTGCGGGCCGTCTCCCGGATGACGCCCATCAACAGGAAGAGCAGCAGTGCGCACGCTCCCGTCACCGCTAACGTCACCTGGCTGCTGCGGCGCAGCTCGCTGGTGATGGCGCGAACGGTCGGCCGGGAAATCAACCAGTGGGCCAGGCTGACGACGACGGCGATCGCGAGCGACAGGTAGCGCAACCAGAAGACATCTTTTGGGAAGACCGCCGCCGGCAGCATGGTGATGAGCGATGTGACGACTACGATGGCCGTCAACGCCGGCCCCGCGGGAATTCGCCGTGACTGCGCGAAGTAGAGGTTGCTGCCAATCAGAAGAACGGCAATGAACGTCGCCTGGATCAGCCACAGCCACGAGAATGGCCCCTGCAGCGAGTACTGGAAGGCGCCAGGAGAGGCCCGCTTGATGCTCTCGACGAAGATCGCGCCCAATCCGATCTGAATCGCCAGGGTGATGAAGCCGACGACCAGACTGACACGGGCCGCCCAATGGAAATAGAGGCGATTGGCGGGCTGACGGCTGAGCGCGGCGTACACGGCCGCGACGGCGGCAATAAAGAAGGATGCCCAGGAGAGATTGCCGACGAAGCGGTGGCCCAGCTCCGGCCAGTACGAGGCATTGAAGAAGGCGCCCAGCCCCTGGCCCGGCGTCAGCATGTAGCTATCGAGCGCCACGATGATGAACAGAAAGATGTGCTCGCTGGCGGCCGCCCCGTAGCCGACAGCGATGTGCCAGCCTTTGCGGGTCTGGAACCAGTCCCAGCGAAGGTTGTAGAGGAGCAGCCCGGCGATGGTCAGGAACCAGATGCTGAAGGCCACCAGCGCCGGCCAGAAGAAGATCGTCATCAGCGTGACGAAGAATTTCCCGTACAGGGCGGCGACCACGATCACCGCGAAGCCGCCCAGCGTCGCCCCCAGGCTGAAGATCCTCAGGTTGACGTTGCCCAGCGTGCGGGCGTAGCGCTCGAAGCGGGGATCCTCGCGGCGCAGCCCGATCCATTCGTAGGTCGGCCCCAACACGAGCGAACCCATGGTGAACGAGCCAAAGATGATGTGGATCAGGAAGAAGATGCCCACTGCCCATCGGTTCGTGATAAACGGCAGCTGGACGCCGGGCTGGTTGACCGTGAAGGACCCGGCGATGAATGTCACCGGCGACATCCGCGTCAGTCCATCTCGATCACTCGCCGGCCAAGGCGGCCGGTGAGGCCAACCGCGCCAACCAGGAAGCCGAACGCGCCCAGGAGCGTTTCCCAGGGCAGCAGATTCGGCTGGCCACCCAGGCTTCCGAGCACGGCCTCGTGGAGATAGCTGTAGGGAAGGAAACGCGAGATCACCACCAACAGCGGCTGGATTGGCGGGGTGAATACGCCTGATAGATAGAGCAAAGGCAGCAGTGGGATCAGGACGTAAAGCATCACCTCGCCTGGCGAGGTGGATAAGGTGCTGGCCACCGCGCCGAGCAGGTTCCCCAGCAGGAGTGCGGCCGCCATACCGACCACCAGTGCGGGCCACCATGCGAATCCGGACGGGTGACGGACGGCGATCAGCAGCAGCACAGGGGTGAGCTGAATGAAATCGATGACGGCGTTTGTCCCCAGCCGTTCGATCAAGAGCCGCCCCGGCGTGACTGGCAGGATTCGATAGCGCACGCTCAGGCCCGCCTGGCGCTCGCGCGACAGCACCGCGCCCGATCCCAGCGGACCAATGATCGCGGTCAGCATGGTGATCGCCATCGCGGCGTAGAACACCGGGGCGCCGCTCAGCACCAGCGGGACGGCCAGCAAGAAAGGAAACGCGAGCTTGATCAGCATGGCGCGGCGGCGCTGGGCGAATTCGGTGAGCTCGCGCTGCCAGATCGTGCCGCTGAGCATCATCGGTGTGCGGCCGGCAGCGCGACGCCGGTCAATATGAGGAAGAGGTCCCCCAGGTTTGGACGCCGAACGTGCATGGTGCTCACCAGGTCAGCCGTACCGTTGAGGACCGCAAGCACCTGCGCCGGGTTGGCGCCCCGTGCCAGGATGACGCGGACGGTATCGCCGTCGGCGCTCGCCGCCTCCACGGCGGCCAGGCCGCGAAGGCTCTCGAGCGAGACGGGCGACTGGACCTCGAGCTCGACCTCTTTCGATCCAGCAACTTCCGTCAGCAGATCAGGCACGCGTCCCTCACGGATGACGCGTCCGTCGTGGAGGAAGAGCACGTAATCGCAGAGCCGTTCGGCGAGATGGACGTCGTTCGTGGCGAGCACGACGGCCGTTTCCGTCAGCCTGAGCAGCTGGAGGCGTTCGATGAGGTCGAGCTCCGCCCGGTAATCCAGTGCCAGGGTGGGCTCGTCGAGCAGGAGAATCGACGGCCGATGAATCAGCGCCTCGACGAGATTGAGCTTCCGCTTCATGCCGAGCGAGTACTCGGCGACGAGCTGGTCTCTGGCATCCCACAGATCTATCCAATGGAAGAGTTCGTCGAGGCGCTCACGACAGAGCTCGTCGGACAACCCAAACTGGTGCGCAAAGAACCAGGCGTTCTGATAGCCGGTCATCTGGTCGAAATGGGCCGGCTGGTCGAGCATGGTGCCCAACCGGCGCCGTACGGATGGGTCTCGTGGATTGGCTTTTCCGAACCAGCTGATTTCTCCCGCGGTTGGCGTCGAAGCGGTGGCCAGCAGGCGAAGCAGGGTCGTCTTCCCCGAGCCGTTCGGTCCCATCAACCCGAGGACCGCTCCCGCCGTGAGGCGCAGATTCACGTCGAAGACCCCCTTGCCTCCGCGATAAGCTCGGGTCAGGCCGGTCGCCGCCAGCAGACTAGGCTCGGAAACCGTAGCGCCCCTCGTGGAAGTCGCCAGTCTCGATCCATTTCTGGATGACGGCGTCCATGACGTTGCTGGTAACTCGATCCTTCCCAAGCTCGCGCGCGTTGCCTTCGATGGCGTCCATCACCTGGCCTTTCACAAAGGTGGGCATGTTGGCGAGCCGCGCCTCGGCGTCGGGATCCCAGGCCATCGATGCCCCATTGCGCTGCAGGGCATCGGAGACCTCGCCCCACATCTCGAACTTCACGTCCATCACCTCGGGCGTGATGACGGTCCCCAGGCCCTTCTGGGCTGCCGTCCATTCGACCCGCCAGCGGCTCAGCTCGCGGCAGTACGACGGCAGGGCGGCGAGTCGAGCCTCGGCCTCAGGCGTCCAGGTGAAGCGATGCTCGAAGGTCTTTGGGCTGAGCGGATGGCCGTAGCCGATCTTGATGCCCAGCCGCTCGAGGAATGCGGCATTGATCGCCTCCGACGTGCGGGCCGCTCGCGACTCGGCGGCGTGCTGCGCCAGCTCGCGCGCTCTCGAGGGTTCGAACTTCTCCTCGGCCCGGATTTCGACTTCGTTCAAGCGGCGGAGCCCATCTTCGGTCCAGCCCGGCGAAGGCTGCCGCGGCGCCCCATCGCCGTTGGCATGGCCGTGGACCTGCATCGCCGCCTTGACGACCTCGGGTGAATGCGCCTTGAGGGCCTGATCCATCATCAAGCGGGCATCGACCAGGCCACCCTCCACGACGTCCCTGGTGATGGTGTCGGCCTGGATTTTGCGAGCGAACTCCTCCACCTTGGTCCGGGCCAGCATGCGCATGAAGCCGGCGGGCACGCGTTCCATCCGCAGGACCGCGTCGTCAGTCCAGGTCAATGGTGTCTCGCCGTTGACGGACGCTTTCGAGGTGGGCGCCGGCACCGCATCACTCACGACCTCGGCGACCGGTGCATACGCCTCATCGAGGTTGGCGTCGGCAAACTCCCTGGTGATGCTCGGCAGCCGCTGGATGCGGGCGATCTTTTCGATGCGGGCCTTCACCCGACGGCGCTCGTACCCCTTTGGCACCCGGCTGAGCACCTCCTTGGCCTCGATCGTCCACTTGACCTTGAAGCCGTCGAACGCTTCCTCCTCATCGATGCCGCCTTCGCGGGTAGCGGCCGCGACCATGGCCGTCTTGTCCACCCGCTGAAAGCTGACGCCGTCGCACACGGGACAGGCGGAGGGCTGTGCCCCGCGGATCGGCCGGCCACACCGGCGGCATACCCAGGTGTCGATCGCTTCACCTGCTTCAATGGTCGATGTCGTGCGAGCGGGCTCGACCCCCATGGCTCGAGCAGCGTGCTCGGGCATCACCTCGGAAACCGCCTGGTCGATGATCGACGAGCTGATGATCGAATGGCCGCGCTCCATTGCGTACCGGCAGATCGCGGTGCGGGTGATGCCCCGGAAGGCCGCCGGCACCTTTTCCATGCGCACCTCGGCCTCTTCCGTCCAGACGACGCTGGCCTCCGCCTGCAGGTCCACCGGCGGGACATAGGTGCGGCTCGAGAGGAGGACACTGACCGGGGCGAGCCGAAGCAAGTTGTCGCTGTTGCTGCCGATGTCCATCTCGGCGGCCGAGTGGACACCGATGCGCCCCATCACCAGCAGCCAGGGAGGGTCCTGGCGCACATATTGCAGCACTTTCTTGAAGGCCTTGCCGTCGAGCAGCGTGGTTTTGATCTCCACGCCCTCGTCGCGGGCGATCGACTGCGCAACCCGCAGGTGCGACTCATAGATCTTCGCCAGCCCCGTGTCGATGATCTCCTCGTGCAGCTGCTCCTGCTCCTTGAAGCGAAAGATCTTGGACGCCTCGGCGGAGAGCACGTCGACGATGCCGTTGAACATGGCGTAATGCAGATAGGGGTCGTAGACCGAAACGGCCTCGACCTGCTTGCGGAAGACGCGGGCCAGCTCGATCGCCGTGCGCAAGCCGGCGAACGACTGCGGGCTCCCATCGATGGCGACCACCACGCGATCGGATGCGTCATCGCGGAACGGATGCGTATCGCGGATCACCAGGGAATCGACCCGGATCCGGCGCAGCACCCGGTCGGTCACGCTGCCGACCATGCTGTCCTTGACCGCCCCCATCCCGAGCGCGCCCATCACCACCAGGTCGTAATCGGACTCGGCGATGTCGTCGACCAGGCATTCCCAGTTCTTGCCGTCGAAGGTCTTGTACTCGAAGGGAAGACCAGCCCGGTCACAGGCGGCCTTCATGACGTCCAGATATGAATCGGAGATCAGCTGCAGGCCGCGGGTGATCAGCGAGTCGTGGATCTTGCGCTGGCGCTCGAGCTCCTGTTCCTGCTGGTACTCATCGGGCAGGGTGTACTCCATCTGCTTGAACCGGACGTCGTGCATCCGGGCTGCGTAGACATGGCTGCCAACCAGGGCGGCCTTGGTGGCGCCGGCAAGGCGCACGGCGACCTCGATGGCCGCATTGGAATGGTCCGAGTTGTCGAGGGGGACATAAATTTTGCGGTACACCGGCAGGCTTCCCTCCTAACAACGGCGTGGTCGTCCAGATTGATATTGGCAGACGGCGATAATCTCCGCAATCGGGCCCAATCTGGATGATATGGGCGAGGGCGCCTAAGTTAGGGCAACAATCCCCAGTTGCTGGTGGTCGTATCGCCGGGATCCAGGCGAATCAGGCCCAGCCCGTTCTGGAAGGCGTTGGGAGCGCAGGTCATGGGCTCAAGGGCCAGGCCGGTACGCCGTCGCCTCGGATCGGGGATGGTGTCGCCGGTAAAGACCATGACATAGGAATACGTCTGGTCCATCCACAGCGCCACCCGCTGTCGTCCGTCGGGCGATTGCATCAGGATTCGGGTCAGGCCGTCCGTGTCGGCGATGAGATTGGTGAAGGCCGTGTCCAGGCGAGTGGCACCAATCGGCCGAAGCTCCAGGAAGTCGGATTCCGTGCCGCCCACCTGGATCAGGCGCCCGGTGGGGATCTGCCGCTCATCGACCTCGAGCCGTAGCAGGGCGGGCAGCCGCAGCGCCGCCTGGTCGATTCGGTCGGTCCCGACCGTAATGTAGGGATGCTGACCCGCGCCATAGGGGAGGGGCTGGTCGCCGGCATTGGTGGCTGTCGTCCGAACGGCCAGTCCGTGCTCGGAGAGCCGGTAGTCGATCGAGAGTGAGAGCGTGAATGGATATCCATCCTGCGGGTGGAGCAGCAGGCTCATGACCACCCGATCGCCAGTCTCTTGTGACCCGTTCCAGTTCAACCATCGGGTCAACCCGTGGATCGCATTCTGTCTGGCCACTTCCGTGATCGGCGTCTGGTACGTCGTTCCCATGAACTCATAGCGACCGTCGCGAAGCCGATTCGGCCAGGGGAGCAACGGCGCGCCGCGAGCGACCGTGACCATCTCGTTCTCGCCATAGCCGTCGATGATGTCCCGGCCATCGATGGTGTACGCGCGCAGCCCGCCGCCGACTTCGGTGATCACGGCCTGCTGGCGGCCATGGGTGATGGGGTACTGACGGCCCGACGGAGGGGTGCGCGCCATTGCGCTCCGGATAATAAGAGCATGGCCCGCCTGAAGCTTGGCCTCTTCGGCACCCCGCGAAACGAGCTGGCCGCAACCGTCGATGGCGAGGTACCCGAGTGGATCGAGCGGCTGTACCTCAGTTATGGAACGACGTCCCAAACCGCGCCGGCCAGCGTTTCCGTGCTCGCGCTGGGCGAGTCGCTGCACTACCGCATGCGAAAGCTCTCGGTTCTGCTCGCGAAGATGGAGGCGCTGGGCTGGTCGATTGAGCCGCGCCGCTGGGACTTGGTGGCATCGACCAATCTGGACGAATCCGAGGCGCAGGCCGAGCTCGAGGATGCGGGCGTCTGGATCATCGCGCGCCAGCATGCGCCGGTGGATTCGGACGGCAATGTCCGCTGGTCGCGTGGGTTGATTCCATAGCCGAATCGGCCACCGTCCTTTCTGAGGACAGCGTCGACCGCGACCCATTGAGGCAATTCGCGCGCTGGTTTCGCGACGCGGAAGCGGCCGGGGAGATCTTGCCGGAGGCGATGACGCTCGCGACCAGCACGAGATCCGGTGAGCCCTCGGCCCGCATGGTCCTGCTGCGCGGCTACGACGAGCGCGGCTTCGGGTTCTTTACGAACTACGAGAGTCAGAAGGGCCACGAGCTGGCCGAGAATCCGCGCGCCGCCCTGGTCGTCTACTGGCCAAAGCTGGCGCGCCAGGTGCGGATCAGCGGTAGCGTCGTCAAACAATCGGCCGAGGAATCGCGCGCCTATTTCCAGAACCGTCCGCTCGCCAGCCAGCTCAGCGCATGGGCATCACCTCAGAGCCAGGTGATCGCCAACCGGGGCGTGCTCGAGGACGCGGTGACCGCGCTGGCTGAAAAATACGGCAAAGGCCCCGCTCCGTTGCCGCGAAACTGGGGAGGCTATCGCGTCGTTCCCCAAACGATCGAGTTCTGGCTGCATCGCGACAGCCGGCTCCACGATCGTCTTCGCTATCGGCGCCAGCCGGACGGCTGGAGGATCGACCGGTTGGCTCCGTAGTCCGCTCCACGTCCAGCCCTGCGCAGTGAAAAGAGAAAGCCCCGGCGAGCGGCCGGGGCTGTGGGGAAAGGAGGAGTTACTTATTGCGATAGACGATGACGGCGGCGTCGAAGTTGTGGCTGGCGTCGTAACTCCCGGCGGCGGTGATACGCATCCCGGCGTGAATGTCCTTCAATGAGCCGGCCTGGCGCTCCTTCTTGCCGGTGATCTCGAAGTACTTCGTGTCACTGTTGACGGTCAGCCGAACTTCCTTGCCATCGCGAGTGCGAATCGTGATGATGTTGCCGTTTACGCTTTCGACCTTTCCGGCGACGTGCGGGCGACCGATGTTGATGCGCCTGGCATAGAGCTTGCCATCGCGCTCTTCGAAGCGGACGCGGACGTGGCTGTTGACTTCGATCTCGGACCAGCTCGCCTTCTCATTGCGGCCCTTGGTTACAACCGTCGCGTCGGTCCGCAAAAAGGTCTTGCTGCCAGCCTTCGCGTTCTTGACCGTCAGCTGCGTTTCGTTGATCGCCGTCACGGTGCCGCCAAAAACGTCCTTCGCCGCTTGATGCTTGGGCGCGGGCTTGGTTGCCCCGGCGACGGCCGGCGCCGCCATGGCCCCGGTGGCCAGAACCCCGGCCAGCACGCCTGCGGTTGCGAGTCCTGCGAGTACTTTGCCTGCGACGACTTTGCCGATCATTGCTACAACGACCTCCTGTGTTCTCGACGAAATTCGACAGGCTCATCCTCGCGCCGGCGGCTGAGCCGGTCCCTGTCGAAGCCTTAGAGGCCGCTGAGAGCTAAGCGTGATGGGAGGGCCCTCGCGGGCCCTCCCTGAATCGCAGCGTTAGCGGAAATACTCGCGCATGGCCGTGGCGTTGTTGGCCTGGCCAAGCGGCGACAATCCCCAGGAGTCCTCGATCGTGCGCAGCAGGCTGTAATGCGTTTCGTTCGTCGTGGAGCGAAGTCCCGCGACCGTGTTGGGCGCGATGACAAGGGTGGCCACCTGGCCGCCGAACGCGTTGCCGCAGCAGCCGGCGCTGCTCGAGCCCTCGTCCCAGGTAATGAACAGCACGCCGCCATTGGTGAAGGCCGACGACGCGAGGATCCCCGGTACAACGTTGGCTAACCAGGCATCGCCGGTCCCGATCGAGCAGTCGTGCATGTCGTTGCACATGTTCGGCGTGATCCAGGCAAAGTTCGGCACCGTACCGGCGGAGAGGTCGCTGCTCAGCTGCGTGAAGGGTACGACATGCGCCGCGCAGCGCGCGCCGTTCGTGCGGATGTCGTCGTAGTAGATGAACGGATCGTGTTTCTGCATATAGGGATAGGCGTCGCCGACGTAGCAGCTCGACGGCATGCTTTCCATGTATGCCTTCCAGGAGCGGCCGCTGGCCTCCACCTGGTCGGCGACGTTTGTGGCGTTGACGTAACAGGTGGTGCAGTCACTCGAGATTCCGAAGGTGCTGCCCGCGGTCAGAGCCAGGTAGTTCGGAAGGCTCGGGTGGCTGATCGCGTAATAGCTGGCGGCCAGCCCGTGGCTCTGGGCCAGGCTATTCAGATACGGCGCGGCACCGTTGCCGATGATGCTCGTTGATTCTTCGTTCTCCATCACGATCACGAACACATGTGAGAAGTTGGGCAACGAAGGGGTCGGCGTTGGTGTTGGCGTCGGTGTCGGCGTCGGCGTTGGAGTTGGCGTTGGTGCTGGCGTTGGGGTCGGGGTCGGGGTTGGCGTCGGGGTCGGGGTCGGGGTTGGCGTCGGGGTTGGCGTCGGAGTCGGTGTCGGCGTTGGGGTTGGGGTCGGTCTTGGCGTTGGCGCCGGGGTTGGTGTCGGTGTCGGGGTTGGCGTCGGGGTTGGCGTCGGGGTCGGGGTTGGCGTCGGGGTTGGCG
>CAZRMD010000033.1:6220-21750 GCA_964601135.1 uncultured Actinomycetes bacterium | reverse complement strand
CCCATAGCAGGTCCGGATTGATCGGCAGATCGGGCAGCGACGCGGGTGTCGTTTGAGCCTTTTCGAGCTCGGAAATGATGGCAAGCATCCGAGTGCCGACCTCGAGCGTATTGGCACGAAAGGGAACCCAGCGGTCGTGGGCGTCCGGGCCCAAGTTGGCGTGGAAGTCGAAGTGCCACAGGTCTCCATCCAGATGGGGGATCGCGTGCTGATGAACCTCGGCCGAGGGAACGATAAAGACAGGGTCTGCGAAACGCATGATCCGTCGATCGAGGAACGCGAAGAAGTAATAGAAGAACGGATGGGTCACCAGCCGATCTTTCTTGACGGTGAAGCGGATATGCAGGCGATCGACCGCCCAAGGATGATCGACATAAATTGCCGACTTGATCTGAAAGCCAAGGTTCAGAAGGAAGTCCCCGCGGCGATGGACATCGGCGTCGCGCCGATCGTCGTCAGTCGCCGGCCGCGCCACCTCGAGCGAGCCGTCGCTTCCGAGGACAGTCAGAACGATGAACAGCAGCTCGGACAGGATCCCCTGCTGGACCAGACTGATCGGCATATCCCTGAAAACGCAGGGATGGCCCCTACCCTGCCCCCACCCCGAGATGGAGGGGAGGGAGATTAGGCTTTCTGCGAGCCGAACTCGAAGACGGCCAGCACATTGGCCGGCTGCCAGCGTTCGAACCGGTTCGGATCGGGCGTCGTGTCCACGACCATCAGGGCGATGGCGCCTCCGGAGCTCTCGGTACTTGCCTGCCACCACCTGCGCACGGCAGCGGCCTCTTCGTTGAGCACGGTCAGGCAATAGCCGTCCTTGGGGCCGATGGCGACGAGCCCTAGCGAAGCCTCCATCGGCACGAACGAGAGGCCCATCGGTTCGGCGGCGTGAAGTTTGTCCGCGATTGACCAGGCACGCTCGATCGGATCGGAGATCAGGACTACCGGCATTGATTCACCACGATCCTGAAAGGGTTCGGGCGCGGGCACTCGCAACTGGGCACGCTTCGACAGCGCTCGGTATTCGTCCCAGCCGATGTTCATGAAGCTGAGCGTGCTGTCCCCTTCCTGGAGGAGATCCATGCGTACCTTGCTCATCACCGGCACGAGGTGTTCGTCCTCCGGGTCGGCGGGCTTGAGCACTGCCCGGTACCGGCCACGCACCCGACCCGGCAGCTGGAGCTCGCCTTTGATCTCGGTGTCCGGAAGGCTGCCGGCAGCGGTCAGGTCGATGATCGCCGCCATGGCCAGCGCAAGCAGCCGACCCGAGAATCGGTCGAGAGGACCCCAGCCGTCGTCGCCCGCCATCTGGAACGTGGAATTGGGATCCCGAAGTTCGATCATCATCGTCAATGGCGGCGGCTGAGTCCGGCCGTCCTGCTGAAGGTCACGCATCGTGCGCCATCCCGGAAAGACGAACAAGACATGATGGCCACCGGGGTTGTCGAACCCCTGTGCGCAGACCTGGTACCAGGACCCTGCCTTGACCACCATGAAGACAGCCCGCTCGCCGAGCCGCTCCCAGGGCCGGGCCGCGAGGTAGCGACGCGCCTGCTCCTGCAGAAACCGGGTGTCCTCGTCGAGATCCGCCGGGTCGGGGACGACGTGGGAGATGGGGGCAGGATATCGCAAAGTGGCTGGACATGCCTGGAGCCGTAGCCCGTGACCTTTCTATCACTCGGAGCATTACGGCTCGCGGAACTGGGACTTCGCGCCCGGGAGCGAAGCCCATCAACGCGCATCAATGTGGAGGAGGCTCCATATGGGAAAGTTTGTTCGGCTCGCGTTCGTCGTTCCGGTGATCGCCGTCGCGATCCTCGCCTCGAGTGCGGTCGCCTTCGCCGACAACGGCGTGACTCTTTCGGTGAATCCCGACGTTCAGCTGACCGATCGCGTGCAGGCCGTCGTCACGGTGACGTACTCCTGTCCGAGTGGCTGGTTCTCGATGGGCGGCAGCATTACGATTGAGCAGCCGTCAGGCAAGGAGATCGCCAGCGGTCAGAATAACTTCAGTGCTCAATGCACGGGCGCTAACCAAACCACGACGGTGACCATGCTGGCCAGCCCCTCGGGACCGCCATTCCACAACGGACCAGCAGTCGTGAACGCCACGTTGAGCGCCTGCAACTACGGGATATCGTTCACCTGCGGCAGCGCGAACGTCAACGGCCCGATCAGACTTCAGTAACCGTGAAGGGCAGGTCCGGTACGAGGGCGCCGGGCCTGCTCGTCTACGCCTTCGCGAGGCGCTCCCGAAAGTAGGTGATCGTCTTGACGAGGCCGGCTTCGAGCGAGGTTCGCGGCTGCCAGCCGAGGATCTGCCGAGCTCGGCTGAGGTCGGGCCGGCGCTGGCGGGGGTCGTCGACCGGCAAGGGTTTGAAGACGATTTCGCTCTGGCTGCTGCAGAGATCGCGAATGCGCGTCGCCAGTTGGAGCATGGTGACCTCATCGTCCGTACCGAGATTGATTGGATCGGTGTAATCCACCTGGAGCAGACGCATCACGCCCTCGATCAGGTCGTCGACATAGCAAAGGCTTCGGGTCTGCGATCCGTCGCCGTAGACCGTGATTGGCTCGTTCTTCAGCGCCTGCAAGAGGAAATTGGGGACGGCGCGTCCGTCATTGAGCCGCATCCGGGGCCCGAAGCTATTAAAAATCCGAACGATGCGCGTCTTCAGGCCGTGCGCGCGGTGATAGGCCATGGTAAAGGCTTCACCGGCGCGCTTGGCTTCGTCGTAGACCGCACGGGGCCCAACTGGATTGACATTACCCCAGTACGTCTCGGGCTGCGGATGGACCTGGGGATCGCCGTAAACCTCCGAGGTGGAGGCGAGGAGGAAGATGGCTTTCTTTTCCCGAGCCAGGCCGAGCATGTTGTGGGTGCCGAGCGTCCCAACCTTCAAGGTAGCGATCGGATGATCACCGTAGTCAACCGGCGACGCCGGCGAGGCGAAGTGCAGCACGGCATCCACCGGACCGTCGAGATAGAGCGGCTCGCTGACGTTGTGCTGGATCGATTCGAAGGCTTCGTTGCCGCGGAGATGGGCGATGTTGCTGGAGGACCCCGTCACCAGGTTGTCGACGCAGATGACCTGCCAGCCATCCGTCAGCAATCGGTCGCAGAGATGCGAACCCAGGAAGCCGGCGCCGCCCGTGACGACCGCGCGCCGCGAAGAACTCAGGAGCGTCCGACGCCGCGGTAGACGAAGCCGCGATCTCGCATCATCTTGGGATCGAAGAGGTTGCGCCCGTCGACGATCACCGGCCGGCGCATCAGCTTCTTGACGCGTTCGAGATCGAGCTGGCGAAACTCGTCCCACTCGGTGACGACCAGCAGCGCGTCGGCGCCGGTTGCCACGGCGTAGGCATCCTTGCAGTACTTGATGGTGTTCATCTGGGCTTCGAGGACGGGCATGGCCTTGGGATCGTAGGCACGAACGTCAGCACCCTTCTGGAGCAGACTCTCGATCACGTCGATCGCCGGCGCTTCGCGAATATCATCCGTGTTCGGTTTGTAGGCGAGGCCCAGGATCCCGATCACCTGTCCGCGCAGGCCGCCCAGAACCTCGCGAAGCTTCTCCACCACCAGGGTGCGCTGGTCGAGGTTGATCTCCATCACCGCATCGAGCAGCTCCGGGTGATAGCCCATCGTCTCTGCCATCCGGGCGAGAGCCTTGACATCTTTGGGGAAGCAGTTGTGGGTTACCAGACCTCCGGTGGTTACGAAGGTGTGCGTTCCAGGAACCTCGATCGAGTAGACCGCCCCGGCGAACGGCTGCCGCTCGATGCTGACGACCCGCACCCATGCCGTCGGGTCGTTGCCAAATCTGCGGAACCCGGTGGAGTTGATGCGTTTGGACTGGCGCGCCAGCGAGCCGAGAATGACGCCTCGGTCGCGATCGGCAACAAATTCCAGGAGTTGTTCCACCTGGTCAGCGCCTGAGACCCGGGTCCAGTAGTTATCGACGGTCGATTTGGCGGTTCGGCCGACCCGCAGTGATGCGACGATGCCGATGTCGCCAAGAAGTCTCAGGATGCCATCGGCCAGCTGCCGACTGGCGGTCCCGTATTCCAGAATCACGCTCGGCCCGCCATTTACATACGACCACGACCCATCTCCACGCCAGAGGCCAGACAAAAAGGCCCGCTTATGTTCGGCTGGTGCGGTCCAAATAGGGTCTGGGATTCGTTGCCGATAAGAGTTTGCGCCCAAACCCAGCCTGCCCTGCCAGAACCCCGCAAGCAGCCGCGATGAAATCGTCACCGTGGTGCTGGTTGGCGCCCGGCGGACTTCGGCCCTTACGCCAAGACTGGTCCAGAAGTTAAGAACTTCGCCGACCAGATCGGACTCTTCCCGTGGATTGAATGACCATTTAATGCGGCGCCGCCCACCATCGCTTGAGAGACATCCTTCGGCGACGTAAAGGCCGACGATCCGCCAAAACGCGGCATCGCCGACGATCTGAAGCGGCACCATCGTACCGTTGCGCGCAGTTTTCAGGTGGCTACCGGCCAAGGGCAAGCCGAGTCCCTCCATTTCCGTGAGCCGGATCGCGCCCGTCCGCACCACGTCATGAGACCGAGCAACCGTGAGGGAGCGCTGGAGTGATCGTGCTCCCGTTAGTGCGAGCAGCGCGCCCGATGGGCGAACGATGATATCGTCCACCTGCAAGCCGGCGGTGGCCAAATCGGCCAGAATCTCAAACCTGACACCGGCAGTCGAATCCGGCCCAAATTGGGCCAGTGGCAGCCAATCGTTGTCGGTGAGTTGCTCTGCCAGCTTTGTGCCTGAGCCAGTAACAAAGGGATGATCGGGCGTGCAGCGAACGCGGCGACCCATCTTTGTGCGAATCTCGAGAATGTCCCCTTCGACGTCGCGGCGGGTGACGGCCGCAACGGGGAGGAATTGCGGCGACGTGCCCGGACGCTCCCACGAGAGGACCTCGATCCTGGCGCTCTCATCGAATTCGGCGAACAACTGCGTCAGTGGGAGGAGGCGGGTGTGCCCGGCCTGCCGAATGATCACGGTCTCGTCACCGACGAGACACGAGCCGCCGTATCCGATTCCGGCGTCGAGAAAGAGGGGACCGATGCGGTGATCCATGCCCATCCCCTCGGACACGATCTTGACGTCGGCGTCGACCCGCTCGCAGATGCGCGCCATCTCGTTGATAAATGAGATCCGGGTGGCGAGGAAGGCGTTGGACGCGTATTTGATCATCTCCGCGGTATGGAGGTCGGTGATCAGGATCTTGGTGTCGAGCTTGCTATACAGGTCAGCGACGGCGCGGGAGGCGGCAGCATCGTGCGAGCCGAAGACCAGCCGGTCCGGGTGCATGAAGTCATGGATGGCGCTGCCTTCCCGCAGAAACTCGGGGTTGGATACCACGTAGAACGGGATCTCGTCGCGCAGGTTCTCGCCGACGATGCGGGCCACGATGTTGCCGGTGCCGATGGGCACCGTGCTCTTGTTGACAATCGTCACGGTCTTCTTCATCGCGTTCGCGATCCCTTTGGCGGCTTGCTTGACGAAGACCAGATCCGCCTCGCCGCGGCGGCCTGGCGGTGTGCCCACGGCGATGAAGACGAAGTCGGCTTCGGGGATGGCCTCGTTGTAGTCCTGAGTGAAGGTAAGCCGCCCGGCCTGGAGCGTCTTCGTCATCAGGTCAGCGAGGCCGGGCTCATAAATCGTCGGCTCGCCCTTGCGCAGCTTGGCGACTTTTTTCTCATCGATGTCCACGCCGGTGACGTGGTGGCCCAGATCTGCGAGACAGACGGCCGTGGTGAGTCCAACGTAACCCGTTCCGATCACGGCGATGTTGGCCATTGCTTCAGAGAGTGTAACGAAGCTCCTTCGATCGTCTGTCATCGACTTCTCGACGTGCTGCCTATAATCAGGCACCTGCCATGGCGGGGCTGAGGAGGGCGGGAGCGACGCTCGTGGCAGCCGGCATCATTGCCGGGTTTTTTGCCCTCGCGCCGAACCCGGTCGCTCGAGCCGCGGCCGGTACGACCGGGGGCGTGACTCTGGACTCGTACGGCGGACTGCACACGTTCGGTGGCCTCAATCTCAATACCGCGTTTGCGCCCTCGTGGCCGAACTGGGATATCGCCCGAGGTGAAGCCATTCGCGAGGACGGATCGGGCGGTTGGCTCCTCGATGGCTATGGCGGAATCCATGCCTTTGGGATCGCGCCGCCGATCAACACTCCCGTGTACTGGGGCTGGGATATCGCACGCGCCTTCGTCGTCGTCTCCCGCGATGCGAATGGCATTCTCGATGGGCGGCAGGGATACCTGCTCGATGGCGACGGCGGTCTGCACCCATGGGGTGGTGCGCCGGCTCTCAGCGGCGCGACGTACTTTGGCCGCGATGTCGCGCGCGGCCTGGAGATCCATTACAGCCCGACCGGTACTCCGGACGGCGGCTGGACGATGGACTGGCGTGGTCACGTGTTCCCATTCGGGGCGGCGCCCATCTTGCCGCCGACCGGGTTGCCGGCGGCGCCGTTGTTTCAAAAACTGCACGGGACGGCATCCGGCGGGTACGTGGTCGCGAAATGGGGCGTCATCACGACCTATGGTTCGGGCGTTGCACCGTACTGGAATGGTTACAACGATTTCGGGTCGCGCGATTTCATTCGGGATATCGTGCTGGTCAACCCGACCAATCCAACGCCAACGGCGCAGCCGGTCAGCGCTGATGCGATGGCGACCTATCAGGCGTGGCTGCGGCCACATGGAGGCGTGATCCTTGACGGTTGGGGTGGTTTACATGTGTTCGGCGGCATGGTCCTCAATCAGGGATTTGCCCCCTATTGGCCGCAATGGGATGTGGCGCGGTCGCTTGTCGTTCGAAGAGACGGGATGGGCGGTTGGGTTCTCGACTCTTGGGGCGGAATACACCCCTTCGGGATCGCGCCGCCGATTCCGATGCCGGGTTATTGGCCAAATTGGTACATCGCGCGAACGATGGTGGTCACCTCGCGCGATGCCGACGGTGAGCTCGATGGCCGGCAGGGTTATGTCCTGGACGGCTGGGGTGGTTTACATGCCTGGGGTGGAGCGCCCGCATTGAGCGGGGCCCCGTACACCCCCTACCAGGACATCGCGCGCGGGCTCGAGATCCACTACGACGCCAGCGGCACACCTGACGGTGGCTGGGAGATGGACCGCTTCGGCCACGTCACCGCATTTGGCGCGGCCCCACCATTGACGCTCACCGGCCTCCCGGCCAGTCCGGTCATGCAACAACTGCACGCTGCCGGGAACGGCGGATTTGCGCTTGCGAAATGGGGCCCGATCACGTCTTACGGCTCGATCTCTCCCTACTGGGCGGTCTACGGCGATTGGGGCGCGTGGGACATCATGCGCGACATGGTGCTGATCGATCCGAGCAATCCGAACCCCACGCCGCAGCCGGTCAGCGCTGCCGCCTCCGCCCGGCTTTCCGGAGCGGTGAACCTCCAGGCAACCATCGGCGATCCCTTGATCGCGCAATCGCGGGCACTGGATTGTGAGGCGGCCGCGTTGCGGATGGCGCTCTTTGTTCCGGGAGCGAACGTCTCCGAAGATTGGATCCTGGGCCAGATCGGCGCCGACCTCCGGCCGGCGGTCCGCGATCAATTTGGCGACATCCTGCGCTGGGGCGATCCGTATCAGACGTTCGTCGGCAACGTGAACGGCGCCGAATACAACGCCACCGGCTACGGCGTCTACGACCCGCCCATTGCGTCGGCGGCACGCCGCGCCGGCCGGTCGGCCCTGGCGACGGAAGGCTGGATTCCGCGCGATCTCTACGTCGAAGTCGCCGCTGGAAACCCGGTCGTGGTCTGGGTTCCGGTGTATGGCTACTGGACGAGTGCCTATATGCGGTACTGGACGGCTTGGGATGGGCGCTCGATCCGCTACACACTCGCGGAGCACGCCATGACGCTGATCGGGGTGAACGCTGCCGCGGGAACGGTCACCCTCAACGATCCTAATCACGGCGTCCTGCGCACCGTCGCCATGTCGGACTTCGAGGCGGCCTTTGCCAAGTTCAACAACATGGCGGTGGTGGTCTATTGAAGCGAGCGGCCATCGTGGCTGGTGTGCTGCTGACGTTGGTGCTCTCAGGCTGCCAGGCGCCAGCGCGTTCATCGACGGCACCGTCGGCCTCCATCTCGGCGGCCGGTTCGCGCTCCGCGACGAGCCCGGTGACCACCGCCAGCCCATCACCTGCCGCGGGGTCGCTGGTTGTCGAAAAGACCGGCGCGGCGCTAGGGCCGGCAGGCTTCATGGTGTTTGCCCTGGTCGACAATCCATCAGCCCAGACCGCCTCAGCCGTGGCGGTGACCGTCCAGGCGAAGGACGCGAGTGGCCGGCTGCTGGGGAAAAACTCCGGCCAGATCGCACAGATTCGTCCCGGTCACCAGCAAGCGATTGGACTGCGCGTCACCGTGCCGGCGCGGGCCGTTCCGGCGACGTTCGATGCCACCGTCACTGGGGCTACCTGGGGTGAATCCGCCGTTGGCGAGGTGGTGGAGGTCGTCGAGGCGGCCTTCGCCCAGGACCCGAAATTACCGGCGGTCAGAGTTCGCCTGGTCAACCATGCGGGAACCGCCGAGCGAGCTTCCGTGACCGCGGTGTGCTTCGACGACGCTGGTCAAATCCGTGGCGGCGGCGCCCAGACCGTGTCGATGGGGGCATCGCCGGCAGGCGTCGACGTCCAGATCGCCGTGACCCTGCCGGTAACGCCGGCGAGCTGCGAGGCCTTCGACACGACGGCCTGAGCATCCAAGCGTAGCGCAGCACGCGCACCCATTCGGCGGTACGATGCTGGTCGTGATTGGCCAGCTGATCTCGCGCGGCAAGGGGAGGCTGCGCCGGCTCCTGGTGACCGGGGGAGCCGGATTCATCGGCTCGGCCTTCGTTCGCGATCGGCTCAGAGCGGATCCCGAAATCGCCATCACGATCCTGGACAAGCTCACCTATGCCGGCAGCGAGGAAAACCTGGGCGATGCGCGCAACGACCCGCGGCTGCGCTTCGTCCAGGGCGACATCTGTGATCCCGACGTGGTCGACGGCCTGTGCGGCGAGGTCGATGCCATCGTCAACTTCGCGGCCGAGTCTCACGTCGATCGATCGCTGCTCGATGCCGGCGCGTTCGTCCGGACCGACGTCTATGGCACCTACGTCCTGCTGGAGGCTGCGCGCAAACACCGGCTCCAGCGCTTCCTTCAGGTCAGCACCGACGAGGTCTACGGCCACGTCCGAGAGGGACGGAGCCGGGAAGAGGACAAGCTGCTTCCCCGCAGTCCCTACGCGGCGAGCAAGGCGGGAGCCGATCTCCTGGTGATGAGCTATCACACCAGCTTTGGCCTGCCCACGGTGATCACGCGCGGCTGCAATACGTACGGCCCCTACCAGTTCCCCGAGAAGATCATTCCCCTGTTCGTCACCAATGCGCTCAGCGATCTTCCGCTCCCGATTTACGGCGACGGATCGGCCGTTCGTGACTACATTCACGTCGACGACCACGTGAGCGCGATCGCGCGCGTTCTCTGGAAGGGCGAACCCGGAACCGCCTATAACGTCGGCACGGGCGCCGAAATCAACGGCGTGCAGATCGCCGACAGCGTGCTCGAGCTTTGTCGCAAGCCGTCCTCATTGAAAAAGTTCGTCAAGGACCGCCCCGGGCATGACTACCGCTACGCGCTCGATGCTCGCCGGGTCCGAACGCTCGGCTGGGAGCCACTGGTGAAATTCGCGGACGGCATGCGATCGACGGTTGATTGGTATCGCAAACACGAGGACTGGTGGCGCCGGCGGAAGGCGTCCGACTTCTGGGAGTACTACCGTCGCAACTACCAGGGACTGCCCGAGACCGCGATTCCTTCCTAGGGCTGTCCGAGCAACGGTTCTGCGCTAGGCCGCTCGCTGGTCGAGGTCGCCGGCCCGGCTGGCCACGAGCAATTCGCGATACGCGTCGATCAGCCGCTCGGCGTGGAAGCGCATGTCATAGAGGCGAGCGGTTTCTCTCGCCGCAGACCGGAGTCGGGCCGCCAGCTCGGGCGATTGACGCAGCCGCTCGATGGCCGCCGCGATGCCAGCTTCATCACCAGGCTCGACCAGCAGGCCGTTGACGCCGTCCTGGACCATCTCGGGAATCCCACCGACGTGGCTGGCGATCACGACGGGCCCGGTTCCGAACGCCTCCTGGATGCTGACGGGAGCGTTCTCCGGCCACAGCGACGGAACAGCCATGCAGTCCGCATGCTCGAGCAACGAGCGCTGCGTCTCGCCAGAGACGAAGCCATAAAAGCGGATCCGGTCGTCGCCCGCGGCGAGGGCCTTGCACGCGTCGATCGATGGTCCGATGCCGGCGATGTGCAGCCGAAGTCCAGCGTCACTCATCCGACGAAACACGCGGATCAGCAGCTCGACGCCCTTGTGTGACTGCACCCGTCCCATGAACAGGACATCGAACGTCGTCTTCGATCCACGATTTCCCTCCCCCTTGTGGGGCGGGCCAGGGAGGGGGTCCCCCAGGAGCAGCCCGTTCGGAATGACCCGCTGGATGGCATGGCGGAAGAAACCACGCCGCACGTGTTCGTCCATGACGTAATGCGACGGGCTGATGGCGAGGCCGATGGCTTTCGCCAACTGATGGTTCACGCCGGCTATCAAGCGGCAGGGCAGGTCCGGCCGGCAGGTGTGGCCGTCCGGGTGACGGATCGAGCTATACGCGCAGAACATCGAGTAGCCGTGCAGCGTGATCGCCAGCGGCGCCCGGCGGCGGGCGGCCGTCACGGTGGCGGCGAGTGAGAGCCCCTCCCAGTTGTGGATGTGGACGACGTCTGGGCGCTCGCGGTCGAGGATGCCGGCGACGTTCGCCGCGACCTGGGGCTGATACAGGTCGATGGCGCGGAAGAGCGCCTGCAGCGGCAGGTGATGGGGGAGACGGGTGAGGTGAGCGATATTCAGCGGCGCCGTCCGATAGACCGTCACGCTCTCCGGTGACACCTCATGTCGTGGAGCCAGATGGAAACCGGGCTCGGTGGTAATGACCGTCACCCGGTGCTGTTCGGCCAGCACCCGAGCCAGTCGCGCGACGTAGATGTCCGCGCCGCCCTGGACGGTGGGCGGGTAGAGGTTGGTGACCAGACAGATCTTCATGCCCCCACCCTCCTCTTCCCCAGAGGGGGAGGGATCGGAAAGCCTGCCACGGTTACGTAACGGCCGAGCCCCGAGGTCCTTTTGGCCTACGATCCAGTCGTCGGCTTCGAGCCGCAAGGGGCGGCAGACCACGCCGTTACGTCCTCGTCACTTCCATGTCCTCGGCCGCTGCATTCTGGCTCGACCGCCCCACCCTTGTAACCGGCGCCACGGGGCTGGTCGGCGGCTGGGTGGTGAAGCGCCTTCGCGAGCTCCAGGCCGACGTCGTCTGCCTGGTGCGCGACTGGGCGCCCGAGAGCCAGCTGGTCAGGAGTGGGCAGATCGAGCGCGTCCGCGTGGTCCGCGGAGATGTCCGTGACCAGGCGTTGGTGGAGCGGGCGCTCGGTGAGTACGAGATCGACACGGTACTCCACCTGGCGGCCCAGACAATCGTCCCCATCGCGCAACGCAATCCGATCTCGACCTTCGAGAGCAACATCGGCGGAACCTGGACCATCCTCGAAGCCTGTCGACGGAGCCCACACGTCAGGCAGATCGTCACCGCCTCGTCCGACAAGGCGTACGGCGATCACCAGGGACGCCCGTACGACGAAACGAGCGCCCTGCAGGGGCGCCATCCGTACGACGTCAGCAAGTCATGCGCAGATCTGATCGCTCAAACCTATGCCGCCGTCTTCGATGTCCCGGTCGCCATTACCCGCTGCGGCAACTTCTACGGCGGCGGTGACCTCAACTGGAACCGGCTCGTGCCCGGCACGATCCGCTCGGCGCTCCGCGGCCAACCGCCGGTCATCCGCTCCGACGGCCGCCCGCTGCGCGATTACTTCTACGTCGAGGACGGCGCCGCCGCCTACCTGCTGCTCGCCGAACGCCTCCACGAACATCCGGAGCTGCGCGGCGAGGCGTTCAATTTTTCCAACGAAACGCCAGTGACGGTGCTGGAGATGGTCGAGCGGATTCTGGGGGTGATCGGTTCGCGGCTCACCCCGGAGATCCGCAACGAGGCCAGCCACGAGATCGACCGCCAGTCCCTCTCCGCCAAAAAGGCCCGTCGCGTCCTGGGATGGGAGCCCAGTTTCAGCCTGGAGGAAGGCCTGCGTCGAACCGTGGGCTGGTACAGCGAGCTGCTGGAAGCGGCGGCGTAACCGGCGCGAAAGAACGGCGTCACGGGGTCGTTGCATCCGGGTGCGGGTTCTGGTCACCGGCCATGACGGCTATATCGGCTCCGTGATGGTTCCCGTTCTTCAGGCCGCCGGCCACCAGGTGATCGGACTGGACACCGGGTTCTTCTCCGACGCGACGTTCCTCCGGGACCCCTCCGGAGGGGAAGAGAAATCGAGCAAGCCCGTCTCGGTGCTCCACAAGGACGTTCGCGACAGCATTGCGAGCGACCTGCACAGGATTGAAGCGGTCGTCCATCTGGCCGCCCTCTGCAACGATCCCCTCGGCGACCTGAACCCCGAGTGGACAGAGGAGATCAACCATGCCGCCTGCGTCCGCTTGGCCCAACTGTCCAAGGCTGCCGGTGTCCAGCGGTTTGTCTTCGCGTCGTCGTGCAGCATCTATGGAGCCGGCGGTAGCGATGACCCGTTGACGGAAGACGCGCCCCTGAACCCCCTGACGCCGTACGCCGTGGCAAAAATCCGCGCGGAAGAAGATCTGCTGAAGCTGGCCGACAGCGGCTTCAGCCCGGTCATCATGCGTAATGCCACGGCCTACGGCGTCTCACCGCGGCTGCGCGCCGACCTGGTCCTCAACAATCTGGTTGGCTGGGCATGGACGACCGGCAAGGTCAGACTGCTCAGCGACGGGACCGCGTGGCGGCCGCTGATTCATGTCGAAGATATCGCCGGCGCCGTCGCCGCCGTCCTTCGGGCGCCCCGCAACGCGATCCATGCCCAGGCCTTCAATGTCGGCGCCGAGGGCGACAACTATCAGGCGCGGACGCTGGCCGAGATCGTCCGGGAGACGGTCGTTGGATGTGAGGTCGAGCTGGCGGGGAAGGCGACGCACGATCCTCGCAATTACAAGGTCGACTTCCGGAAGCTGCAGACCGCACTGCCCAGCTTCTATCCGAAGTGGACCATCCGCAGCGGCGCCCGGCAGCTCTACCTGGCGTTTCGCGCCGCCCGGTTGACCCTCGAGGATTTCCAGAGCCGAAAGTACACGCGGCTGAAGCAGTTCCAGCATTTGATCGACACCGGCCAGCTTGATGAGACGCTTCGGTGGAAGAGGGCCGATGCGGCCGCCACCCGTTCGGCGCAGGCCGCGTGACCGTGAGTTTGCGGGGCTGCCGGTCTTGCGGCTCGGACCAGCTCAAGCTGGTGCTCTCCCTGGGGCGCACGCCGCTTGCAAATTCGCTGTTGACGACCCAGGAGCTGCAGCAAGAGGAGTCTGTCTATCCGCTCGACCTCGCCTTCTGCTCGGAATGCTCGCTGGTCCAGATCACGGAGACGGTGCCCCCCGAGCGGCTGTTTCGCGAGTATCTCTACTTTTCCTCGGTTTCGGATGCCCTCCTCCGTCACGCCGAATCCCTGGTGGAGCGGATCATCGTGGACCGGCGACTCGACGCCAGCAGCCGCGTGGTCGAGCTCGCCAGTAACGACGGCTACCTCCTCCAGTTCTACAAGCGGCGGGGGATTCCGGTGCTCGGCATCGACCCCGCGACCAACGTCGCGCGGGTGGCGATCGAGCGCGGCATTCCAACGCTGGTGGAGTTCTTCGGCCGGGAGCTCGCCAAGCGATTGCGCAACCGTGGCGAGCTGGCCGATGTGATCCATGCCAACAACGTGCTCGCCCACGTCGCCGACCTGAATGGCTTTGTCGAGGGCATCAACCTCCTGCTCAAGGAGACCGGTGTGGCCGTGATCGAGTTTCCGTATGTGAAGGACCTGATCGATCACTGTGAGTTCGACACCATTTATCACGAGCATCTCTGCTATTACTCGCTGACCGCGCTCGACCGCCTGTTCCGGCGTCATCATCTCTTCCTGCAGGACGTCGAGCGGCTGCCCATTCACGGCGGATCGCTGCGGGTGACCGTTGGCACGACCCCGGCTGTCTCCGAGCGGGTCACGCAGCTCCTCGCGGAAGAAGCGGCCTGGCATGTCGACGACTTCGCGACCTATCGTGACTTCGGTAACCGAGTCGAGGCATTGAAGGATTCGCTCACCACCATGCTGGCCGGTTTCAAGCGGCGGGGTGATCGGATCGCCGCCTACGGCGCGGCGGCCAAGGGAAGCACGCTGCTCAACTACTTCGGCCTCGGCAAGGAGACGCTCGACTTCGTGGTCGACCGCAGCCCGCACAAGCAAGGTCGGTTCATGCCCGGCGTCCATCTTCCGATCCGGCCCCCGGAGGAGCTCCTGGAAAAAATGCCCGATGAAGTCCTGTTGCTCACCTGGAATTTCGCCGATGAGATCCTGGAGCAGCAGAAGGTCTACCGGCAGCTCGGCGGCAAGTTCATCATTCCGCTGCCCGAGCTGAAGGTGGCGTGAAGTTCATCGAATCAGGGCTGGGTGGCGCGTTCCTGATCGAGCTGGATCGCGCGCCTGACGAACGCGGCTTCTTCGCCCAGACCTGGAACCGTGCCGAGTTCCTGGAGCGCGGCCTCGATGTCGAGCTGGCGGAGTGCGCCATCTCCTTCAACCATCGTCGCGGTACGCTGCGCGGTCTCCACTACCAGGCCGCGCCCTTCGAGGAGACGAAAGTGGTGCGGTGCACGGCCGGCGCCATCTACGACGTGATCGTGGACTTGCGACTCCAGTCGCCGACGAATCGGAAGTGGGCGGCCTTCGAGCTGACGGCGGAGAACCGCCGCATGGTCTACGTGCCGAAGGGTTTCGCGCATGGCTTTGTGACCCTGGCGGATTCGACGGAGGTGTCCTATCAGCTGTCGGCGACCTATATGCCGAGCCATGCCCGAGGGATTCGCTGGAATGACCCGGCGCTCGCCATCAGCTGGCCGCTGCCTCCGACCGTGATGTCGAAGCGCGACCATGACCACCCGCTGATGGAGCTTTCTCCCCAGCGCTGATGCGCACGCTGGTGACCGGAGCGGCGGGCTTTATCGGCTCCCATGTGGTACAGGCGCTGCTTCGACGTGATCACGAAGTTGGAGCGGTGGTGCGGGGGACCCGCGGCATGAACCGCCTGGAGGGCATGGCCGACCGCCTTTCCCTGATCAGGGTGGATCTCGACGACGACGATACGCTGCGCCGTGAGCTGGTGCGATGGCGGCCAGAGACCTGCATCCACCTCGCCTGGTATGCGGAGCCGGGCAAATACCTGGATGCGCCGGCAAACCTCACCTGCGTGACGACCGGCATCCGTCTGCTCGAGGCGCTGGCTGAGGCCGGATGTCGCCGCCT
>CAZRMD010000033.1:0-6210 GCA_964601135.1 uncultured Actinomycetes bacterium | reverse complement strand
CGGGAGGACAGTCCGCTCAAACCGCGGACCCTGTACGCCGCCAGCAAGCTGGCGCTCAACCTGGTTGCGGGCGCGCGGGCACCGCAGCTGGGCGTCAGCCTGGCATGGGCGCGCCTGTTCTACCAATACGGTCCGCACGAAGACCGGCGCCGCCTGGTGCCGAGCCTGATTCTGAGGTTGCTCGAGGGCAAGACGTTCAGAGCCAGCGGCGGTCAGCAGGTGCGCGACTACCTACACGTCGCCGATGTGGCCGCGGCGCTGCGGGCGATGCTGGAGTCGGGGATAGAAGGAAGCGTCAACGTCTGCTCGGGTGAACCGATTACGGTGTCGCGCTTGATCGGCCTGGCCGGCGACATCATCGGCCGGCCGGAGCTGATCGAACTGGGCGCCGCTCCGGGACGCGGCTGGGATCCACCGTTCATCTGCGGCGATAACCGTCGCCTGCGAGGCGCGACCGGGTGGGCGCCGGTGCACCCGCTCGATGAAGGGCTGCGCGCAACGGTGGACTGGTGGCGGGCGCAGCGCGCCATGGAACGCGCGGCGTGAGGAATGTTCGTCACGACCCGGATATGCCCGCCGTCGCGACGACCGGCTCGATGCCCTGTCGATTCTGCGGGGAACCGGCTCGGCTGTGGGTCGAGACCAGAGACTGGAACCGCCGGCTCTCCGATCGAGCGTTCCGCTATTACCGGTGCTCCAGCTGCAGGGTGATCTTTCTCGCCGAGGTGCCGCCAGATCTAAGCCGGTACTATCCATCGGACTACTATCCGATCCCGGCATCGTTGGCCGAGCTGCAAGCCGCAAGCGAGGGAGAGCGCTACAAGCTCGACCTGGTCCAGCGCTTTCACACCGCCGGTCGGCTGCTCGAAATCGGACCGTCTGCCGGCGCCTTTGCCTATCTGGCCCGGAACGCCGGCTTGGAGGTCGACACCATTGAGATGGACTCCGCGGCGTGCCGATTTCTGCGCGAGACGGTGGCGGTGCGGGCCATCGAGAGTGGGCGGCCGAGCGAGGCGATACGGGCTCTGCCGAGCTACGAGGTCATTGCGTTGTGGCACGTTATCGAGCACCTTCCCGATCCCTGGCAGACGCTGACAGCGGCGGCGGAGCACCTGGTGCCGGGCGGCGTGGTGGTGATCGGCGCCCCAAACCCTCATTCGTTCCAGCGCCTGGTCTTCGGCGAGTACTGGACCCACATCGATGCGCCTCGCCACCTGCAGCTCCTGGCGCTTGACGCGCTCACCCAGCACGCGGAGTCGCTTGGCCTTCGAGCTCGACTGCTGACCACCCGCCACAAGGGCGATCTTGGCTGGAACCAATTCGGCTGGCAGAAGTCGCTGGACAACGTTCTGCGCGCCAAGGTCCCCAGCCTTTCCTCCCCCAGAGGGGGAGAAAAATTCATCGAGTCGATCGGATGGTTGCTGACGTTGCTGGCGCTACCCATCGAGCGGACGGGGAGGCGGGGCAGCACCTATACGGCCGTGTTTCAGAAGGCTGCGCCATGAGGTTCTCGGTTCTGCTGCCGACCCGCAACCGCCTCGAGTATCTCCGGCTGGCGATCGAAACCGTCCGCCGGCAGGACTATCAAGACTGGGAAATTGTCGTCGCCGACAATGATTCGGCAGAGGACATCGGAGGCTATGTCGCCGGCTTGCGCGAGCCGCGCATCCGCTATTTGCGCAGCGATCGCTTCATCTCGGTGACCGCGAACTGGAACAAGGCGCTGGAAGCCAGTCGCGGCGACTACGTCGTGATGCTCGGTGACGACGACGGACTGATGCCGGGGTACTTCATCACGATGGAGGGACTGCTCGCCAAATACGGGGAGCCCGACCTGATCTACACCGCTGCCTACCTGTACGCCTACCCGGGGGTGCTTCCCGGTTACCCCGATGGCTTGCTCGATCAGCTTCCGCTGGGATTCCGCTCGGCACCGCAACCGTACTGGCTCGACGTGGCGGAGGCCCGTAGGGTGGCGCGGCAGCTCCTCGACTTCAAGCGGAAGATCGGGCTGAACATCCAGTTCTCGCTCGTCAGTCGAGGGACGATCGATGCCCTGCGAGCACGAGGTGCGTTCTTTCAATCACCCTTTCCTGATTTCTACACCACCTGCGTGCTGTTCCTGACGGCGAACCGGATCCTGATCGACCCTCGGCCGCAGGTGATCGTTGGCATGACCCCGAAGTCCTACGGGTTCTTTCTCTTCAACCATCAGGAGCAAGGCGGCGTCGAGCACCTCAACAGCCTGGAAGTCCCGGACCGCTTGCGCTCGACCGTCCTGCCGGGCACGAACTCGCATACCTCGTGGCTGCTGGCGATGGACGCGGTGCGTGCGAATTACGGATCCCAGCTGGGCCTGCGCGTCAACTACCAGCGGTACAGGATCCTGCAGATCGAATACTGCTACGCCGAGTACTGGCACGGTCGGCTGTCCCGGCAGGACCTGGCGGAACTTCGGGCTCGTCTCTCGCTGCCCGAGCGTCTGGTCTCCGGGGTTGCCTGGGCGATCCTGAGCGGCATGTTCACGCTGGCGCCACCCGCGATCCACCGCCTGATCGCCTGGATCTTGAATCGGTCGGACCGGGTGCTGCGATCGTCACTGGATTTCATTCCGGCAGCTCCCCCTGCTCGATACCGGGATCTCATGGAAGTGTTCGAGGCGCTTCGACCAAAGGCCGCGGCGGCCTGACCGCGAGACCTCAGCCGCCGACGAGATAGGCGGCTTCGAAGAAGTGGGTCTGGATCGGATGCCGGCGCGAATAATATTTTCGCCACTGCGCCGGGATGGGGTAGTCCGCCTCGGTGATCGTCACCTGGTCGATCGGGTTCGTCCACGATCGCCACTCCTTCATGTAGAAGGTGCCGCGGGTGTGCCGACCAACCAGGCCGAGGTAACGGGAAATCTGCTCCGGGCGCATCTCTTGCAGCGAGCTGATGTTGACGAAAAGGTCCGCGCCCATCGGCGGCAACTCGTCGAGCTGGTTTGGTGTCAGGAAAGCCAGGCGGCTGCGGCCGATGGCGGCCGGGTCGGGCGAGCCGCTCCGAAACTGGTAGGTGGGCAGATCCGGGAACAGCGTCGTCAGGTAGCGCTGTGCGACCGCGAGGGCGGGAGGAATGTCGACGGCCAGGTAGCGGACCCCAGGCACGGCGGATAACAGAAGCCAACCGAGGCGACCATAGCCACCGCCCAACTCAACCACCGTGCTGTTCGGATGGACCGGCCGCGCCTCGTCGATGGCATAGAACTCGATCACCGAATTCGCCACATCCTGGGAGATCAGCTGCCCTCCGTGGCGCACGAGAATCGGGTCACCCAGCGCTGGCTCCCGAAGACGCTGCAGCAAACCGAGGCGGTCGCGCCGGCGGGCAAACTCCCAGAGCATCGCGACGTACACGGCATGGGTCAGCCGGGCTGCGGCCGGTACCAGCGGCTGGCCTCGTCCCTCGCCAGCCTCGATGCCCTGAGCATCAACCAACCGTGCCCATGCCACGGACGGCTTGGGTCGGCGAACCCAGGCGGCGAAGGCCGCCAGGAACTGCGGGTCGCGTGGATCAGCGACGATCCAGGCAAAGTAATTCTGGTTCACCGTTCGCTTGAAGCTGCCGAAACCGCGGTCGGCAAGTTGCGCCAGGTTGCGCGCATTCAGGTCCTCCCAGTAGCGCGATGGGAGATAGAGTTCAGGCCCCCGCCTGAGCTCCGCGCTCATCTCGCCGACAAGCCGGTCGAACTCGTCGACAACCGCGGCGGCCATTCATTCGATTCGAACGTGTCAATCGACGCAATCTTTCAAGGCGGCAGGCGTTATCGTTTGGGTGAGCGCGTAGTGCCTTTCCTGGCGCGCCTTCAGGGTCGTCTGAACCGGCGGCGCCCGGTCGCCGTAGGCCGCAACGTCGCGTATAACCTGGCCGGGCAGGCGCTCATCATGGTGCTCGGCTTCATCGCCGTAAAGTTTCAATTCTCCCGGCTGGGTGCCGACGCCTTCGGCCTGATCCTGTTCGCCCAGACCCTGAGCATCGTCCTCGCCGGACTGCTCGAGCTGGGCATCTCGGCGACCATCGTTCGAGAAGTCTCGGCGCACCTGCACGACGAGCCCGGGTACGTGGTCAGCCTTTTGCGGAGCGCGACGGCCATCTACTGGGGCGGATTCCTGGCGCTGTCCGGCCTGGTGATCGCGGGCGCGCCGTTTCTGGTCGCGCACTGGGTGCATCTGCAGTCCCTCGACGCCCCGACCGCGGTCTGGATCGTCCGCCTCTTGGGCGTCGCTGCGCTCACCGCACTGCCGCGTTCGCTGTACAGCAATCTCTTCAGAGGGCTGCAGCGGATGGCCGTGAACAACGGCGTCGACGTGGGCGCCGTCGTCATCCAGCAGCTTGGGGTCGCCCTGATTCTGTCGTTCGGCGGGCGGATTATCCCGTGCGTCGAATGGCTGGCGCTGTCCTATGTGATCTGGGTCTTTGCCTACCTGCCCGTCGCGATCCGGGTGGTGCCCTGGAGGGCGCTCCTGCCTGGACTCGATATCCCAGCTGTGCGGCGGACGGCGCGTTTCTCATCGCTGATGACCGTCATCACGACGCTCGCCATGGTGCATACCCAGGCCGACAAGGTCGCGGTCAGCAAGCTGCTGCCGGTGTCCGCACTGGGCTCGTATGGCTTCGCGTCAGCGATCGTGTTGCGCGCCACGCTCGTCGCGAACGCCGTCACCGAGGCCGCCCTCCCCTCGCTTTCAGCCCTGAATCACCGAGCTGATCGGTCCGGCTTGCACGCCCAATACCGGCGGCTTCAGGCCCTCGTCACCCTGAGCACGCCGGCCCTCTTCGCCCTCATTGCGTTCTTCTCCCTTCCACTCTTCACGCTGTTGTTCAACGCCGGAGTCGCCACAAGTCTCTGGGCACCGGTGGCGCTGCTGTGCCTGGGCCAGTACATGAACGGCACATTGGCGGTGCCCAACGTCTTCTCGATTGCGGTCGGACGACCGCAGATCTCGGCACGGCTCAATTTCGTGGCCCTCTTTACCGTCCTCCCGCTGACGATTGTCTTCGTCAGCGCGTTCGGCCTCACCGGCGCGGGACTCTCGTGGGTCAGCTATCACGTTTTTGCCTACGCGTACTTCGTTCCCCCCGTCTGCAGAACGTGCCTGCTCATCTCGCCGATCGCCTGGTACCGGGAAACCGGAAGGGTGCTTGCCCTGATCGCCGCCACCTATGGCGCGGTCTGGTTGTCCCTGACCTGGCTGGGCTTGACCTCCACACCCCTGCTGCTTGCGGGTTTCGCCCTCGCGTCGGCGGGCTTCGTGCTGGGAGCCTGGCTCTTCCTGAGGCGTGAGATCGACACCCTCCTGCGGGGCGAGAGTCTTATCGAGGGGTGGCGGGCAGCGTGATGGACACGGCGCAACCGCTGATCACGACGATCATCCCGACGTACGATCGTCCGGCACTCTTGCGACGCGCCATCGCCAGCGCGCTGGCCCAAACCCTGACGTCCATCCAGGTTCGGGTCTACGACAACGCGGGTCATCCGGACAACCAGGCCGTGGTCGCCGGCTTCGCCGACTCACGCCTGCAGTATCAGCGCCATCCCCGAAACCTTGGCCAGCTTGCGAATTTCCAGTACGGACTCAGCCAGGTGAGCACGCCGTTCTTTTCCATCCTGGCGGATGACGACGTGCTGCTCCCCGACTTCTACGCCACCGCCGTCGAGGCGTTGCGCGCCGTGCCGGATGCCATGTTCGCGGCAACGCGCGTGGTCGTTGTCGACAGCGCTGGTCGAACGCTGGCGATCGACGGCCTGGAGTGGCCGGTCGGTTCCTATCGACCGCCCGACGGCCTTCAGGCAATGGTGAGGTTTGGTCACATCAACTGGACCGGCATCCTCTTCAAGCGCGAGGTGCTGCAGGTCGTCCCGGCGCTCGATCCCAAGACCGCGCCTTCCTTCGACTTGGACTTCGAGCTCCGGGTCGCCGGCCGCTGCCCATTCGTCGTGTGCTCCCAACCGGGCGCCTTGCTGGTCCATCAGGGCGATTCGATCTCGGCGGCCAGCCGCCTCTCGGACACCTGGCCGGCCTTTCTTACGATCATCGATAACGCCGTCGCGGACCAGACGATGCCCACCATCATTCGAGACCAGGTCCGGGCAGCGCTCGAGTCGCAACTTGCGGGCCGGAGATGGTTTCCCGCATCACCGGCATCCCGCAGGACCAGTTCATGCGCATC
>CAZRMD010000032.1:717-21762 GCA_964601135.1 uncultured Actinomycetes bacterium | reverse complement strand
ACCACCTGAGCCAAAGCTCGCTCAGACGGACGAGCCGTTACAGAAACTCCAGCGGACGCTCCGCGTTCGCTTTCACGACGTATCCCTGCTGCGGCAGGCGCTCACGCATCGCTCCTATAACAACGAGCATCCGGAAAGTGGGGCGGCCGACAACGAGCGGCTCGAGTACCTGGGCGACGCCGTGCTCGAACTGATCGCCGCCGAACATCTCTTCCATACCTATCAAACCTCGGACGAGGGAGAGCTGACGCGGCTACGCGCCTCGGTCGTCAATACGAAGAGCCTGGCCCGGCTGGCGTCGCGCCTCAGCCTGGGCGATTACCTGCTGCTGGGGAAGGGCGCGCACAAGACCGGGGCGCGATCGCTGCAGTCCATCCTGGCCAACACTTTTGAGGCGGTGATCGGGGCCATCTTCCTCGACCAGGGTTATCGGGCAGCGTATCGGCTGTTCAGTCGCAGCCTGATCGATGTCCAGGCGTGGCCGGACGACAACTACAAAGGCCGCCTACAGGAAGTCACGCAAGAACGCTTCCTGACGACGCCGCAGTACGAGATCATCGGCGCCTCCGGTCCCGGCCACCGCCGCGAGTACACGGCCGAAGTGACATTCGGCGACGGGATACGCGGCGTCGGCAGCGGTCGAACCAAACGCGCGGCCGAGCAAATGGCGGCGCGAGAAGCACTGAGTGCGCTCGGGGCATTGGACCAGGCACCCGCCGCGGACAACGAGGTGCTGGAAGCAGTGGCCGCGGAGGCACGCCGCTCACCAACAAACTAGGCGCGGTTCCCCTTCGGGGTCACGGTTACACAGGGACTTTAGCCGGTCGGATGTGCCTCACAGCGTCTCATCACGCACTCGGCCAAAATCGTTGGCCTCGTTTGCGTGGTACAAGACGCTGCTCGGCACCCGCCCTGGTACGCGCGAAAGCGCGGCGCAGCGGAGCTGCGCTAGCCGTTGCCTTGGGCAACGGTGGCATGGTCTAATACACGGGTGACCCGCGCCGTGGTCCATGCTTACGTTTCTGCAAGGCGCGATGCCGCTGCCATGGTTCTTACGCCTTAACCGTGTATCTGAAGTCGCTGCGGGTGCAGGGGTTCAAGACCTTTGCGCGCCGCACCGAGCTGCCCTTCAGCCACGGCATCACCGCCATCGTTGGTCCGAACGGCAGTGGCAAATCCAATCTGGTCGATGCCATCCGGTGGGCGCTGGGTGAGCGCAACGCCCGCGGCCTCCGTGGACACCGGATGGAGGACGTGATCTACGCCGGCGGTCCGGGAAAGTCGGCGGTGGGAATGGCCGAAGTCACGCTGGTGATCGATAACGCGGACCAGCGGCTCAACGTCGAGTTCACTGAGCTCGAGGTCGCGCGCCGCCTCTTCCGTTCGGGGGAAAGCGAGTATCTGATCAACGGCAGCCGCGCGCGCCTCAAAGACATCGATGCGCTGCTCGCCAGCACTGGCCTGCGGCAGGACGGCTACGCCGTGGTGGCGCAGAACGACATCGATTTCGTGATCCAGTCTGCGCCTGCCCTGCGACGTGAGCTGATCGAGGAAGCAGCCGGCGTTCGACGGTTGCGGGATCAGCGACAAGAAGCGTTGAACCGGCTCGCCGAGGCCGACCGCGACATGCGTCGGGCCCGCGACATCCTCAACGAGCTGAGTCCCCGCGCCGAAGAGCTCCGGACCCAGGCCGCAGCCGCCGAGGATTACCAGAAGGTAGCGCAGGCCCTCAAGGCGCTGCAGGGAAGCCTGGCACGTGACGCGTGGCGCAAGGCGATGGTCCAGCTGCGCCGTGCGGAGAGTCGGGCACAGGCTGCGGAGCATAAGCGCGCGGCGGCCGTCGAGGCGGTCGCACATTTCGAGCCGCTCTATGCCGAGCACCGGGCTGCGTTGCTCTCGGCCCGTGAAGCCCGCTGGCGTCATCAGGAGGCGGTCGCCGACGTTCGCCTTCGACTCGCCGAGAGCCAGCATCAGGCCCGCATCGCTCAGGAGCGCAATACGGCCGCGGTCCAGGCGGTCGAGGCGCTGCAAGCAGAACTGCAGCGACTGACCGCGTCGGAGCGTGCCGGCAGTCGCGTCGTCAAGGAACTGGCCGATGCGCTCGAGGCGGCACGAGCGGAGCACGAGGTTGCCGGTGCGGCATTGGCGACCGCGGTCGATGCCGAGCGCGCCGCTCATGAAGCTCAGGCTGAGCTAGAGGCTGAGCGTACCGCCTGGCAGCAGCGTCGGCAGGCGCTTCAACGCGAGCGCGTCGCTGTCGAGGCCGAGCTTCGACAGCTGGAAGGTCGCTTGCAGTTCCTCAATGAGCAGCAACAACAGGTCCGCGTGCAGCTCGAGGCATGGTCGCTCAACCACGGCGCGCTGGCCGATGAGCTCGGGCGTCGCCGGGCAGCGGCCGAAGCCGCGCAGCGTGAGGTCGAGAGCATCACCGCTACGATGACCGCGGTCGATCAGCGGCTCGCGGAAGCCGATGGCGCACTCGAGCTGGCACGCAAGACGGTGGTCGACCATGAGGCCCGATTGCGCAGCGTCGAGGCGGAACTGGGCGCGCTTCGAACGCTCCTCGATCGTGCCCAGCGGCATGGGCCGATCGCCAGGGGCGATGAGTGGGATCGACTGGTAGCACTGATCGATGTTGATCCAATCCATCGGGTCGCGGTCGAGGCCGCGCTGGAAGGCTGGCTGCACGGTTGGGTCGCGCGCGACGACGAAACATTCGAGAACGCGATCGCGGCGCTTGCGGATGGTGAGGACGTCCGCGAGACGCTGCTCCGCCCCGTCCGCCGCGCACCGCAGGGCAGGGTCGCGGACGGCTTGATCTTCGTGGTCGATCTGATTCGCGCTCCAGAGCACGCGCGGCAGCTCCTCGGGCATTTGCTTGACGACGTCGTATTGGTGGCAGATCAGGCCGAGGCGAGGCGCGTGCTCGACCAATATCCCGAGCTGCGCACCGTGACTCGATCTGGTGAGTTCCTCACCGCCGCCTCCTATCGCGGCGGCAAGGCGGCCGACGCGTTGCTCGACGTTCAGGCCAGGATTCGCGACGCCGAGCGAAGTCTCGACGCCGAGCGTCAGGCGGCGCTCTGGGCGGCCGACGAGGTGGAAGCGCGCGCCGCGCAGCGCGCGACGCTCCTCACCGAGCGTCGAGCCATCCTGGCGCGCTACGACCAGCTGCGCACAGCAGCCGCTGAGGCGGCCGGGGCATTCGCGGCTGCGGGTGAAGCGCTGGACCGGGAGACGCAGCAGGAAACCCAGCTGCGCCAGCAACTGCGCCGCATCGCCGGTTTGCTGGAGCAGGCTGAGCAGTTGCAGGTCGGGACCGGCAATCGCCAGCAGGCCACCGCCGAGTCGGAGGCGAACGCGATCCAGCTCCTGACGGAGATCGAGCAGCGGATCGCCGACGCCGCGGGAAGCTTGTCGACACTGACCGGACAGCGGCAGGAGGCCGAGCTGCGCGCCGCCCTCAGCGGGCAACGCCACGACGACCTTGCCCGACAGCTCGAGCGAGCTCAGCAGGTGCTACAGGCGCACGGCGGCGAGCTGGCGCAGCGTCGTGCGGCTGAAGAAGAGCTCGCCCTACAGCCAGCTCTCATCAATGAGGAGCGCCGCCAGTGGCTGGAGCGCGCTGCGGCGCTGGAGAACGACCTGGCCGCCCTGGAATCTGCCGAGCTGCCCGACGCCGACGCCCTGACCACCCTGGAGACGCAGCTTCACGAAGACGAGCAGCGCAATGTCAGCCTCCAGGTCGAGCTGGCCCATGCCGACGATGCCTGCGCCGCGGCGGTTGCCGATCGTGACGCTGCCCGAATGGAGGTCGACCGTTCTGCGGCGGCGTTACACGAGGGGGAGCAGGTCATCGAGGATGGGGAAGAGAAGATCGAAGACGTTGACTGGCAGAAAACCGAGCGCGAGGTCTCGCGACTACAGCGTCGCCTCGATGCGATGGGCGCCGTCAACCTCCTGGCGCCCCAAGAATATGCCGAGGTCAGCGAACGGTGTGAGTCGCTCGCAGCCCAACTCGCCGATCTCGAGCAGGCATCGAGCCAGCTGAGCGACCTTCGGCTGCGCCTGGAGGCGGAGATCGACGGACGCTTCCGCACCGTGTTCCAGGCCGTGGCCGTCAACTTCCAGGAATTCTTTGGCGAGCTGTTTCCAGGCGGGCGCGCGACGCTCCGTCTCGAGAGCCAGCCGGAGGGCAACCCGCTTGACGACGGCGTCGAGATCCTGGCGCAAACACCCGGAAAACGGTTGCAGCCGCTCACGCTGCTTTCCGGTGGCGAGCGGGCGCTGACCGCGCTCGCCTTCCTGTTTGGTTTGCAAGCCGTCAATCCGAGTCCGTTTTATGTGCTCGATGAGGTCGACGCGGCACTGGATGATGCCAACGTCGTGCGATTCAACCGGGTGCTGAAGCGGCTTGCTGCCAACCAGCAGTTCCTGATCGTCACCCACAACCATTCGACGATGGCGGAGGCCGAAGCGCTCTTTGGCGTCACGCTCGGGGAGCACGGCATCTCGCGTATCGTCTCCGTGCGCTTGCAGCACGACACCCTGGTCCCGGTTGGTCAGCGCACCGCCTAGGGCGGAGACCTAATGCCGGCCGATTCGGCGGCGCCCGAACGCGAGGGGTTCTGGAAGCGATTCTCGAAAACGCTGGAAGCGGGGCGTCAGGCCTACATCGCGGACATGAAGGAAGTCTTTGGCCGTCCCGCACTCGACGCCAGCTTCTTCGAGGACCTCGAGGTCACCCTGATCGCCGCCGATGCCGGCGTCCCGACCACCGAGCGCGTGGTGAATGATCTGCGAAATCAGGCCGCGGCGGCGCACCTGCGCTCACCGGCGCAGGCGGTGGGCTACCTCAAGGCCGACCTGCTCAAGACGATGGCGGCGCAAAGCCGGAGCCTCAACCTCGATGGATCGCCGGCCGTCATCCTCGTAGTGGGCGTCAATGGGTCGGGCAAGACGACGACCATCGGCAAGCTCGCGCATCTCTTGCGCACCGAGGGTCGTCATCCCCTGCTGGCCGCGGCCGACACCTATCGCGCTGCCGCGATCGACCAGCTCAAGCTGTGGGCTCAGCGAGCGCAGGTCGAGCTGGTCGCTCATCAACCTGGCTCCGATCCCGGAGCCGTGGCCTTCGACGCCGTACAGGCGGCGCGGGCGCGCGGCGCTAGTCCGGTGATCATCGATACCGCCGGCCGGCTCCACACGCGCACCGATTTGATGGAGGAGCTGCGGAAAGTCCGGCGAGTCCTTCAGCGGCTGGACGAGCGCGCTCCGCATGAGGTGCTGGCGGTGCTGGATGCCCACGTCGGACAGAATTCGGCCCAGCAGGTTAAGGTATTCCAGGAGGCCATCGGCCTCAGCGGTCTGGTGGTGACGAAGATGGATGGCAGCGCCAGGGCGGGTGTCATCCTTAGTATCGAAGCGGAGCTGTCTGTCCCCGTCAAACTCGTCGGCATCGGCGAGGGCCTCGACGATCTGAATCGATTCGATCCCGGACGATACCTCGACGCACTGCTGCGGATGGAGGAGGGCACATGAAGTCGGGTCAGAACACGGATGCGTTCGTGAAACTCGTCACGGCAAGCGGGCTGGCCGAAGCCGATACCTGGAAGGCGGTCCTGGAGGCGTCCGGCATCCCCGTGTTTCTCCGGCACGAGGCGCTCATGACCGTCGTCCCCGAAACGGCTGGTGATATCGCGGCCGTCGATCTCTGGGTGCCGCGCGAGCAGGCCGTCCAGGCAATGGAGATCCTGCAGGACGAGCGCGTCGAACCGACCGACGAGGATCAGTTGCCCTGACGGTGCTCTTCGTCATGGTCGCCATTGTCGCCGGCGCAGCGCTCGTGGCCGCCGTGGTCGGCATGCTGTGGTTGGTGCAGTTCGTGCTGAACAACGAGGAGGGACGGCGGCCGGAGAGTCGCTAGCGGGCCTGGCTATACTGTCAAGGCTAAATGCTTGACAGAACCCGTCTGCGCCAGAGGCAGCTGCGCCTTCTCGACCTCTACGGCTCGCTGCTGACGGAGCACCAGCGCCACATCCTGCACCTGGCCTGGGAGCTGGATTGGTCGTATGGCGAGATCGCCCAGCGCGAGCAGGTCTCGCGCACTGCCATCTACGACGTGGTGCGGCGGACGACGATCAACCTCAACGACTACGAGCGCAAACTCGGCCTGGAGCGAGCCCAGCGTGTTTGATTCGCTGACCGAACGTCTCGACCAGGCGCTCAAGAAACTCACCGGGCGCGGCAAGCTGAGCGAAGCCGACGTCGACGCCGGGCTACGCGAGGTGCGGCTGGCTCTGCTGGAAGCCGACGTCAACTACAAGGTCGTCAAGGACTTCATTGCCGGCATTCGGGCGCGGGCGATCGGCGCGGAGGTGATGGAAAGCCTCAATCCCGGCCAGCAGATCGTGAAGATCGTTGACGAAGAACTCGTGAAGCTGCTGGGTGAGCGGGTCCCGATGACGTACGCGCCGTCGCCGCCCACCGTCATCGTGCTGGCCGGGCTGCAGGGTTCGGGAAAGACCACCACCGCCGGGAAGCTTGCCCTCTATGTCCGGCGTGACGGCCACCGGCCCCTTCTGGTCTCGACCGACGTCCGGCGCCCCGCTGCCATGGAGCAGCTCGAAGTGCTCGCGAAGAGCATCAACGCACCGTCATATGCGCCGCGCGGTGCTGAACCGGTGACCATCGCCCGTGACTCGCTGGCCGAAGCACGGCGCGTGAATGCCGACATCGTGCTGATCGATACCGCCGGCCGATTGCAGGTCGACGAGGACTTGCTCAACGAGCTGAAGCGGATCACGGAGGCCCTGCCGGCACAGCACCGCTTGCTGGTGCTCGATGCGATGACTGGACAGCAAGCCGTGAATGTGACCACCGCCTTTCAGCAAACGGTTTCGCTCACCGGTGCCATCCTGACCAAGCTCGATGGCGATGCCCGAGGTGGCGCTGCGCTCTCCCTGCGCGCCGTCACCGAGTGCCCCATCCAATTTGTGGGTGTGGGCGAGAAGCTGACCGACCTCGAGGTTTTCCATCCCGACCGGATGGCCTCACGGATTCTCGGGATGGGTGACGTCCTGACCTTGATCGAGAAGGCGCAGGAACAGGTCGATGAAACCCAGGCCCGGTCCATGGAGAAAAAGTTGCGTGCCGGACAGCTCACGCTCACCGATTTCATGGAGCAGCTCAAGCAGGTCAAGAAGATGGGTCCGCTTGAGAGCATCGTCAGCATGCTGCCCGGGGCCGGCAAGATCAAGAATCTGGCGGGGGCGATGCCGACTGACGACCAGCTGAAAGAGATGGAGGGCATCATCCTGTCGATGACGCCCGCCGAACGCGAACGGCCCGAGATCATCGACGGCAGCCGCCGGCGTCGTATCGCTCGGGGTTCGGGGACCGACCTGGCCGCCGTTAACCGGTTGCTGAAGGGATTTCAGCAAATGCAGACATTGATGCGACAGATGGGGAAGGGAAGAGGCATCAAGGGGTTGCCCATCGACCCCGCGCAGCTGTTGAGAGGGTAATAGGAGGTTTTCTTTGTCGGTAAAAATTCGACTGCGACGCATCGGCGCCAAGAAGCACCCGTTCTATCGGCTCGTGGTCGCGGATACACGCTCACCACGAGACGGCAAATTCATCGAGATCCTGGGCACCTATGACCCCATGACCGAGCCGGTCAAACTGAACCTTGACCAGGACAAGATCAAGGCTTGGCTGCAGAAAGGCGCGCGGCCGTCTGATACGGCGCGCGCATTCCTGATCGACCACGGCCTGCTGCCAAAGGAGTCGGCGAAGAAGCGGCCGACGAAGCCGCCGAAGACCGCTGCTGAGAAGGCCGCACCCGAAACGGCCGGCGCTGCAACGGCGACAGCATCCGCCGAGGCCTGACCGTGTACGACTACAGCGACCTCGTCGGTTACATCATCAAAGCCATGGTCTCGAAGCCCGAAGAAGTGAAGGTCGCCATGGTGGAAGGCGACCGTACGAATCGCGTCGAGGTCTCGCTCGCGAATGAGGATGTGGGGAAGGTCATCGGACGCGGAGGCCGCAACATCGACGCCATTCGCGCCGTGGTCCGCGCTGCCGCGCTGAAGAACCACGATCGGGTGATGGTCGAGATCGTTTGACACGCGGGGAATCCCCGCGAACCCCTGACATGACACCAGGGACGCCGGAGCTGCGCATCGGCCGGGTGCAGCGGGCGCATGGAGTCGATGGCGCCGTCCGGGTTGAACTCCTCACCGATTTCTCGGACCGCTTCCGGCGCGGTAGCGAGATCGACGTTGCCGGCCGCCATCTCACGGTGGCGAACTCGCGCGAGCAGGATGGCGGCCTGTTGGTGACCTTCGAGGGGATTACGGACCGCAGCGCGGCGCAGGCGTTGGTGGGCGCGTATTGCACGCTGCCGCTCTCCGCCGCTCGCGAGCTTCCCGCAGACCACTTCTACCAGTTTCAGCTCCTCGGACTGACCGTCTTCGATGTCCGCCGGCAAGCGGAGGTGGGGAAGGTGGCCGAGGTGTTGACCTATGCCGCCAACGATGTTCTGAGGGTTGTCGAAGGCCGTCGGGAGGTCCTCATCCCCTTGGTCAAGAGCGTGGTGCAGGCGATCGATCCCGCTGCCGGAAGGATCACCGTCGATCTTCCCGAAGAGACCGAGGCGTGATCTTCGAGGTCCTGACGCTCTTTCCCGGCCTTTTCCCTGGACCGTTGACGTCGGGCGTCACCGGTCGCGGGATGGCCGCCGGGCTAATCAGCCTGCGCATCCACAACCTTCGCGACTACACCCACGATCGCCACCGCCAGGTGGATGACGTTCCCTACGGGGGCGGGGCCGGGATGGTGCTCAAGCCCGAGCCCATCTTCGAAGCGGTGCGCGCTCGCGAGGGAAAGGGCCCGGTGATCCTGCTGAGTCCCCAGGGCGAGCGGCTCAACCAGGGCATCGTGCGCGACCTGGCCGCGCATATGGATCTCTATCTCATCTGTGGCCGGTATGAAGGCGTCGATGATCGCGTGGCAGCAAATCTCGTGGATCGCGAGATCTCGATCGGCGACTACATCCTGACCGGTGGAGAGCTGCCCGCGATGGTGCTGATCGACGCGGTCAGCCGCCTGGTCGCCGGCGTCCTGGGATCGGAAGAATCACCGAAAGACGAATCGTTTGCCGAGCATCTGCTCGAATATCCCCACTACACCCGGCCGGCGGTCTTCGAGGGCCACGCCGTACCCGACGTCCTCCTATCCGGCCATCACGCGGAGATCGAGCGCTGGCGTCGAGAACAGGCCACCGAGCGAACCCGACGGCGCCGTCCTGACCTCCTGAAAGAGAACGGATGATATCCTTGTACGCCGTGTCCAACGTCATCGACCTCCTGCAGGCAGAGGCCAGGCGGGAGAAAGTCCCGAGCCTGACACCGGGCGACACGGTGAAAGTGCACGCGCGCGTCGTTGAAGGTAACCGCGAGCGCGTCCAGATCTTCGAGGGGACCGTCATCGGTCTGCGCGGGAGTGGGACGAAGGAAACGTTCACGGTGCGCCGTATTGCCCACGGTGTGGGCGTGGAGCGCAGCTTCCTCGTTCACTCACCACGGATCGACCGGATCGATGTCGTCCGGCACGGCAAGGTCCGTCGGGCCAAGCTGTACTACCTGCGAGGAAAAGTTGGGAAGAGTGCCCGTATCAGGGAAAAGCGGCAGGCGGTCGCCGGCGGCGCTCCCGCCGAGCGACAAACCGACACCGAAGAAACGCCCGAAAGCGCCGAAAGCTGACCGGGACCTCTGGGTCTTCGAGCGGCAGGCCTTCGGGCTGGGTTATGCGACGGTTGCCGGCGTCGATGAGGCCGGTCGTGGCCCCTGGGCTGGACCGGTGGTGGCGGGCGCCGCGATCATGCGTCCCTATTTCCACTGTGAGGGCATCGACGACTCCAAGCTCCTGACCGCGGAAGAACGCGACCACTATTACGCCTGCATCCTGGACGGCGCTGAGGCATGGGGCGTCGGCATTGTTGGGGTTGAGGAGCTCGACCGCGTCGGGGTTGGCCGCGCGGCGAAGTGGGCCATGTGTATCGCGCTGCAGCAGCTTCGCCGCCCGATCGACTATCTGCTAGTCGACGGGTTTCTGCTGCCGGAGGCGCTGTGCCCGCAACTGCCCATCGTGAAGGGCGATCGCCGCTCGATCTCCATCATGTCGGGCGGAATCCTGGCCAAGGTGACCCGGGACCGAATCATGGTTCGGATGGCCGAACGATACCCGGGCTACGGCTTCGAGTCGCACAAGGGCTATCCGACTCCAGAACATCTGGCAGCCATGGACCGGCATGGCCTGTCGCCGCTGCACCGCCGGTCGTTCATCTCGATCCGCAGCCGAGCCGAGCTCGAAGCCGCGGCGTATGCCAGTCAATCCCCTCGGGATTAGCGGCGAGGCGCTCGCCGAGGACCACCTACGTGGCCTCGGCTACGAGATCGTTGGTCGGGACATCCGCACACCGCTCGGTCAACTCGACCTGGTGGCGACGGACGGCCCGACCCTGGTTTTCGTCGAGGTCAAGACCCGCGCCGGGCATGGCTTCGGCCTGCCCCAGGAGGCGGTCGACTACCGCAAGATCCGAAAACTGCGCCAGCTCGGGCTGTACTACTTAAAGATGCGCCCTCATCGAGGACCGGTGCGCTTCGACGTGATCGGCCTGACCATGGCGCACGGCCGCCTGGCCCGCATCGATCACATCAAGAACGCGATCACGTAGACCGCTGGGCGAATCGGTCGGTTGCGGCAAGGACCGCCTCCGCCATCCCGGGGTCTCGAGTGCCATGCCCAGCCTCATCGATGAGGATCAACTCACTGGCCGGCCAGTTTTTGGCCAGCATCCAGGGGATGTCCACCGGAGAGCTGAGGTCGAGGCGTCCGTGAATCAAGACGGCGGGGATGCGGGCAAGCCGGATCGCGCCGTCCAGTAGCTCGGTCTCGCCAAGCCAGGCCGCGTGACCGAAGTAATGAGTGACCAGACGGGCAAAGGCCATCCGAAACACCGGGTCCTGATAGCGCGGATTCGGCTGGTGCTCCGGACGAACGGCGACATGTGAGTCCTCCCACTGGCACCAGTCACGTGCAGCTTTTTCGCGCACGGCTGGTTCGCGACTCTCGAGCAAACGGTAATAGGCCGCAACCAGGTCGCCCTGACGGTCAGCCGGGGGAACGCCTTGAACGAAGCGTTGCCATTGCTCGGGGAAATATCGCCCAACCTCACGAGTGATCCAGTCCACCTCCCGCCGAGTCGTCGTGACGACGCTGGCCAGGACCAGGCTGGTAACCCGGTTGGGGAACGCCTCAGCGTAGGCCAGACCCAGGGTTGAGCCCCACGACATGCCGAACACAAGCCACTGCTCGACTCGGACGTGCTCGCGCAGGCGCTCGATATCACGGATCAGCTGCTGCGTGGTGTTGGTCGCGAGACTGACCTCCGGGTCGCTGGCGTGTGGCCGGCTTCGGCCGCATCCACGCTGATCAAACAGAATGATCCGGTAGGCCGTCGGATCGAAATAGCGACGCAGGCTGGGCGTGCATCCCGAGCCAGGACCGCCATGCAGAACCAGCGCCGGTTTGCCCTCCGGATTACCGCAACTCTCCCAATGGATGAGGTTGCCATCGCCTACCTCGAGCATCCCGTCCTGGTAGGGTTCGACGGCGGGAAAAAGTGCCGCTTGCTCCGACGAGGGCAAGGTCAGGTCGCTTCCTGCCAGACCTTCAGAAACTGATAAACGATTCGTCCGGTGGCTCCCCAGATGACGTCGTCGCCCACCCTGTAATAGTGGATGCGATAACGCTGGCCCTCGAACGCCCGGCTCTCGGTCGTGTGGACCTCCGGCTCCAGGAGCGTCGTCACTGGGACGATCAGCAGACTCTTGACTTCGTCGGGAGCGGGCCGCAGGTCGTCGATGTTTCCCTCTACGAGCCCAACCACCGGCGTAATCACGAAGCCGCTGACCGAAGTGAAGACATCATCGAGTTCGCCGAGCACGGTCACCCGGGAGGGCTCGAGGCCGATCTCCTCGTAGCTCTCCCGCAAGGCGGTTTCGACGGTCTCGACATCGATCTCCTCCTGCTGGCCACCGGGAAAGGAAATCTGTCCTTTATGGGTCAGGACCGTGTCGGTTCGCCGGGTGAAGAGAAGCTCGACACCGTTGCCGCGATAGAGCAACGGGATGAGCACGCCGGCGCGCATCAGCGGAGGTGAGACATCGATGCCTTCGCGTACGCGCTCTCGGAGCAGCTGATGAAGCCGATCGAGCCGGCCGGCCGTGCCGGAATCGATCTGCGCGGCCAACCGCGTCAGGTCCATGCCTCGAATGAGACGGGTACCTGGTGGCCGCAATGGATGCACACCCAGACCTGCCCCCGCCGCACGACCTGCCGTCCGTCCTCGAGCCGGACGGTCTGGTCGGGACCATTGATCCGCTCCCAGCGCGGCATATGCTTGCACTGGTCGCAGATGGTCGGCGGCGGATTCGCCTTCACGCATCCGATTATCCCCGCTCGGTGCGCGGCTCAAGCGGGCGAAGCACCCGAGCCGGATTTCCGCCCACGATGACGCCCGGTGGGACATCGTCGAAGACCACCGCGTGGATGCCGACGACCGAGTCTTTTCCGATGCGAACCCCCGGCAAGATCGAGACCTGGCCGCCGACCCAGACGTTGTCGTCGATGATCACGGGCCGAGGCTCGCTTGGGACACGGCGATGAGCCGGCGACTCAGAGTACGAGAGATGATCGCGAATTTCGCAAGAGCCAAGGACGCAGTCGGCGCCAATCTCCACCCGTTCGGCGGCGATGATCGTGCAACCGTTGAGCCGGGCATTGCGTCCGATCCGGATCAGTGCCTGGGGACGAGTTGTGATCAGACGATTGACCTCGGCATGCGACCAGGCGTTAACGTCGGCTTCCACAATGACGCGGCCAGGACCCGTGATGCGAAGCCGCCCGTTACCGAGCAGCCGCGGACCCAGTGTGACGCGGGGTCGGACGCGGTAAGGGAGCGTGCTCAACCAGCCGAGACTCCGGGCGGCGGTCGATTTCCAGGTCACGTTATGCCCTCGCCAGCAACCTAGCGTTAATCTCGAGCACCCCCAGCTTTACCAAATCTGTAGCCATCCGATCTTGTGGCAGAGATAGCGTTTCTGCTCGCGGAGCTGTGGCTCGCGGGTCAACGCGTTAGGGGAAAAGGAGGAAGGCATGCGCATAGCTACCAACTTGCCGTTGAAGCACGCCCTGGTCGGAGTGACAGCAGCTGGCTTACTGGGGCTGGGCGGGGTGGCGCTGGCGGAGTCGCCGGCGTACTCGCCGCCCGGCGTTACGTCGTACGGTTGGTCGCTCCACCCAGCCGGGAGGCAGATCGACCTGGCCAACGACGTGTGGTGGGCCGACCGGCCATACGGGCAGGGGCTGAGCCCGAACGGCCGCTGGCTCGTCGTCAGCAGCGCCGGGGCGTCGAATGAGTCGGTGAAGCTCGTCGACGTCGGGAGCGGGAAGGTGCGGCAGACGATCATGTACAAAGCGCCCGATGCGGTGAACGTCGGTGTGGTGTGGAGCCCCGACGGAACCCGGGTCTACGTGTCCGCCGGTGGTAACGACCAGATTCGCAAGTACACATTCAACGGGTCGACCCTGACCCAAGATCCCAACCCGATCGTGCTCGCCGCTGGCGGGGGGATTTCATACCCAATGGGCCTGGCGATATCGAATGACGGCACGAGGCTGTATGCGGCGGAGAACCGCAGCGACTCGCTGGCCATCGTCGATCTGGCCGGGACCGCCATTACCCACGTTTCCGTCGGTACGTGCCGGGAGCAGGATGGTGGTCTGGTGAACTACCCCAGCAACGCAACGGCACCCATCCCACCCCAGTGCCAGCCGTACGGCGTGACGCTCTCGCCCAACGGATCCAAAGCCTACGTCAGCAACTGGGGCGAGGAAAGCGTCAGCGTCATCAACACACTCGGCCACAGCCTGACGGGGCAGATCCGGGCGGGGATTGGAACGCATCCCAGCGCGCTGCGCACCAATCCGATAGCCGGACGCCATCAGGTTGCCGTGACCAACGGAGATAGCGACACGGTCTCCATCATCGACACGAACTCGGACACCGTCGTGCGGACGATCAACCTGGCGCCCTATCCCAATGCGCCGCAGGGCAGCCAGCCGAATGCATTGGCGTTTGCACCCAACGGCAGCACGCTCTACGTGGCCAATGCCGGCAACAACGACGTGGCCGTGATCAAGCTCGGCAACGCCCAGGCTGGTGAGACCAAGCAGGGCAACAACATCGGCGGTGGCGATGAGAATGGCGACCGCCCATACTCAGTCGTGGGGCTGATCCCGACGGCGTGGTATCCGAGTGCTATCGACGTTTCGCCCTACGGTCGTGCGCTCTACATCGCCAACGCCAAGGGCATGGGCGCGGGTCCCAATGAGGGCTACCAGCAGGGCCAATATGGGCCGCCAAATCAGTACGTCGGCAGCATGATGCACGGCACCCTGCAAATCGTTCGGACGCCGAACAACGGAGCGTTGCGGGAGTTTACGCAGCAGGTTGTTCGGACGAACGGCTTTGACGAGCGTGACAAGACCCGGGTTGCCAGCGAGGACGGCGGCTCGGTCATCCCGCGGCGCGTCGGCGACCGTTCGCCGATCAAGCATGTGATCTACGTCATCAAGGAGAACCGGACCTACGACCAGGTCTTTGGCAACCTGGGGAAGGGCAATGGGGATCCCAATCTGACACTCTTTGGTGACGACTCGGCGCCCAACATCCGCAACCTGGCTCGGCGGTTCGTGCTGCTCGACAACTACTACGCGGCCTCCGAAGTCTCCGCCGATGGATGGAGCTGGTCGACCGAGGCAACCGCCAACACCTACGACCAGAAGACCTGGCCGGCGAACTATTCCGACATCAACCGCGGCCGGGGCTACGACTGGGAGGGTGGCAACTATGCGACGGCGGCCAACAAGAATCCCAAGGATTCCTACCTGTGGGACCGCCTTGCCGATCAAGGGATCTCGTTCAGGAATTACGGCTTCTGGACAGTTTTCGGCACCTGCCCGCCGAACGTCCTCGTGCAGCCCACGGCGCCACATCTCGCTGCGAGGAACGACGCAAACTACGCCGGGTACAACCTCAGTTGGCCCGATTCCCCGCTGATGGCCGCCGTCCTCAGAGGTCAGTTCTGCACACCGCCGAATCCAGCGGCGGTCCCGCCCCGCATCACCGAATGGCAGAGGGAGTTTGCCCAGTACGTCAGTAACAACAACCTGCCTACGGTGGAATTCGTTCGCCTGCCGAACGACCATACGGCGGGCAGGGCCGTCGGACGGCCGACGGCCAAGGCCTATGTCGCGGATAACGACTATGCGGTCGGCAAGCTGGTCGAGACCGTATCGCATTCAAAGTACTGGAACGACACCGCGATCTTCGTGACCGAGGACGATGCCCAGGATGGTCCGGACCATGTCGACGGGCACCGTTCCGAATCGTTGGTCATCAGCCCGTACACGCAGACCGGTAAGGTCGACTCGACCTTCTATAGCACGGTTTCGATGCTGCGGACCATGGAGTTGATCATTGGCATCCACCCGATGACCCAGTACGACGCGGCAGCGACGCCGATGCTGAACGCGTTCTCGAACAACGCAAACCTGACGCCCTACACTGCCGTTGTTCCGCCAGTGCTGGCGAGCGGCGTGCCGACCAACAGCGCAGCCGCGCCGATGGCGGCGCAGATGCAGGGCCTGAGCATGACGCAGGCGGATAACCTGCCCGAGCGCGTGCTCAACGAAGCCATCTGGAGGAGTGTCAAGGGCGCCGACAGCAGGATGCCAGGCGGCGACCCGACCGGCGACTAGCGCGTTCGATGCGGATTTGAGGGTGACGCCGGCGCGTCACCCTCACATCCTGTGCCGCTGTTAGTCTGAGAATATATACAAAATAGTGTAATATGCACGGCGGTGCTGGCCAGGGCGCTCTCCGGGACGCTACTTGGTCTCGAGGCCCTTCGCGTCGAGGTCGAGGCCGACATCGCCGACGGGCTGCCCGGGTTTCACATCGTCGGCCTGGGGGACCGCGCGCTCCAGGAGGCACGGGAGCGGGTCAAGATCGCCATCAACAACAGTGGCTTCCAATTTCCAGGCCGTCGGGTGACGGTCAACCTGGCGCCGGCCCAGGTGCCGAAGGAGGGAAGTGGCTTCGACCTGGCGATGGCCGCGGCCATCATCAACGCGGCCGACGATCGCTCCCTGCCGCCGGAGGAGGCGTGGCTGGGCGAGCTGGCGCTGGACGGCGCAGTCCGACCCATTCGTGGCACCCTGGCGATCGCGGCGCACCTCGATCGGCTCGGGGTCCGCCGTTTCTACGTTCCGGCCGCCAACGTCTCAGAGGCCCGGATCGCCACCTCGGCACCCGTCATCGGGGTCGACCATCTTCGCGATCTCAAGCGTCATTGGGAAGAGGGTGCGCCGCTGCGCCCCTCGACGCCGTCAGCGGCAGAGGGTGGGGCCGGCGGGCCGGTTCCGGTCGATCTCGCCGACATCCGAGGACAGGCGCATGCCAAGCGTGCCCTGGAGATCGCCGCCGCCGGTGCGCATCATCTCTTATTGGTGGGGCCGCCCGGTGCCGGCAAGACGCTGTTGGCCCGGGCCCTGCCCGGAATCCTGCCGCCGCTGCACCCGGCCGAGGCGGTGGAGGTAACGTCGATTGCCTCGTGTGTGGGAAGCCTTCCCGCCGGCGCGGGGCTGCTCGAGGTGGCGCCATTTCGCGCCCCGCACCACACCGTCTCACCGGCCGCACTGGTCGGCGGCGGTGGGGCCGTGCCGCGGCCCGGCGAGGTCACCCGGGCCCATCGCGGCGTGCTCTTCATGGATGAGATCACCGAGTTCCGCCGGGATTCCCTCGAATCGCTGCGCCAGCCGCTGGAAGAGGGTCGGATCGCCGTGGCCCGAACGCGCGGTCATGCCGTCCTGCCAGCACGCTTTGTTCTGGTCGCCGCTGCCAATCCGTGCCCGTGCGGCTTCGCCGGCGACCGAAAACGCTTGTGTGAGTGCACGCCGCTCGAGCGCCAGCGCTACCGCGCGCGTCTGTCGGGTCCGATCCGTGACCGGATCGACCTGCAGGTGACCGTACCGCGGCAGGCCGCTTCCGAACTTCTCCGCAGCGACCTCGTCGGGGAGGCAAGCAGCGTCGTGCGTGATCGAGTGATCGCCGCTCGTGAGCGGCAGCACACGCGCCGGCCACGCGGGCCGCTCAACGGTGCGCTGACGGGGACGCAGCTCCGACAGGATGCAGCGCTCGACGACGCGAGCCGCCGATTGCTGGAGACGGCAGCCGAGCGGTTGCATCTCAGCGGCCGTGCCGTGCATCGCGTCCTGCGCGTGGCACGGACGATCGCCGACCTCGACGCCCGCGCGGATGTGCTGCAGGCGCACGTCGCCGAGGCGCTGCAGTATCGCGAAAGTGGATGACGGTCCTCTGGCTGACTGATCCCGCCTATCCCGCGCTTCTCAAGCAGATCCACGATCCGCCGCCACGACTGTTCGTGCGCGGCCAGATTCCCAATGGTCCGTTCATCGCAATCGTCGGATCGCGACGGGCCACGCCATATGGTTGCCGAACCGCCCAGCGGTTGGCGCGCGAGCTGTCGGACGTTGGCGTGGTGATCGTCAGCGGGCTGGCCCGCGGCATTGACGCCGCAGCGCACCGCGGTGCGCTCGAGGGAGCAACGCCGACCGTCGCGGTGATGGCCACCGGGTTGGACCGGATCTATCCGCCCGAGCATTCCCAGCTGGCGGCGGCCATCGCGAAGACCGGCGCGCTGATCACCGAAGCGGCCGAAGGGACATTACCGTTGCCCGGCTACTTTCCGGTGCGCAACCGGATCATCAGCGGGCTCAGCCTGGGCGTGGTGGTCGTCGAGGCGGCCGAACGCAGCGGAGCGCTGATCACGGCGCGCATGGCGCTGGAGCAGGGACGCGAAGTGTTCTGCGTCCCGGGGAGCATCGAGAATCCGTTGGCCGTCGGTGCCCATTGCTTGATCAAGGACGGCGCGAAACTGGTGCAAACCGTCGAGGATGTGCTCGATGAATTTCCAGACCTCGCGCGCGCACGTGCGCGCGTACACGCGCACGCACACGCGCGTACGCGTGCGCGCACGCGCGCGCATTCAGAACCGCAAGATCCAGAGCTGTTTGCCGTTTGGGAATTGCTTGATTGGGTAGAACCGCGGCATCATGATGACCTGGCGGTCATGATGAATCTAGACATCAAAGAAGTGAATCGGCGCTTGACGTTGCTGGAGACGGCGGGTTATATAATCGGCGACCCCGGTGCCGTGACGCGGCGCGCTCGAGATTGAGATGGCAAATCCACTGATCATTGTTGAATCACCTGCGAAGGCGAAGACGCTTGGCCGTTTTCTAGGCGGCAAGTACGAGATCCGCGCCTCGATGGGCCATGTGCGCGACCTGCCCAAGAGCACCCTCGGCATCGACATCGAGCACTCCTTCAAGCCGGAGTACGTCACGATCCCGGGCAAGGAATCGACCATCAAGGAGCTGAAGGCTGCCGCGAAAGGCGCCTCGAACATCCTGCTTGCCTCCGATCCTGACCGCGAAGGCGAAGCGATTGCCTGGCATCTCGCACACGTGTTGCATCTGAAAGATCCGCAACGGATCGAGTTGCACGAGATCACGCCGGGAGCCGTGCAGCGCGCCCTTGAGGCATTGCGCCCGATGAACCAGGACCTCGTCGATGCGCAGCAGGCGCGTCGTGTCATCGACCGCCTCGTCGGGTACAAGCTCAGCCCGCTGCTGTGGAAAAAGATCCGCAAGGGGTTGAGCGCCGGCCGCGTGCAGTCGGTGGCGGTCCGCCTGGTCGTCGAGCGCGAGGAAGAAATCGAGAAATTCGTTCCGGTCGAGTCCTGGACCCTCGACGCGATGTTGTCGAAGATCGACCTGCCCCAACGTGTCTTTGCGGCGCGACTGGTGGGCAAGAAGGGTAGTGAGGAGAAGCTCGAGCTCAAGACCGAGCCACAGGTCAAGGAGATCATCGAACAGCTCGATGGGGCGAAGTACACCGTGCTGTCGATCGAGACCAAGGACAGCACCCGCAACGCGCCGCCCCCGTACAAAACGAGCACCCTGCAGCAGGATGCGTCCTCGCGCCTTCGGCTCAAGCCCAACCGAACGATGAGCCTGGCGCAACAGCTCTACGAGGGCATCGACCTTGGGACGGAGGGTCCCGTGGGACTCATCACCTACATGCGTACGGACTCGTTCCGCATTTCGGACGATGCCTCCGACGCGGCGCGGCGCTTCATCACCGAGCGCTACGGTCCGACCTACGCGCGACGCGACAAAGTGGAATTCAAGTCCAAGGGCCCCGTACAGGATGCTCATGAGGCGATCCGGCCGACCGACGTCACGCGAACGCCAGAGTCGATTCGCGGCTTCCTGACGCCCGACCAGCTCAAGGTTTATCGCCTGATCTGGCAGCGATTTACCGCCAGCCAAATGACCCCCGCACGTTTCGCGCAGACCCGAGTGGACATTGGCGCGGGCGATTACCTCTTCCGGGCCAATGGCTCGGTGCTCGTGTTCGACGGCTTCTACCGGGTGTGGGAGCGTGACGCCGAGGCCGACGAGGAGAAGGAACTCCCCGCCCTCGCGGTTGAGGAGATTCTTAATCTGCAAGAGCTCAAGCCGGAGCAGCACTTCACGCAGCCGCCGCCCCGCTACACGGAGGCATCCCTGATCAAGGCGCTCGAGGAACTCGGCGTCGGTCGGCCAAGCACCTTCGCCCCGACCGTCGAGGTGATCCAGACGCGGCACTACGTCAAGCAGGAAGAGCGCCGCTTGTTTCCCACCGAGCTGGGCAAGACCGTCAACGCCTGGTTGATCGAGCATTTCCCGGAAATCGTCGACGTGAAGTTCACCGCAGGCATGGAAGAGGAGCTCGACGACGTCGAGGAGGGTCGGCGCAAGTGGGTGCCGATCGTCCGCGAGTTCTACAAGCCGTTCTCGAAGACGCTAACGCAAGCCGAGGCCACGGCCCGGGTCAAAGTCCCGATGCGCGAAACGGGCGAAGACTGCCCGAAGTGTAAGGAGGAGGGCCGCAATGGCCGCCTGGTTTACCGGATGAGCCGGCTGGGCGAATTCATCGGCTGCTCGTTGTACCCGGAGTGCGACTACATCAAGGGGCGCGAGGGTCAAGAGAAGGCACCACCGCCGGAGCCAACCGGCGAGATGTGTCCCAAGTGCGGTAAGCCGCTGGTCAAGCGAACCGGCAAGCGCGGGCCGTTTGTCGCCTGCTCCGGCTACCCGAAGTGCCGGTACGTCAAGCGCGAAATCGACCCGGCCGACATCGTGCCGGACCGCGTCTGTCCGACATGCGGCAAGCAACTCCTGAATCGCAAGGGGCGCTTCGGCAGCTTTATCGGTTGCTCGGGCTATCCGGATTGCCGCTACATCGAGGGGGGCCGCCGAACCATCAAGCCACCGGAGCCGCACGAGCTACTCATGGACGATCCCTGTCCCCGCTGCGGCAAGCCGCAGGTGATGCGCAAAGGACGTTACGGCGAGTTCAAGAGCTGCTCTGATTACCCCAACTGCAAGCCGGAGCGGGCAGCTCGGGCGGCTTCCGCTAGAAGCCCGAAGGCAAAGAAGCCAACTCTCCCGGCAGCGTAGTTACACGGGGACTCAACCGGCCGATGTGCCGTCCACCGTCTCATTGCGCACTCGGCCAAAATTCCATTGGCCTCGTGGGCGCGTACAAGACGGAGTCCGGCACCGGCCGGATGCGGCCGAAAGGCCGGCCGCCAGAAGGCGGCTAAGGGCGGCGCAGCTGAAGCGCGCGAAGTTTCAACTCGAACGCGAACGGCTATACTTTGCGACGCGAAATTAAGCACGTCTCCTGACGGAATCGGGTTGCCTCGCAAGGGTCCGACTACCGGAAGACGGGGATGGGGGCCGCCGTCAACCTGCTGCTGCGCGCCGGCCCGGTGGCCGTCG
>CAZRMD010000032.1:0-707 GCA_964601135.1 uncultured Actinomycetes bacterium | reverse complement strand
GGAAGTAGAAACAGGAGGTCTTTCGTTCAATGCCACTCGTCACGCTCAAGCAACTTCTCGAGGCCGGAGTCCATTTCGGCCATCAGACGAGCCGGTGGAATCCCAAGATGAAGCGGTACATCTTCACCGCGCGCAATGGGATCCACATCATCGACCTGCAGCAAACGGTCCGGCTGCTGGATGACGCCGCTGGATGGGTCAAGGACGTCGTGGGCGGCGGCCGCATGGTGCTCTTCGTGGGCACCAAGAAGCAGGCACAGGAATCGATCGAGCTCGAGGCCCGGCGGTCGGGCATGCCCTTCGTCAACCATCGCTGGATGGGCGGGATGCTGACGAACTTCGCGGTCATGCGGCGCCAGATCGAGCGGTTGAACAGCCTCCGTGCCATCCGCAACAACGGCGGATTCACCGGCAGCAAGAAGGCCATCACCGAGCTGGAAGAGGAATATCAGCGACTGGAGCGGTTCTTCGGTGGGATGGCGGAGATGAAGCGGCTTCCGGGCGCCGTGTACATCGTCGACCCGCGCAAGGAGCACATTGCCGTCACCGAAGCTCGCAAGCTCAATATCCCGATCGTGGCGATCACCGATTCCAACTGTGACCCGGACGAGATCGATCATGTGATCCCTGGAAACGATGACGCCATCCGCGCCGTAAAGCTCATCACCTCGAAGATCGCCGACGCGGCGCTGGAAGCGCGGCAGCTG
>CAZRMD010000031.1:0-21792 GCA_964601135.1 uncultured Actinomycetes bacterium | reverse complement strand
ACGCGACGCGCATTCCTTTATACGTGTACTCGAGCGACAGACGACAGCCTTGCTTGCGCCCATGGCTGTACATGCTTGGCTATTCCTCCTTTCGTGGACCGGTGACTTCGGGAATCTCGTCGTTGCTGCGCCCCGTTGCCGCAGGCGCCTGGGCAAGTGCGACCTCGCCTGCGCGGCGGAACAGGCGTCGGGGCAGGACCCGTCGCCCAACGGCGGCGATCTGCGTCTTCCAGCTGTCGACGCCGACGGCAAAGACGATGATGAAACCCAGGACGACTTGCTGCCACGAGGTTGGGACATCGTTGAGGTTCAGGCCGTTCTGGACGACCACGATCGTGAGCGCCCCCAGCAGGGTCGAGAGGATGTTGCCATAACCGCCGGCCAGACTCGCACCCCCGATCACGGCGGCTCCAATTGCCTGCAGTTCAAAGCCGGCCCCGTAATTCGGTGAGCCCGAATTCAGTCGTGCCGTCATCAGCACGCTGGCCAGACCGGCGCAACAGCCGGCCAGGGTAAAGGCGAGCAGCCGCATCCTGGCGACGTTGATGCCGGAGAGGCGAGCAGCGACTTCATTTCCGCCGACCGCGTAGATGGCTCGACCGGGAATCGTGTAATTCAGGAAGACAAACGCTGCCGCATACAGGACCACGACGTAATAGAGGGGCCGCGGCACCCCCAACCATTTCCCATAGAAGATCGGCTCCAGTTGGTCGGAAACCGAGAAGATGGGGGATCCATTGTTGAAAAGAAACGCCCAGCCCTTGTAGGCGGTAAACGTCCCCAGGGTGGCGATGAAGGATGGAATTCGAAGATACGCGACCATCACCCCGTTGGCCAGGCCGAGGACGGCGCCGATGAGCACGATCTCCACGATCGCGACGGCCAGCGGATGCCCGCCGAATTTGACAAATGTTGCGAGCAGCATGGTGAGCACGGCAACCTGTGAGCCAGGCGAAAGGTCGATGCCGGCGGTCAGGATCACAAGCGTCGACCCGATCGCGATAAGAGCCACAATGCTGACCTGGAGCGAGAGATTCTCCAGGTTACGGACATCGAGGAAACGATCGGTCGTGAGGGCAATCACGATGGATGACAGAAGCAGGGCGACGAGGGGGCCGAGAATCGCGACCGTCATCAGCCGCCACAGACGGATCATGTGCGCGTCCCCGAGGCAGTCTCGATCAGCGAGTATTCGTCCAACCGGTTGGCGTCAGTAATTTGGAGAATGCGCCCCTCGCGGACGATCGCGATCCGGTCACTCATCGCCAGCAGTTCAGGGTAATCCGAGCTGATCAGAATGATCCCCAGTCCGCGGGCAGTGAGCAAATTGATCAAGCGGTAGACCTCGAGCTTGGCGCCGATGTCGATGCCCTGGGTCGGTTCGTCGAGGATCAGCAGCCTGGCTTGGGAAAAGAGCCAGCGGCCGATAACGACTTTCTGCTGGTTGCCCCCCGAAAGAAAGCGAACGCTCTTCCGCTCGGCTCCTGGATCGATGCGCAAGGCACGAAATTGTTCCCGGCCAACCCGCTGCTCCCACTGAAGGTTCAGGAGCGGTCCAAGCAGGAGCGCTGACAACCTGGAGACGGTGACGTTGGGAATCCCGCTGAAGTTGAAAAACAAGCCTTCGGTCTTTCGGTTCTCCGGGATAAGCGCGACGCCGGCAGCGACTGCATCGCGCGGCGAGCGGAAGTGCACGGGCTTGCCACCAAGCCTGATCGAGCCGCCGGTGACTCGGTCGGCGCCAAACAGCGCCCGCGCGATCTCCGTCCGGCCGGCGCCGATCATTCCGCCCAGCCCGAAGACTTCACCGCGGCGAACGGTGAAGCTTACCCCATTGACGCCGGTCTGCGTGCGAAGCTCGCTCAACTTCAGCAGGGGCTCGGGCGTCGCATTTCGGTCTTTGGGGTAGTGGTCCTTGACCTCCGTTCCGATCATCATCCGCACGATCGTCGACAGGCTGATGTCAGCAGTCGGTCGAGAACCAACCAGTCGGCCATCCTTTAACACGGTCACCCGATCGGCCAGGCCGACGATCTCGTTCAGTCGGTGCGAGATATAGAGGATAGAGCGGCCTCGTTGAGCCAGCCGGCGAATCAACTCGTGCAACCGCCGCGTTTCAGTGAGTGCGAGCGCCGTGGTGGGCTCGTCCATGATCAGGAGATTGGGCTCGGCGGAAATTGCTTTTGCGATCTCAACGAGCTGTTGTTCGGCGACCGAGAGCGAACCAACCATCGCGTCGGGATCCAGCGCGATGCCGAGCTGAACGAGGACCGCCATCGCTCGCTCGCGAATCGTGCGCCAGTCGATGAAGCCGCTAGCGCCACGTCCCAGCCGTCCCAGGAAGACGTTTTCGGCGACCGTCAGCGTCGGAACCAGCGAGAACTCCTGGTAAATCATGGCGACCCCATGCGCTCGCGCCGCGGTTGGGTCGGTCAACGTGACCGGCCGGCCATCGAAGAGGAGCTCACCGACATCCGGACGGTGAACGCCGGCGAGCATCTTGACCAGCGTCGACTTCCCGCTCCCGTTCTCACCAACCAGGGCGTGAACCTCGCCAGCATAGAACGACAGCGAAACGTTGGCCACCGCCTGGACGCCCGGGAAGGCCTTGGAGACATTTCTCATCTCCCAGATGGGAGGCCGCTGGCTCATGCGCGCGAACAGTCAGGCAGGACTGGCCGCCGAGGACGGCGGCCAGCTGACCATCGGTCGGGTCCGCTCAACTGCAGGGGTAGGTCTTCGCCGGCTTGGGATACAGCTGCTCGGGATGACATAGATACTGCTTGACGTTGTTCTTATCGACGATCACGGTCGGCGTTTCGACAAAGCCGCCATTGAACTTGCCATTCAAGCAGTCCCACATTACCTGCATCCCGATCTGACCCATGACGAACGGCGTCGTGTTTACCGTCGCCGTCACCTGGCCGGCGGCGATGGGCTCGAGACCGGCACCAGTGTCGCCGTCGTTGCCGTACAGCAACAGTCCATGCTTGCCCGCGGCCTCCGCAGCTTTGGCGGCGCCGAGGATCTCATAGTCGTTCGCCGCAAAAATCAGTTGCACGTCTGGATGCGCTTGCAGCATGTCGGTGGCGGCCTTGTTGCCGCCGTCGGTGTTCCAGTTACCATCCAGGCTCGCCACAATCTGGAAATTGGAATGGCCTTTGATGGCATCTTCAAAACCGCCAACCCGCTCCGTGGAGTGATACCCTGGCGCGCCTTCCAGGATGCCGACCTTCATCGACTGGCTGCCGACATGCTGGATGACGTAGTCCCCAAGCTTGTGCGTTCCGGTGCGCTGCTTGTACCCCACAACGGCCATCACAGGAGAGGGAAAGTTCGGGATGTCGGAGTTGACGATTTCTACGGCAATCCCCTGGCTGACGGCCTGTTTGACCAGGGGCGCGGCCGCGTGCTCGTCATGCGTCGAGAGAATGATCCCGTCGACGCCCTGGCTGATCACATCCTGAATCATTCCCATCTGACCATTGATGTCGTTGCCGCTTTGTGGCGCCTGCATGAACGTCGATGCGCCCAGTTCCTTGGCTCTGGCTTTGACGCCCTCGCCAATCGCGATGTAATAGTTGAATTCGGTCGCCGGCGGCATGTAGGCAATGCGGGCTTTTCCACCCGACTTGTAATGAAGATTGCTGCAGGGCGCCTGCGAGCCGGAGGCCAGCGCCACCGGACTGGCGTACGTCAGCGCCGGTGCATTCGCGCCGCCTGCTTGGTTGGCCGCCGATCCGCAGGCGGCGGTCAGCAGCGCCACCAGACTGAGGACCACCCCACGATAAATGCGTTTGCTCATCACGTCTCCCTTCCTTCGAAATCGCTGGATTTTATGTCGTCGGCGACTGGGGTTTACCTCGATAGGCTCACCTCCCGTGGCTTAACCTGACCAGGTTTCGAGTTGGGCGGTCATCCCGGCATCGACGAAGAGCAGCGAGCCGGTGACGTACGAGGAGTCGTCACTCGCCAGGAAGACGGCAGCGCGACCGATCTCGGCGGGGGTGCCGAGCCGGCCAAGGAGCTGTCGCTTCTCGACCTGCTGCTTCATCTCCGCCGGGTTCGGGGCACCATCGAAGATGCCCTTGATCAGCGGCGTATAGATCCAGCCGGGACAGATGGCGTTCACGCGAATCCGATGCGGAGCGAGGTCGATCGCGGACTCTCGGGTCAGGGCGGCGACCCCACCCTTGGATGCCGCGTAGGGAGCGGTCCCGCCAACGTTCTGCACCGAATGGACCGAGGCAATGTTGACGATGGCTCCGCCACCAATGTTGCGCATCTGGAGGGCGCCGTATTTGATGCCGAGAAAGACCCCCCGGAGATTGACCGCCAGCGCTCGGTCGAACTCCTCTACGGTTGCGTCGAGCACGGTCTTGTAGATGCCGGCGGCGGCATTGTTGACGACGACGTGCGGGCCACCGAGACGGCCCGCCGCCTCCATCAGCTTGACCACGTCATCTTCCTGCGACACGTCGCAATGCTGGAAGTGCACCTGCGCACCACCAGCCGATAGCTCGCGCACGGTCGCCGAGCCAGCATGATCATTGATGTCGGCCACCATGACCTGGGCGCCTTCTCTGGCAAACTCCTCCGCGATCCCGCGACCGATGCCCATGGCGGCGCCCGTGACAACGGCGACCCTGCCTTGCAGCTTCATCGTCGTGCTCGCATGGGGGCGCCGTCGGCGACATACCCCATCTTGCGCGAGACTCGGTCGGCGTACTCGCGCACCAGGGGCGCCATGGCTTCGATGCGATCGCGGCTCATTCGGAGGGTCGGCGCCGTCAAGCTGACGGCAGCCACCACCCGACCGGTGTGGTCCCGAACCGGGCAGGCAGCGCACCGGATCTCAGGCTCATGTTCGGAGTCATCGATGGCATAGCCGCGCTCGCGAATCAGGCCGAGCTCTCGTTTGAGCCCGGCAACCGTCGTGATCGTCCGATTTGTGAAGCGTTTGAGCTTCTTCACAGCGAGGATTTGCTGGAGCTCGTCCTGCGGCAAGTAGGCCAGGAGCACCTTGCCGACCCCGGTGCAGTGCGCGGGACCACGCTTTCCAATGGCGGAGAACATCCGGATGGTGTGCTGACTCTCTTCCTTGTCGATGTAAATGACATCACCCTCATCCAGGACCGCGAGGTGGACGGTTTCGTTGGTGCGCCGGTTGAGCTCGGCCAGCTCGGGCAACGCTTGGGTACGCAACTGCATGTGTCGAAGGACCTCGTGCGACAGCTCGAACAGCTTCAAGCCCGGTCGATAGGCCTTGCTCTCGGGGTCCTGGGTCACGAGACCATGCTGACCCAGAGACTGCAGCAGGCGGTGAGCGGTTGGCTTGTACAGTTTCACCGTGGCACTGGCATCAGCCAGGCTTACCGGACGCTCAGCGGTGCACACAACTTCGAGCAGCCGAAGGGCGCGGTCGATCGACTGGACTGATCCGTCACCGGCCCGCCCAGACCCCACGTTCCGCATTGTGGAACTCCGTTTCAATATCGCCCCTGTCCTGTATACCATCTGGAACGCAAGGGGTCAATGGCGTTGACAGTCATCAGCGCCGCTTGCATACTTGGCGCAGATTCCGGATGACGAGAATACGTTCCGTATTGTGGAACCTTGACGCATCGGCCGCCAGGCCGCCCTCATCCAGGTTCGGCTGAGTGATGCGCCGCGTCATCAACGAGCTCGACCGACCGCCCGGCTCGATCGTGGAGGGATTCCGAAAGTTACTCGACCGCTACAGCCCCAGTTGCATCGTTAGCGACGTCATGGAACGCAGCCGCACGCTGCAGAGTGCGATCAGGCCGATCGTGAGCGGTCGTTTCACGGGGCCCGCGTTGACCGTGCGCCTCTACGCGGGGGACCTGGTCGACTGTCTCGACGCGTTGAAGGTCGCGGCCGCTGGCGACGTGATCATTGTCGACGCTGCCGGAGAGACTGAAACCTCGATCTGGGGTGGGTTGATGGCGGGTCTGTGTCAGAAGAAGGGCGTTGTCGGAGCTGTGGTCGATGGGGCCATCCGCGATATCGACGAGATTTCCGACCTCAAATTCCCGATCTTCAGCCGAGCCGTGGTGCCGCGCTCCACGCACTCGCCATACTCCGGGCGCCTCGAACCGATCGAGGTCAACGTCCGTATCACCTGCGGTGGCTCGCTGGTCGATCCCGGAGACATCATCCTGGCCGACGAAATCGGGGTCGTGGCCGTTCCGCGGGCGGAGGCGGAAGATATCCTTCGCCGTGCGCAGGCCCAGGCGGACCAGGAGGAGGCGACTCGGCAGCGGATCCGGGCTGGCAAGACGGTCGATGAGCTGCTGGCAGAGTTTGGGCGGCTATGATCACTCCTCCCGCCCTGGCGGTTGACCGTCTGACGAAGACCTATCCCGGAACCCGGGCTCTGGCTGATTTCAGCCTCGAGCTGCGCGCCGGCGAAGTTCACGGTCTGATCGGCGAAAACGGCGCCGGCAAGACGACGCTGTTGATGATCCTTTCCGGTGTCATTGCCCCCGACAGCGGACGGATCGTGATGTCCGGGAACGAGGTTCGCTTTGCGAGCCCTCGCGAGGCACAGGCAGCCGGCCTCGGCACCGTCTTTCAGGAGTTGAGCCTGGTCGACGGGCTGACCGTCGCCGAAAACGTCTTTGCCAATCGGGCGCCGGCAGGACCGCTCGGCTGGCTCGACCGGAGGCAGCTCTATCGTGAAACCCGCAGCCTGTTGAGGCTGCTCGGCGCTGATCTCAGCCCGAACCGACGGGTTGGGGCGTTGAGCACGGGTGGGCGGCAGATTGTCGAGATTGCCAAGGCGCTGTCGCTTCAGGCGCAGGTCTTGCTCATGGACGAGCCGACGTCCGCCTTATCCATCGAAGAGTCCCGCAAGCTGTTCGCCGTCATCGCCCGCTTGAAAGCACAAGGGATCGCCATCCTGTTTGTTTCGCATCGGCTGGCTGAGGTCTTTGAGGTCGCCGATCGAATCACGATCATGCGAGACGGACAGCTCGTCGGCAGTTATCACCGCTCCGAACTCAATCCCGAACAGGCGGTCAGATTGATGGTCGGCCGCGTCCTCTCGACGCTGTATCCGCCCCGCGCCCAGGTGGTCGGTGCTCCGCGCCTGGAGTTGCGATCTGTACAGTCCGGTCCGGTTGGACCGGTTGATCTCACGATTCACGCCGGCGAAATCGTTGGGCTGGCGGGCCTCCGGGGAAGCGGTCGGACTCGCCTCGTGCGCGCCCTCTTCGGCCTCGAGCGCATCGATGGTGGAAAGGTCCTCATCGACGGGCGACCCATCCAGCTGCGAAGCCCCTGGCACGCCGTTGGTCGTCGGATCGGGATGGTGCCCTCGGATCGAAAAGGCGAGGGAGTGTTTCCACGCATGTCACTCGAACGCAACCTGCTGTCGGCCGCCCTCGGCCGGATCACTCGGATGGGACTCATCCAACCAGGCGCTAGCCGGCGCACGGGACAGGAACTCATTCGAGCACTGGCCATCCGTGCCCGCGGGCTCGACCAGGTAATCGTGCGCCTGTCCGGCGGCAATCAGCAGAAAGCGGTGCTGGCCAGATGGATCGCATCAAATTCGAACGTCCTGATCGTTGACGAGCCCACCCAGGGCATTGATGTTGGCGCCAAGGCGGAGATCCACAAGCTGCTGCGTCAGCTGGCCAGCGATGGAAAGGCCGTGCTGATGGTGTCGTCGGACCTGCCGGAGTTGCTTGGGATGTGCGATCGCATTGCGGTGATGGCTGGGGGCAGGGTCCAGGCGGTTCTCGAGGGAAGATCGGCGACCGAGGAAGGCCTGATGACTCTGGCCGCCGGCCCAGGGGCAGCCTGAGATGAGCAAGCCCGCCCCTTCCGAGCCATTGGAAGCAGGGGCAACGCCCCGACTTCGCCCCTGCTGGCGTGGCGCCCTGGATGCGGTCATCGCGTTCCGGGAGTTGGCCCTGATCGGCATCATCGCCGTCACGGCGCTTGTGATGTGGCAGCTGAGTCCATACTTCCTCACCACCGGAAACCTGCGCTCGGTCCTGGTCGGCCTGGTTCCGGGCGCCATCATGGCGGTCGGGATGGCGGTCCTGCTCGCCTCGGGCGGGTTCGACCTATCCGTTGCCGCCGTCATGTCGCTCTGCGGCACGATCGCGGCCTGGTTGACGGTTCACGGCTTCAGCGTCCCAATTGCCATCCTGCTCACCCTGATCCTGGGAGGCCTGATCGGCAGTGGAAACGGCGTGCTCGTCACCTACCTTGGTATCAACCCGCTGATCGCGACGCTCGGCACCATGTCGATCGGGCGCGGCCTGGCGCTCGTGATCACCGAGGGCTACAACGTCAGCGGTCTGCCGGACAGCTTTACGCAGTTGGGCCAGCAGGGACCCCTCAAGCTCCCCTGGATGGTCTGGATCATGGCAGTTCTGGTGGTCGTCGGCGATCTGGCGCTCCGCCGGACGCGATTTCTCCGCCAGGTCTACTACATCGGCGGCAACGAACGGGCTGCGCGCTTATCGGGAATTACCGTCAATCGGCTGCGCGTGTTCACCTATGTCCTCTCGGCAACGCTGGCGTCGCTGGCGGGCATTCTGCTCGCGGCGCGGCTGAGCACGGCCGTGCCCACGGCTGGCGAGGGATTGGAGCTGACCGTCATCGCCGCCGCGGTCATCGGCGGCGCGAGCCTTGCCGGTGGGGAGGGAAGCGTGCTGGGAGCGGTGCTGGGGATCGCCTTCCTGTCGATCATCTCGAATGCCCTGACGCTGCTTTCGGTGTCCATCTTCTGGCAGATCGTGGTCACCGGCGTGGTTCTGATTGCGGCAGTCAGTATCGATGTGCTTCTACGGCGGCGGCAACCATGAGTCTCAAAAGGAGGAAGCGGCGATGGAATTCTTGAGCGACGTTGCGAGGCGCGATTTTCTGAAGATCGTCGGCGCAGGCGGCTTCAGCCTGGGCGCCGGCAGCCTGCTGGCGGCCTGCCAGCAAGCAGCGAATACGGCGGCGGGGCCGAGCGGCTCACCGGTCAACTCCAACGATGAGTATGTCTACCTGAGCATTGTCACCCAGGTGCCGTTCTGGGTCGACCATAAAGCCGCCCTGAGCGACTTCGGCAAGGCAACCGGCGTCAAAACATCATTCGTTGGCCCGCCGGACTTCAACGTCCAGGGTCAGGCGAGCCAGCTCGACCAGATCGTGTCGCGAAAGCCGGCGGGGATCGTCATCTTCATCGGCGATGCGGATGCGATGACGCCCGGCATCAATCGGGCAGTCGACGCCGGCATCCCGGTTGTGCTCGTCATCAGCGATGCCCCGAAAAGCAAACGCACCGCCTACATCGGAATCGACGGCTATCAGGCCGGGCGGGCAGGTGCCGCGCGGCTCGCCGATGCGATCGGTGGACACGGCAAGGCTGCGGTAGGATCATTCCCCTCGCCGAACGTGCTCGACCGGGCACGAGGCTATAAGGATTACTTCACAGAGCACGGCATTCAGGTCGTCGCAGAGGTCAACGACAAGGCCGATCCCTCATATGCGCCATCAGCCTACGCGGCAGCGATCTCCGCCCATCCGGACCTGGCGTGCATTGCTGGTTGCGATGGAGACAGCGGGCTGGGCGCCGCCCGAGCGGTCATCGAAGCCGGCAAGAAAGGGCAGATCAAGATCATGGCGATGGATCGCAACGATGACATGCTGGCCAAGGTTGAGGATGGGACCATCCTGGGTTCGGTGGTCCAGAAGAGTTACGACGAGCTCTGGCTGGCTTGCTGGATGCTCTACTGGCTCAACCACAATGTGCTGAAGCCGGTACCAGACTGGCGAGCCGCCGGCATCAACCCGTTGCCCGAACAGATCATCACGGGCGTCTGGCCGCTGACCAAGCAAAACGTCGGGCAGTTCAAGCACAAGTCCTGAGCCATGGGCGCGGAGCGCCTCGATCTGGTCACCATCGGCGAGACGATGCTGCGGCTGGCGACGCCGGTCGGAGTTCCGCTGGAGCGCGCAACCCAGCTCGAAGTGGAGGTCGCCGGCGCCGAATCGAATGTGGCGGTGGCATTCAGCCGGCTTGGTTATCGAACTGGTTGGGTCTCACGGCTGCCGGCCAATGCCATGGGGCGACTCGTACTCAACCGCATTCTGGAGCATCGGGTCGACGTCTCGAGAGTGCTGTGGGCGGATCGTGCCAGCCGGCTCGGCCTTTATTACTGGGAAGCCAACGCGCCGCCACGCCCTGGCCGAGTCATTTACGACCGCGCAGACTCGGCTTTCGCCCGCATCGCTGCCGATGAGGTGGATTGGGATTACGTCCGTAGCGCGCGCTGGCTTCACCTCACCGGGATCACGCCAGTCCTCAGCGACTCCTGCCGCCGGCTCGTGGAACGGGCGCTCGACGAGGCGCGTCGAGCCGGCCAGACGGTCTCGTTCGATCTCAACTATCGGGCCACCCTGTGGCCGGCCGGCGAAGCGGCCGCCAGCTTTCGCGCGATGCTGGAAGGGGTCCGCGTACTCTTCGTGTCATCGCGCGACACAAAGACCCTATTTGGTCTCGACACCTCGCCCGAGCAGCAAGCGACGGAGCTGGCCAAACGATTCCAGGCTGCGGTGGTAGCCGTGACCCTTGGGCCGGATGGAGCGGTCGCCTGTGAAAATGGCCGCCTCCATCGGGTTCGGGCATTCCAATCCACCGAGATCGATCGGCTCGGCCGTGGCGATGCCTTCGTCGCTGGATTCCTCCACGGGATGGAAAAGAGCGGGGCGGAGGCGGGACTTCGGTATGGCGCTGCCCTGGCGGCTCTCAAACAGACGTATCGCGGCGACATTGCCTGGACGACGGCCGACGAGCTCGAGGCCGTGGTGAATTCCGGTGAGCGCCAGATTGAACGCTGACAGCGCGAGTTTCCTCGAGGCGCTCCGGCGGACTCGCGTGATTGCCATTCTGCGAGGCCTCGAGCCCCGTCTCGCGATGCTCGCCGCACAGGCGCTGCGAGCCGGGGGCATCGCATTGATTGAGGTCACCACGGACTCACCAGGGTGGTCAGAGGCTGTCAGCGCGATTGCTTCAAACGCCGGCCCTGATGATTGGTTTCGGATTGGGACGGGCACGGTCATGACCGTGCAGCAGGCCGAGCAAGCGTTAAACGCCGGCGCGTCATTCCTGGTCTCGCCGATTTTTGCCACCGACGTGGCGGATTTCGCGCGAGACGCGCGGATCGCATATGTACCGGGGGCGCTGACCCCGACAGAAATTCAGCGGGCGCAGGCTTTCGGTGCGGCCTGCATCAAGGTCTTCCCGGCAGACACGCTAGGTCCCGACTACATCCGCCGGCTGCTCCAACCAATGCCGGAGCTTGGACTGGTACCGACCGGCGGTGTGACCGTAGAGACGGCGCCTAAATACCTCGAGGCGGGAGCTGTGGCGGTCGCGATGGGCAGCAGCCTGGTCGATGTCGCTGGCCTTCGTGCCAATGATGAGGCTGCTACCCGTAAGGCGGCGGAGCGACTGATGACGAGACTGGGCCTGGCTGGGCAGGCAGAACCACGTGAGAAGGGAGGAGCACACTGATGCCAATCGTCGATACCCATCACCATCTGGGCCAGGGTTGTGTCTTTGATGGCTGGACCGCAACGGAGGACGAGATCATTCATGCCCAGGACCGCAACGACGTCCGTGCCAGCCTGGTCCAGCCGTGGCCCGGCGCGACCCCCGACGCGCGCCAGGTCCATGATGCCATCGCAGCTTTTGCGCGCTCGCGTCGCGGGAGAATCTTCGGGATGGCAAACGTCAACCCTCACTACGATCAGAAAGGGGCGGCCGCAGAGATCCGCCGTTGCGTGAAAGACCTCGGATTCAAGGCCGTCAAGTGTCATACCATCGGCCACGCGCTCAATCCCAACGGTAAGGATGCCCAGGTCATCTTTGAAACCGCCCAAGAGGTTGGCGTTCCGGTGATGGTTCACATCGCCACGTTTGGCATCCCTATGTCCGCCCCGGGCCATCTGATTCCACTGGCCAAGCGCTATCCCGAGCTGAAGATCATCGCCGCGCACATGGGCGCTGCGACGCTGAGCGGCGACGTCGTGTGGATTGCCGAGGATCATCCGAATATCTACCTGGAGACGTCGTGGGCGATGGGACCTGATATCGCCTGGGCCGTGAAGACGCTGGGCGCCAACCGCGTGATGCTCGGAACCGATCATCCGACGAATGTCGCCGTGGAGATCACGAAGATCCGCGAAATGGGTGTGTCCCAGGCCGATGTCGACATGGTGCTGGGCGGCACCGCCGTCCAGGTGTTCGGACTGGATATCTAGTCGGGCTGGCCCTGGATCGCCTGCCAGATCTTGAATGGTGTCAGCGGCATGTCGAGGTTCTTGATGCCCAGTGGCCGCAACGCATCCATGACCGCATTGGCGACCGCGGGCGTCGATCCAATCGTGCCGCCTTCGCCGATCCCCTTAACACCCATCGGATTGTGCGGGGAGGGCGTGACCGTCCGGTCCGTCTCGAACATCGGGACGTCGGCGGCGGTAGGAAGGAGGTAGGTCGTGAAGTTGCCGGTCAGCAACTGGCCCTCCTCGTCATACACGACGCCTTCGTAGAGCGCCTGGGCCAAGCCCTGGGTGATAGCGCCATGCAGCTGGCCGTCCACGATCATCGGATTGATCACCGGCCCGCAGTCGTCAACGGCCACGTAGCGATGCACCTTGACGCCGCCGGTCTCGCGATCGACCTCGACGTACGCCAGGTGAGCGCCGAAGGGAAACACGGTATCGGGCGGATCGAAGCTGACCTCGACAGCGAGCTCATCCTTTCGACCGGCCGTCGCCGTCCACGCGGCCACATCCTCCAGCGTCATCGATCGGGTCGGGACACCGCGAACCTGCAGGTGCCCGTCGTTGAGGACGATATCGGTGGGAGCGGCTTCAAACGCTGAGGCGGCGAGTTCGCGGATGCGTTCCATCAGGGTGACGGCGCCCTGGTGCACAGCCGCGCCGGAGATGGCGGCGCTGCGGCTTCCGAAGGTGCCGACCGCATATGCCGGTTCATCCGTATCGCCGTAGATGACCCGCACGTTGTCAAAGGGCACGCCGAGAGCCTCGGCGGCGACCTGCGCCCAGGTGGTCTGATGGCTCTGGCCGTGCGGCGTCGAGCCGGTGATCACCGTGATCTTGCCGTCCGCCTCGAGCCGGGCGGTCGCGCGATCTTCGCCAAACCCCGCGGCTTCCTCCACATAGGTCGCAATCCCGATCCCCTGAAGGCGGCCCTGTTTGCGCGCCGCGGCCTGGGCCTCGCGCAGCTGCTGATAGCCCGCATGCTCGACGAGTCGTTGTAAGGCGCGCGCATAATCGCCGCTGTCATAGGTGACTCCGGCTGCATTGGTGTACGGGAATTCGGGAGGGATGACGAAATTCCGCAGCCGCAGCTCGATCGGATCCATGTCGAGCTCCGTCGCCAGCCGGTCCATGGCGCGCTCGATCAAGAAGGCGGCCTCGGGCCGGCCTGCGCCCCGATACGGGCCCGTCGGCGTGGCATTCGTGTAGACGGCGAGCAAGGTGTTCTGCGATGCCGGAATCCGATAGCAGCCGGTTTGCAAATCCGCGACCACCGTGGGAACAAAGCCGCTGTATGGCTCGAGATGCGCCCCCATATCCGCGAGCACCGTCGACCTGACGCCAAGAACGGTGCCGTCTTTCAGCGCGGCCAGCTCCACCTCCTGCACCTGGCCACGGCCGTGCCAGGTAGCGGCGCAATTTTCGGACCGCTCTTCGATCCACTTGACGGGACGCCGCAGGCGTTGGGCAGCGGCCGCGACGGCGATTTCCTCGCCCACGACGCCGCCTTTGCTGCCGAAGCCGCCGCCGACGTCCTCGACGATCATGTGCACCTCCTCCTCATCGAGTCCGAGGCTGGCGGCGATCGACTCCCTCGCGCCATAGGCCGACTGGGATGAGAGCTCGACCGTGAGGCGTCCATCGTCGAGCCAGGCGACTGCACCTCGTGGCTCGAGCGCGCTGGGAATGAGCCGCTGGTTCACCAGCCGCTCTTTGACGGTCACGGCGGCTCGGTCGAAGGCGCGTTTCACCTGCCCGTGCTTCTCTTCCTTGCGGAACGCCAGGTTCGTGCCAAACTCCGGATACAGAAGCGCTGCACCCTCCTCCAGAGCCCGCTTCGCGCTGGTAACCGGCGGCAGCGGGTCGAGGTCGAGCTCGATGAGCTCGAGCGCGTCCTTCGCCAGCTCGCGCGATTCGGCGACGACCATCGCGACCGCCTCACCGACATGGCGAACGCGGCCAACGGCAAGCACCGGTCGCTCCGGAACAGGCATGCCATCGACCGGTGTCTCGATGTCGAGGGATTCGACATCTTCGAAGTCGCTCGCCGCCCAGGCCGCTACGACGCCCGGCGCCGCCCGCGCCGCTTCCAGGTTCAGCCGAACAATCGCGGCATGCGCCAGATGACTGCGCAGAAAGACGGCGTGCAGACAGCCTTTCGGTTGCAGGTCATCGACATAACGCCCTTCGCCCTTGATCAGTCTTGGATCTTCGACACGACGGATCGATGCCCCAAATACCCGTGCCAACCAGCCCAGTCTACGCATGCGTGTTTGAGGATCGAGTGAGAAGATGGCGCCAATCGGCATGTCCGACTTGCTGCCGCAAAACACCTGGCGCGCCGACATCGTGCTGCAATCGTTGCTGCGCTCCTGGCTTCAGCCACCGACGCTGGCTTGGGCCGAACCCGCGCTGGTGGAGATGGGCCGGGCAGCAGCGGGCGAGCTGCAGGCTTGGGGTGACGCGTGTGAGCGGCGGCCCGCGAGCCTGCGCTCCTACGACGGCTGGGGCCATCGGATCGATGAGGTCATCTATCCCGACGAATGGCGCAAGATCGCAGCCGTCGCCTGTAAAACTGGGTTAGTCGCGCTCCCGTACGAACCGGAATCCCTTAGGCAGACGGGCGCCGAGGCTCGCCTCGTCCAGGCAGCGCTGTGCTACCTGTTCGCGCCGTCGACCGCCACCTATCTGTGCCCCGTCGCCATGACCGATGGAGCGGCCCGTGTGCTGGCCGATTTCGGCACGCAGGAGCAGCGGCGCGAAACCCTATCCCACCTGATCGCTCGCGATCCGGACACCGGGTGGACGTCGGGACAGTGGATGACCGAGCGGCAGGGCGGATCTGACGTCGGACAGAACGCCGTCGTGGCCAGGCGCGACGGTGATGGCTGGCGTCTCTACGGCCAGAAATTCTTCTGCTCGAACATCGGCTGCGAGGTCGCACTGGCGCTGGCCCGTCCCGAAGGCGCCCCGCCGGGAACGCGCGGCCTGGCGCTCTACCTGGTTCCACGCGATCATCCCCGAGGCGGGCGCAACCGCTATCGTATCGATCGCCTGAAAGACAAGCTCGGAACGCGCGCCATGGCGACCGGGGAAGTCACCCTCGACGGTGCCTACGCCGAATTGGTCGGCGGCCTCGATCGCGGCTTCGCCCAGATGACGGCGATGCTCAACATCACGCGATTGCACAATGCCATCACCGCTGCCGCCTTGATGCGGCGAGGATGGATGCTGGCCTCCGCCTATGCCGCTAGGCGCGAGGCGTTCGGTCGGACCCTCAACCAGCATCCGCTGCACCAGGAGGTCTTGCGCGAGATGGCGCTCGAAGCCGACGGTGCCTTGTATCTCACGATGCGGATGGCGCAGCTGCTCAGCAAGATCGAAGCGGCAACCGCCGCCGATGATGAGCTGCCGCTGTTCCGGCTGGGGATTGCCCTGGCCAAGCTCTATACCGGAAAGCAAGCCGTGGCCGTCGTGTCTGAGGCCATCGAGTGCTTCGGCGGCCAGGGATACATGGAGGACACTGGTCTTCCCAGGCTTCTGCGTGATGCCCAGGTCCTCCCGATCTGGGAGGGAACGACCAGCGTGCTGGCGCTCGACGCCCTGCGCGTTCTGCGCAAGCCCGAGACATTAGCATCGATCGAGGCTGAACTCATTGGTCTCGACGCACCCGACCGGCAGTGCGCGCTGGATCTGGCCCGAAAAGCCACCACCCAGGATCAAGAATCCTCCGAGCGTGGCGCCCGGCGAATTGCTTATGCGCTGGCCGACGCGTGGATGCGCGGGCTGCTCCAGCAGGCCGGTATCGAGATCAATGGAAGGGAAGGAATTGTTGGTGTCCCTGGAAGATCAGGTCAGTCGGGACGTTGATGAGCCCGCTGAGTCCGTAGACCAGGTTCCAGAAACTGGCGCTGAAGGGTCCGCCGTAGAACAGGAGAAGAAAGAGGACGAGCAGTGGCAGCATTCCCAACCGGTTGGCCATGACCCGCAGCTCGATCGACAGCCAGGGCTCGATGATCCCGAAACCGTCGAAGGGTGGAATTGGGATCAGATTCAGCACTAGCGCACTGATCTGCAGGAAGACGAGAAACGCCACAGCGGCCCAGAGGTGCACATCGCCAAACGGTGGCTGGCCTTGAAAGACAAGGAACGGCCAGCCGATCAGGATGGCGAACAGCAGATTCGCCAGCGGACCGGCAGCCGACGCGAAAGTGCGCCACCAATCACTCCGGATCGCGGGCTCGTTGAGGTAGACGGCCCCACCGGGCAGGCCTATGCCGCCAATGAGGAGAAAGGCGATGGGTAGCGCAATGCTCAGGAGCGGATGGGTGTACTTGAGCGGGTTGAGGGACAGGTAACCGGCCGCTGCCACCGAGCGGTCACCGCCAAGGTAGGCGATGAGCGCGTGACCGAACTCGTGAATGCAGAGCGAGGTCACCCAGCCGCCGACGATGAAGAGCAGAGTGAGGGGGACGATCAGTTGCGAAGGGGCACCGATCCACAACCCAGCGCCGCCGATCAGCATCGCGCCGAAGGGGATGGCGAAAACCGGGCTGATGCCCAGCGCCCCGTCGAACGACGGTAGCGGCCGCTGTCGCGCGTCCTTCGGCGTCGACTCGGGGGCCGTCAGGTACTGACGGATGGCGTAAATCGACAGTCCGGCGCTTTCCAACCGCTCGGCCGTAGCCGGCGAGTCTTTGTAGAGCAGGGCCAGTAGCAGGTGAAGGGCATCGACCCGATAGTGCCCAAGCTGCTGCGCCTCGCGGTGGGCGTTGATCAGCAGGTACCGGGTTGCGGCACCGATGGGAGCGGATGGCGCGGAGCGCGAAGCATCGATGCCGGTCACGTCCGTCGACAGGCGAAGACGATCGACGTCGACCTTGAGGTTGGCCAGCGCCCGGTGTGCCGCGTTTCTGGGCAACAGCACGACGGCGCCGAGCAGATGAAGCGGCTCGGTCTGAGGTGCCGCCTTCAGGCTGGCAAGGCGCTGGGCGAGTTCCAGGACTTCCCGGCCCGACGATGTGAACGGGATGTCCTGCGTGATCTGCTTGAGCGTCCAGCCCGATGACGCGGTCGGCTGGTTGCTTGATTGAGGCGTGATCGTAGCCACAACTCTAGAACGTCTCGGCCGGCTGAACCCGCGGGGGCTAGGTCGTCTTGACGGTACCGATCCGCATCCTCAAGCGCCCCTCGATCTGGCCCAGTAACCAGGCGGCGAACTGCTCGTGGGAGGGATGCTGCTCCTTCACGAGCTCCAGCATCTCGTCATGGATGTGGGTCAGCAGCTTGAAGAAGTCGCTGTCGTTCATTGCCCACCTCCTTATGACCGGCAGGTGCGGCGCGCCCGGTTTGGCGCCATTGTAGACGCCGCCCGTCAAGAAAAGAAGCGGCCCCGCGAGGCCGCTATTTCCCTCCCAGGCGCGATTTCGGCTCAGACTTCCCGGTCGACCTCCGTCACCTCGGTGTGGTGGTGATGGGTGCCGCCGCCCCACATGCCGCCCATCAGCAGGTTAAGGATGACGCCCGCGATAGCCAGGACCAGCAGCAGAAAGATCAGGTTTCCGAGCACATGAAAGCTGAGGCCTAGGAGCCACATCACGACCAGGACGACGACGATCAGCCAGATCAGACTTGTCAAGATCTACCTCCAAACCGCGTGATGCTATTGCCCAACAATTGATATCAATCCTATCATTTATCATGGGTCGAGCAATGTTGGCAAGTCAAGAGAGCGAATGGCGCTAGCCCTGCCGGAAGCCTGGCAGCCGCCGGCCTCCGTTGATTCCGAAGAGCTGGTCGACCCGGTTCGGTCGGCGCGGGCGGCAGGGCTACGCTACGTCTCCGACGTGGCGCCCGGGATTCGGCGCAAGCGAGCCGGCCGGTCGTTTACCTACACGAATGCCGCCGGCACAGCAATCCGTGAGCGGGACACCATCCGCCGCATCAAGGCCCTGGCCATCCCACCCGCCTGGACCGATGTCTGGATCTGCCCGGATCCCCGCGGCCACCTGCAAGCTACCGGGCGTGACGCCCGCGGGCGGAAGCAATACCGTTACCACACCCGCTGGCGGCGGGTACGCGACGCTGTCAAGTTCGACCGGATGCTGGCCTTCGCCCAAGCACTGCCTCGCATCCGCGAGCGCGCCGACCACGACCTGGAACGAACGGGAATGCCGCGCGAGAAAGTGCTGGCGGCGATCGTCCGGTTGCTCGAAGACACCTTGATCCGGGTGGGCAACGAGGAATACCGCAAAGAGAACGGCTCCTTTGGATTGACGACCCTGCGCAATCGGCATGTCGACGTCATCGGCTCGGAAGTCCGCTTCACCTTTCGCGGCAAGAGCGGGAAGTCACACAAAGTCAGCCTGCGTGACCGCAGGCTGGCACGGATCATCAAGCAATGTCAGGAGATTCCCGGGCAGGAGCTGTTCGAGTATCTCGATGAGGACGGTCAACCGGAGGCCGTCGAGTCCGAGGACGTCAACGAATACATCAGGCAGATCAGCGGCGAGGACTTCAGTGCGAAGGATTTCCGGACCTGGGCTGGGAGTCTGCTGGCGGCGCGCTTCTTTCGCACCAGCCGCGTGGAACTCGGTACGAGGGAAGCGAAGAAGGCCCTGGTCCATGGGATCGCCCAGGTCGCGGAGGCGCTCGGTAACACACCCGCGGTGTGCAAAAAGTGCTACATCCATCCGGCCGTCCTGGCCGCCTATGTTGCGGGCAAGCTGAAGACGGTGCGCGATAAGAAGGATGACGACCCATATCGGCTATCAGCGGAAGAGCGCGCCCTCCTGAAGATCCTGACCTCGCCGGTCCGTCCGGACCGTCGTCGTAGTCCAGGTGGACCTCGAAGCGTGACCCAGCGTCGCAGACAGTAGAAACGTCAAGAAATCGACCTGGGTCGCTGTCGGCTTGGGCCTAGTGCTGGCAGGCTGTGCCTGGCCGCCCAATCCCTGGTTGCCGGCGACCGTCCATCTGCGGCTGGAAATGACCGGCCTCGATCGCGTCCCGGTCAATGCTCCAATCGTCATCGGCTTCGATCGGCCGGTCAATCCTGCCCTGGTGCATACAGCGGTCAAGCCGACGCTCGCGACCCGTGGGACCTGGCTCGAGAATCGGCTGCTCATTTCGCCCTCTGATCGATGGCGGCCGCAGACGTCATATACGGTCTCGGTCGCGGCCTTTCGCGACTCAGCTCATGACGTCGAACTGAAGGCGTGGCATGCCGAATTCCATACCCAACCCGTGCTCGTCGCGCAGTTCCAGCTCAACGATGAAGTGGTGGGCGACGCCGCGGTCGCGTCTCCGTCAGCAGGGGTGACGATTCGCTTCCCGCTGGCCATGCAGCCCGCCACCGTGCTGATCACTGCGAGCGGTCAGCCGGTTGCCTCCACGCTGCTGCAATGGGCGAGCGACCGCCGAAGCGCCAGCGTATCGAGCGCCGCATTCGCCCTCGGCCAATCGGTTGACCTCGCCGTTGATGATGGAGCCAGCAACCGTGGAGATGTCCTCACCCAACCGACCCATCTCAAGCTCACGATCGATGTCCTGGAACCATCGAACACCGGCAGCGGTGTGACAGGGGATTTCAAGCCGCGACCACCGGTCGAGATCGTCATCGAGAACAGCGGGCCGGCCCGCCCGCAGGTTGGTCTCCAGGCCGCGGACATCGTGGTTGAGTACATCAGCGAGTACTCGATCAGCCGAATGACGGCCATCTATTTCAACGCGCTACCGCCGCTGATTGGGCCGGTGCGCAGTTGCCGCATGATCAACATCCCGCTTAACTTCGCCTTCCATGCCGTGACCATGTGCAGCGGCGCGTCCGATGGAACCCTCGGGCGGCTCTGGGGTCAGGGTGTCGCGGTGGTGATCAACGACTACGACCGCGGCAGCCACTTCTTCCGCTCGGCGGCCCGAGCAGCGCCGCACAACCTCTATACGTCCGGTGACCGGGCGGAGCGCCTCCGCCATGAGATGGTCCCGGCGGTAGGGCCGTTCATCGTCGACCCACCTCATGATGACGTCGACCGGGGCTCCCCCGCGGCTCCACCTCAGATCGGGCTGCATGCCGTCAGCTATAGCTACGACGCCGGGCGCAAGCTCTATCTCCGCTTCGACCACGAGGCGCCGTTTGTGGACGCCGCCAGCGAGGCGCAGCTTGCGGTGAAGACGATCGCCATCGTGCATGCCCCGTTCCGCGACGCCGGCTGGACCGAAGACGTCAACGGTGGTGCCCATTCGATCATCTACGACCTCGACGGCGAGGGGCCGGCGGAGCTTTATTCAGACGGCCGGGTGATTGCGGCGACCTGGCACATGAGCAGCGCGATTCCGTTGTACTTCACGGACGCCACCGGCCAGTTCATCCGTCTGAATACCGGCCTTACCTGGGTCCACGTCGTCGGCAACGGTCAGCTCCACTGACGCCCCATAGGAAAGGAGAAGGCCGGGCAACGGTCCGGCCTTCCGTCGCGTCGGTCACACGTCAGTTCCGGTCGCCGCCTCCTTCTGCCGGGAGGACCGTGATGTTGCCACTCATTCCACCAACGCTCCCATCTGGATTGCGGAAGCCGTGGATAAAGCAGTAGAACTGAATGGGCTTGCCAACTGCGGTCGCCCGGGTAAACGTGACGCTAAATTGTGTCGTCGGTTGAAGCGCGCTGATCGGTGTCAGCCCTAGCCTCCAGTAGTTGTACATGCTGGGATAGAGCAAAAACCCTGAGTTGAGCGCAGACGACCCGTCATAGGCTTGCGGATTACCCGGTCCCGAAGGGAAAGCGCCCACCGTCGGGTCACGCGGATTTCCGGCCACCGGGCCGAACGTCACCGTATGTGGTTCTTGTACGTCGAGATCGGTGAAGGTCAGTCGATCGCCCACGTGAACCGTAATAGCCTGGGGATAGAACTTGACCACCTCGACGACTTTGGTGCTGATGCCGACCACGGCCTCACCTCTGTCTTCGCGAGTAACCCCGGTCGCATGACGATCGAGGGCAGCGACGCGCTGGCTGTCCGCCTTGATCTCAGCGGCGGCCAGCTGCTGATTCTGAGCGTCAGTCCGGTGAAGCGGCTCGTTGGTTACGGTCACCGACCCCTTCATGAACTGGTGCAGCATGCATTGGAAGTGGTAGGTGCCGGAGGGTAGCGTCGGGGCGAACCTGACAACGAATGGCGGTGGCAGGCTACCCGGAGGCCCAAATGGAACCCCGCTAACCCATTGCGAGGGAGAAGTCAACGGTCCTGGGTGATAACCTCCTGGCCCGAAGTAGTCGAACAGCGACTTATTGGCGGGTGGATTGAACGTGACGGTGTGAAATCCGCCCCACCGAAAGCCGACCGTATCCCCCGGGTGGATCGTGATCTCTGACGGGTAGAACCGGTTTGCTGACGTGAACCCGGTAGGACTTTCAAGGGCGCCGACCTGGATATTCCAGGTCGTCCCAGCGCTGGCGTCTACCGGGACCGTAGCCAGCGCTC